>JAAVDU010000001.1 GCA_014801605.1 Bacteroides sp.
TATTAACTTTTAATGACTGAATCTAAAGTTCAAACCCCGATTGAAGATTTCGATTGGGATGCCTATGCAAACGGCGAAACAGCTGGTTCGAAGAGCCGCGAGGAGCTTGTAAACACCTACGACGAGTCTCTTAAGACAGCTAAAGACAATGAAGTGGTGACCGGCGTGGTAAAATCCATCTCAAAACGTGAAGTTCGTGTCGACATCGGCATGAAGTCAGACGCCATCATCCCCGTTTCAGAATTCCGCTACAATCCCGACCTTAAGGTAGGCGATGAGGTAGAGGTATTCATCGAGGCTCTTGAGGACAAGAACGGCCAGCTCCGTCTTTCACACAAGAAGGCGTGCCAGACCCGCAGCTGGGATCGTGTCAACAAGGCTCTTGAGAACGACGAGATCATCAAAGGCTATGTCAAATCACGCACCAAAGGCGGCATGATCGTCGATGTATTCGGCATCGAGGCCTTCCTTCCCGGTTCGCAGATCGACGTACGTGCCATCCGCGACTACGATGTATTCGTCGACAAGACTATGGAATTCAAGGTTGTAAAGATCAACCAGGAATATAAGAACGTTGTCGTATCACACAAAGCCCTCATCGAGGCCGAGCTCGAGGCTCAGAAGCGCGAGATCATCTCCAAGCTGGAGAAGGGTCAGGTGCTCGAAGGGAAAGTCAAGAACATCACACCTTACGGTGTATTCGTGGATCTTGGCGGCGTGGACGGTCTCGTTCACATCACCGACCTCTCCTGGGGCCGTGTATCCGATCCCCGCGAGGTTGTGGAGCTCGACCAGGATATCAAGGTCGTTATCCTCGACTTCGACAACGAGAAGAAGCGTATCGCCCTCGGCGTCAAGCAGCTTCTCCCCCATCCCTGGGATGCGCTCGACCAGACTGTCAAAGTTGGCGACCACATCAAGGGCCGCGTAGTGGTAATGGCCGACTACGGTGCTTTCGTAGAGGTACAGCCCGGCGTAGAGGGTCTGATCCACGTATCAGAGATGTCATGGAGCCAGCACCTCCGCAGCGCTCAGGACTTCCTGAAGGTAGGCGACGAGGTTGAGGCAGTGGTGCTCACACTCGACCGTGAGGACCGCAAGATGAGCCTCGGCATCAAGCAGCTCAAGAAGGATCCCTGGGAGAACATCGAGGAGAAATACGCTATCGGCTCTCGCCACACTGCCAAGGTGCGCAACTTCACCAACTTCGGTGTGTTCGTAGAGCTCGAGGAGGGCGTTGACGGCCTCATCCACATCTCCGACCTCTCCTGGACCAAGAAGATCAAACACCCCTCGGAGTTCACTCAGGTGGGCAACGACATCGAGGTTCAGGTGCTCGAGATCGACAAGGAGAACCGTCGTCTCTCTCTCGGCCACAAGCAGCTCGAGGAGAATCCTTGGGATGTATTTGAGACTATCTTCACTGTAGGCTCTATCCATGAGGGTACAATCACTGAGGTTATCGACAAGGGCGCCGTTATCTCTCTCGAATATGGTGTAGAGGGCTTCGCCACTCCGAAGCATCTCGTGAAAGAGGATGGCACTCAGGCCAAACTCGACGAGAAGCTCAACTTCAAGGTGATTGAGTTCAACAAAGACAGCAAGCGCATCATCCTCTCCCACAGCCGTATCGCTGAGGATGCCAACAAGGCAGAGAGCCGTCCCGCACGTCAGGCCAACAAGAAGCCCCGTCGTGAGGAGGAGAGCGTAGCCGCACCGCAGATCGAGAAGACAACTCTCGGCGACCTCGGCGCACTCCAGGCTCTCAAGGAGCAGATGCAGAAAGAGGGTAAATAATTGAGATTTTCCCGCCGTTGACACGACTGAAACGCGTCAACAGTAAAAAAATCGAAATTGTTTCATCAACTTCATCATATAAAAATGGAAAAGCTTCGGCTTTTCCATTTTTTTTTGTAATTTTACACCCAAATACTTCAATATACCTTTCAAAATGAAGAAAGCCCGTCTCCATATAGCCCTCACAGGCCTCCTGCTCCTATGCCAGACACCTATCTGTGCAGCCGGCGCCGGGGGTTGGGAGTCTGTGAAGTCGGAAGTGACCGAAGCGAAATCGATCGTAAAGGAGCAGGAGCTGGAGATCATGACAGCACCGGCAACCATAATCGTGAGATCTTCGCAACCGGTGCAGATAAAGGTATTCACCATTCTCGGACGCCTTGTATCGTCGGAGACCCTTCCGGCGGGAGTGTCGCAGCTTTCCGTCGGAGCGCATGGAGTATATATAATCAAGGTAGGAGAACTCACCTGCAAAGTGGCTATCTGAGCTCTCCCCGCTTTTTTCACAAATCTAAAACAAGTTGAAATGAAAGAGACCGAAATCGACTGGAGCAACCTCTCCTTCAGCTACATGAAGACCGACTACAACGTGAGATGCACCTACAAAGACGGCAAGTGGGGTGAGATCGAGGTATCGGATTCTGAATACATACCCCTCCACATAGCCGCCTCCTGCCTCCACTACGGNCAGGAATCGTTTGAGGGTCTGAAGGCATTCCGCGGAAAAGATGGCAAGATACGTGTATTCCGCATGGATGAGAACGCCCGGCGTTTCATAAANTCGGCCGAAGGTGTCAAGATGCAGCCGCTCCCCGAAGAGATCTTCTGCGAGATGGTGCGCAAGGTGGTGAAGCTCAACGAACGCTTCGTGCCCCCCTACGGCACCGGAGCATCCCTCTATATCCGCCCGCTTGAGATAGGTATCTCCCCGAGAGTAGGTGTGAGCCCCTCGAAGGAATATATGGTGATCATGCTCGTCACCCCCGTCGGNCCCTANTTCAAGGAGGGTTTCAAGCCTACAAAGGTATGTCTGAGCCGCGAATACGACCGTGTAGCTCCCAAAGGGACCGGTGCTATCAAGGTAGGTGGCAACTACGGCGCGAGCCTTGTAGCCGGTGAGAAAGCTCACGAGCTCGGCTATTCCGTAATGCTCTATCTCGACCCCAAAGAGAAGAAATATATCGATGAATGTGGNGCCGCCAACTTCTTCGCCATCCGCGACAACACCTACATCACCCCCGCCAGNGANTCTATCCTCCCCTCCATCACCAACAAGAGCCTCCGCCAGATAGCGCTCGACCTCGGGATGAAGGTAGAGGAGCGTCATGTGCCCTATGAGGAGATCCCCACATTCGAGGAGNTCGGNGCNTGCGGCACGGCGGCAGTCTGCTCCCCCATATCCGAGATCCACGACCTTGACACAGGTGATAAATTCGTAATCTCGGCCGACGGCACGGTAGGCCCCGTCACNACNCTTCTTTACAACAAGCTCCGCAGCATCCAGCTTGGCGACGAGCCTGACACACACGGATGGGTAGAGATTCTCGACTGAGATTCGCCGGAGGAAGANCTACCTGCAACCGCTGATGATTAAAATGGATATCGCTAAGATTTTCAATCTTTTCTATAACGACAACAACGAGCTCCTTGNGACGGTGGCCATACATTCGGAATGTGTCGCCGGCAAGGCGCTNGATTGTCTGCGTAAGCGAGGGATCGAGGCCGACCTTGAATTCGTGAGGGAGGCGGCNCTGCTCCACGACATAGGAGTGGTGAGATGCGACGCCCCTTCGATTCATTGCTATGGATCGCTCCCCTATATCTGTCATGGTGTGGAGGGGCGCAAGATGCTTGAGGAGCTTTCTCTGCCACGCCATGCCCTTGTGTGTGAGCGTCATACAGGCTCCGGCCTTTCAGTTGACGATATCATTCGTCAGGACCTCCCCCTCCCCCGCCGCGACATGCTCCCGGTTTCGATAGAGGAGAAAGTGATCTGCTATGCCGACAAGTTCTTCTCCAAATCAGGCAATCTCAGGGAGGAAAAACCGTTAGAAAAAGTGATTGGCCAGATGGAGCGCTTCGGTCCCGACTCACTGTCGAGGTTTCAGGAGCTCCACCGGCTGTTCGGCTGACCCTCTCTGCCGGGAGATTCCATCAGCAGCCCGACGGAAGTCGCGGCTCATATCCGTTTTTTATAAAATTTCAATAGCTGACTATTGCATCAATTGAGGCGAACATTCCTATACATATCGGCTTTAGCCGCAATCGGCTCCATGATTGCCGCACGTTCGGAACAGCCGCAGGCCCAAGGGGCGCGACTTCCGGAGCCGACTGCCGACTCATCGGCAGTCATGCCCCCGCTGTATCCCGACACCACCGGCCGGCATGCCGACTTGAACGAGCTTGATTCAGACACCACCGACTACTTCAACATGGGTGAAGGATATGAGGAGGTGCCGCAGGATACGTCGCGCCGCATACTGTCACGCATCAACCGTGAGAAAGCCGACCTCGAGACGGCCGTCACGTTCGACGCCAAGGATTCGCTCGTGATGATTGGCCAGAACAACACCTATCTCTACGGAGAGTCGCAGGTGGAATATGGCTCCTTCAAGCTCAACGCCCAGGAGATCCGCATGGAGCTTGACAAAAGTACGGTCTACGCAGTGGGAGCTCCCGACTCCACCGGCCAGATCATAGGCAACCCCGTGTTTCAGGATGGAGGCGACGAGTATGAGTCGAAGCAGATGAGCTACAACTTCAAGACCCAGAGAGGCTACATCACCGACGTCATCACCGAGCAGGGTGAGGGATACCTCACGGGAGGCGCCTCAAAGAAGATGGAAGATGGATCCTTTTTCATCCAGGATGGTAAATACACCACCTGCGACGACCACGACCATCCTCACTTCTATTTCAATGTCACCCGAGGAAGGATGGAGCCGGGTAAGAATATCGTCACAGGCCCCGTGTATATGGTGCTCGCCGACGTTCCTCTCCCGATAGCCCTCCCCTTCGGCTATTTCCCCTTTACGAAAGACTATTCCAGCGGCATAATCTTCCCCACCTTCGGCGACGACTACAACCGAGGNTTCTATCTTCGCGACGGCGGCTATTACTTCGCCATCTCGGATTATGTCGACCTCGCCCTGCGCGGAGAGATCTACACCAAAGGCTCCTGGGGAGTGTCGGGCCACACCTCATATGTGAAGCGCTACAAATTCCGTGGTAATTTCGACTTCTCCTACATCACAACCATATATGGAGAGAAAGGGAGTCCCGACTATTCGAAACAAAACAACTTCCAGGTGATCTGGAGCCATTCGCAGGATGCCAAGGCCAACCCGAACATGAACTTCTCGGCGTCGGTCAACTTCACGACATCCGGCTATACGCGCAACGACCTCAACTCTTATTACAACTCATCGTTTACGGAGAACACCAAATCATCTACCGTCAACATGACCTACCGCTTCCCGGGGACAAAGTGGAGCCTCTCGACTACGGCCAATGTGTCGCAGCGCACACAGGACTCCACCGTGTCGGTATCCTTTCCCAACCTCAACGTCACCCTCTCGCAGGTGACCCCCTTCAAGCGGAAGAAATCGGTGGGTGGTGAGAGATGGTATGAGAAGATACGTCTCTCCTANTCCGGACAGTTCCAGAACTCTCTGACCGCCAACCAGGACCAGTTTCTCAAGAAGAGCCTGATCAAGGACTGGCGCAACGGTATGCGTCACTCGTTGCCCGTGTCGGCTACCTTCTCCATCTTAAAATACCTCAACATCTCCCCCTCGATCTCGATGAACGACCGTATGTACACCTCCAAGATAAAGCGACAGTGGGACACCCAGGCATCGCGGGAGGTGATGGACACCACCTACGGCTTCTACAACCTCTTCGATTTCAACGCATCTCTCTCGTTTGATACCAAGATCTACGGATTCTGGAAACCGCTGAAGATTTTCGGCGACAAGGTGCAGATGATTCGCCACGTGCTCACCCCCACCGTCTCCTTCTCGGCCTCACCCGACTTCAGCGACCCTATGTGGGGCGGCTGGGGAAGCTACAGCTATATCGACAATCAGGGTCTGCCGCAGACCAAGCGATACAGCTACTTCTCCCACGGCGTGTTCGGAGGCACATCGCAGGGTAAATCGGGAGTCGTCTCACTCAATCTCGCCAACAACCTCGAGATGAAGGTGAAGAGCGACGCCGACTCCACCGGTATAAAGAAGATTTCGCTGATCGAGAACTTCTCGGTGAGCCAGAGCTACAACTTCGCGGCCGACTCCATGAACTGGAGCAACATCAACACCTCGATCCTTCTGAGGCTCGTGAAGAATTTCAACCTCAACCTCTCCGCCACCTGGGACCCCTACACCTACGCCCTCTCCCCTTCGGGCTCACCGGTGAAGGTAAACCGCACCCGTCTTCAGGCCGGNAAAGGACTTGCCCGTCTGTCGTCGACCGGCACCTCCTTCTCCTACACCTTCAACAACCAGACCTTCAAGAAAAAGAAAGATACCGACAAGAGTGTGGCCGACAGCAATCCCGACAGCGACGCCCCATATGACGGAGATGACGGCTCGGAGGCGAGTGAATTCGACGACTACGGCGAGCTGCGCCGTCGCCGCCGCCGCGAGGCAAGGGAGGAGGCAGCCACAGCCGATGCCGACGGATATGCCAAATGGGAATGTCCGTGGAGCCTGACCTTCAACTACTCCGTCAACTACGGCTACGGTGCCTTCGACTACAACAAGCTCGAATACAAAGGGAAGTGGACCCAGAACCTCTCCTTCTCCGGCAACATACGCCCCACCACCAACTGGAACTTCTCCTTCTCGGCCTCCTATAACTTCGACCTGAAGAAGATAGCGTATATGAACTGCTCCATCTCCCGCGACCTCCACTGCTTCACGATGTCGGCCTCGATGGTGCCGTTCGGTCCCTACAAATCCTACAACTTCCATATCTCCGTGAAATCGTCGCTGCTCAAGGACCTCAAGTATGACAAGCGGTCGTCGAACACCAACGGCATCAACTGGTATTGACGTGTCGCGGTCCGGAGGGAACAAATCGCGGGGATAGATATAAAACGTTTTAAAAACACCCGATATAATTTGGTAGATTCAGACAAAGATGTTACTTTTGTAAAAAATTAGGCAGTGATGGCAGTCCCGTTAACCACTCTTCTACAAAATCTGAATGAAAGGATTGTCCGAATGGGAGAGCTCAACCGGAATCTCATGGCACGCATAGAAGTGCTCGAACATGAGAAAGAAGACCTTCAGCAGGAGCTTGAAGAGAAAAAGCGGGAGCTCGACATAGCGCGGACGGATGCGGAATTCCTGACGATGAGCCACAGGCTCGCGTCGTCGCCCGATTCCATCATCAGCACGCGCCGCCACATAGCCAGATTGATACGTACCATCGACAACTGTATCTCCATGCTAAAGGAGGAATGACGATGAACGAAACCGACAAAGTCAAGATGACTATCAATATAGGCGGAGAGCATATATCCCTTTCCGTCGATTTCAACCGGCAGGATGCAGTCCGCGATGCTGAGAAAGCCGCCGACGATCTTTTCGACAAGTGGCGTCTCCGCTGGCCTACCCGCACCAACCAGGCTATTTTGGCCATGGTGGCCTACCAGTTCGCATATTTCTATCAGGATCTGCTTGAACGGTATGAGAAAGCCTCGACGGCCGCAGAGGAATCTCTGTCGCTGATCGACTCCTATCTGAGCGAAAAGGCTGCGCGTCCCGCCAAAGACGCCGATTGATAAACGCCCGCCCCCTTGCGGAACGGCCGTTTTTGTCTGTCTCGATTCCCCCATTTTCAAACCTTATAACAGCCGGAGACCGCGACATACGGTGGCCGGCTGATTTTTTTGTCACTAACTTTTAAACACATACCTTAACAACAACAGAAACTTATAGTAAATATGGAAACAGCGATATGGATAATTATAGCCATCGGCGCGGCTGCGTGCGGCTATGCCGCCGCGCTTTTCATGGCAAAGCGCAATGCCCGATCTTCAGCCAACCTCATCCTTGAGGATGCAAAGAGGGAAGCCGACGTAATCAAGGAGAAGAAAATTCTCCAGGCTAAAGAGGAGGAGATGAAGATTCTCGCCGACGCGGAGCGCACCGCCACTCAGAAAGTGCAGAAAGCCCAGGCTTCAGAAAACCGTGCCCGTCAGAAGGAACAGCAGCTCAATCAGCAGCAGGGTGAACTCGCCCGCCGCAAGAAGGAGATCGACAACTCGAAATCACAGCTCGATGCCCGCGAGGCAGCCATCAACTCTCGCCACGACCAGGTGGAGCATCTCCACCGTCAGGCTCAGGAGGAGCTCGAGAGGGTGTCGGGTCTCTCAGCCGAAGAGGCTCGTGAAAAACTCGTGGAGAGCCTGAAGGATGAGGCCAAGACCGCAGCCGCAGGGTATATCAACGACATCATGGACGATGCCAAGCTCACAGCCTCGAAAGAGGCCAAGAAGATTGTGATACAGTCCATTCAGCGGGTNGCTACCGAGACCGCCGTTGAGAATTCAGTGACAGTGTTCCACATCGACAACGATGAGATCAAGGGGCGTATCATCGGACGCGAGGGTAGAAATATCCGTGCCCTTGAGGCAGCCACAGGTGTGGAGATTATCGTAGATGATACCCCCGAGGCAATCGTTCTCTCCGGCTTCGACCCCGTGCGCCGCGAGATAGCGCGTCTCGCGCTCCATCAGCTCGTGGTGGATGGACGTATCCACCCCGCACGTATCGAGGAGGTGGTGGCTAAGGTGCGCAAGCAGGTGGAAGAGGAGATCATCGAGACCGGCAAACGCACCGCTATCGACCTCGGCATCCATGGTCTTCACCCCGAACTTATCCGTATGGTCGGAAAGATGAAATACCGTTCATCATACGGCCAGAACCTTCTTCAGCACTCTCGCGAGACAGCCAACCTCTGCGCAGTCATGGCTTCGGAGCTTGGTCTTAACCCCAAGAAGGCACGTCGCGCCGGACTCCTCCACGATATCGGTAAGGTGCCTGACGACGAGCCGGAACTGCCGCACGCACTCCTCGGAATGAAACTGGCGGAGAAATTCAAGGAGAAACCGGAGATATGCAATGCCATCGGAGCACACCACGACGAAGTGGAGCAGACATCCCTCCTCGCCCCCATAGTGCAGGTATGCGACGCAATTTCAGGCGCACGTCCCGGCGCACGCCGTGAGATTGTGGAGGCATATATCAAGCGTCTCAACGACCTTGAGCAGATTGCCCTCTCCTATCCCGGAGTGCTCAAGACCTATGCCATCCAGGCGGGCCGCGAATTGCGCGTGATAGTGGGTGCCGACAAGATTACAGATGAGGAGACCGATAAACTCTCCAACGAGATAGCACGCAAGATTCAGGATGAGATGACCTATCCCGGCCAGGTGAAGATTACGGTCATACGTGAAACCCGTGCTGTAGCCTTCGCGAAATAACACTCTTCCGGAGTTTGAACTGAAAGAGACGTCAATATGGAAGAGAAACTGAAGACGGAGGATAAAAGCAGAGATGTGTTCTCGAGTGCGTGTCCTCAGTGCCGCAAGTCGGCCGCTTGTGTCGGCTGTGCGCGGCGGGAGCCACGCGGGAAGCTTCTTGCCACCGACTGGCTGAAGGATATTCCGGGCACCGACCCCGCCGGAGTGGTGGAGGTGCTCTTCAAGAACACACGCGTAGGCTTCTACTCCAATCCCTCGGCATTGCCTCTGAAGATCGGCGACATCGTGGCCGTGGAGGCCTCGCCGGGACATGATATCGGGCGCGTAACCCTCACGGGGCCGCTCGTAGCCCTCCAGATGAAGAAGGCGGGAGTGAAGAATACGGCCGACATGAAAAAGGTGTTCCGCATAGCCCGCCCCTCCGATATCGAAAAATTCGAGGAGGCTCGCGCCAAGGAACACGCCACAATGATAAAGTCGAGGGTGATAGCCGAGGAGCTCGGCCTCGCCATGAAGATCGGAGATGTGGAATATCAGGGGGATGGCGGGAAAGCTATCTTCTACTACATAGCCGACGAACGTGTCGACTTCAGAAAACTGATACGCATTCTGGCCGACACCTTCAAGGTGCGCATCGAGATGAAACAGATCGGGGCGCGCCAGGAGGCAGGCCGCATCGGCGGTATCGGCCCTTGCGGACGTCCGCTATGCTGCTCTTCGTGGATGGGGAAATTCGTCTCCGTCGGCACCGGCAGCGCACGTCTGCAGGACCTCTCGATGAATCCCCAGAAGCTCGCGGGACAATGCGCCAAGCTTAAATGCTGCCTCAACTTCGAGGTAGACTCATATGCCGAGGCGCAGAAACAGCTTCCGCCGAAAGATTTTGTGCTTGAGACAAAGGAGACCACCTACTTCTTCTTCAAGGCCGACACACTTGCGAGGAAGGTGACATACTCCACCGACAAGAGCATTCCGGCCAACCTCGTCACTATCGACGCGGCCAGGGCTTTCGAGATAATCGCCCTCAATAAGCAGGGTATAAAGGTAGATGCTCTCGACGATGCCGTTACTGAGGAGGAACCGAAGGAATATGGCGACATCATCGGGCAGGACAGCCTCACCCGCTTTGACAAGAACAAGAAGAAAAAGAGGAAACAGAAGTCTTCTCAGCAACCCCAGCAGGGGCAGCCACGTCAGCAGCAACCCCAGCAAGGACAGCAACGTCAGCAGCCTCAGCAAGGACAACGCCAGAAAAATCAGCCCCAGCAACGGCAGCGTCAGCCTCAGCCCCCTCAGCAAGGGCAGCAGGGNCAGAAGAACAGACAGGGTCAGCGCCCCAACAACCAGCAAGGTCAGCGTCCCAACAATCAGCAGGGTCAGAAGAAGAGGAAACCTCATAATCCCGCCGACCACAAGGAGGGTGAGCAAAAGTCATGAAGATCCTCCCGGCCCTTATCCTTTTCGCTTTCCCCGTAGCCATCCCCGGCTGCGATGAAAAGTCGGCACCCGAATATTCAGGCTTCGAACATATTCCCGCCCAAGGCATACCCTTGGGTTGGGAATTTGAATTTAATCCCCTTGCCGAAGATTCCGTCACACTCCTTTCGGGAACTCACGACGTAGCGGTCGCCATAAGATATACAAACCGTTGCAAGGCCCGCGATGTTATTATTAATGTGGAGGAGATATCACTGCTTCATGACAATCCCGACTCCCTCACCGTCACGATACCACTCTTTGACAAGTATGGAGAGCCCGTGGGGAAAGGGAATTTCGGGATATATGAAGTGACCGATACCATACGGCGCGGGATGCGTGTGCCCGAAGGCTACACCATCTCCCTGTCGTCTCCCCTCCCCGATTCCGTCACCTCCGGCATCAATGCCATCGGG
Organism: Bacteroides sp.; assembly: GCA_014801605.1. GTDB lineage: Bacteria > Bacteroidota > Bacteroidia > Bacteroidales > Muribaculaceae > Lepagella. Next base: position 11,182 of record JAAVDU010000001.1, read on the forward strand.
GTGATAGTATTCTGAAATTTATAACCCAAACCGGTCCCGTCGGTCACCTCTGACTGTGGGACGGAATATTAATCATTATTACTATGAAACTGATAAACCCGGATCTGCGCGAAGATATCAATATGCGTCTCGACTCCGTGCGCCGTCATATGAAAGAGATGGGGATGCATGCCCTCATAGTTGCCACGGGCACCAATCTCTACTACACCACAGGGCGCGTGTTCAAAGGATATGTCTATATAACTCTTGATGCCGATCCCATATGGTTTGTGATAAAACCTGATATTTTCGAGGCATCCACCGACATAATCACTATCCGCAAACCGGAGAATATTCCGGCGGAACTTGAGAAAGCCGGAATGAAACTCCCCGCATCCGTAGGCTACGAGATGGATGATCTCTCCTATTCGGATGTTGAGCGTCTTAAAGCCCTCTTCCCCGAAGCAAAAGTGATGAATGGCTCGGCACCTCTCCGGAAAGCCCGCATGGTAAAGACTCCCTGGGAGCTTGACCGCATGCGTGAGGATGGCATACATCAGTCGGAGGCTTACCGACGCATCACCCGCTGCTACAAGGAGAATATGACCGATCTGGAGTTTCAGATAGAGATCGAGCGGATTCTACGTCTGGAGGGATGTCTGGGGTATGTGCGCACCTCCGGCAATCTCATGGATATAAATCTGGGGTCGGTGGTGGCAGGCGACAATGCCGACAATCCGAGTCCGTTCGACTTCACTATGGGAGGCTCCGGAGTAGACCCCTCTCTGCCGGAAGGGGCCAACGGCACTACCCTGAAACCCGGNGAGACAATCATGGTGGATATGAACGGCTCATTCAACGGTTATCAGACCGACATGACGAGGGTGTGGGCCATTGGAGAGATTCCCAAACTGGCGCAGAAAGCACATCAATGCTCCATCAATATCCTGCGGGAATGTGAGAAGATGGGTGTGCCGGGCACTCCGGTAGCTTCGCTCTATCACAAGGCTATGGANATTGTGGAGGGTGAGGGTCTGAAAGCCTATTTCATGGGACATCGCCAGCAAGCCAGCTTCATCGGCCATGGTGTGGGTATCGAGCTCAACGAGATGCCTGTGGTGACAGCGCGCAGCAAAGACCATCTGCTTGAGAACATGACCATAGCTCTTGAGCCTAAATTCGTGATTCCCCATGTAGGNGCNGTAGGCATCGAGAACACCTATGTCGTCACCNCCGAGGGGTTGCGTCCNCTCACCGTCTTCCCCGACGANATCCAGGAACTCTGAGCNTGANANAAACNGNCACGNNAANTACNTGATTACGGCATTTTGCTNCTNAAANAGAGAATATAAACTTTTTTAAGGATTTTTATTCCAAAATTTTGTAGTTACAATAAAAGATAGTATCTTTACGATGTGAATTCCGGAGNAGCCATTACTCAGGATTCACNTCGTATTTTTTATATCCTAACAATAACTAAAACCATTTATGAAAAAACTTTTCCTGACACTTTCCGCAGCCGCTTTGGCTACAGTAGCAGTGAACGCTGAAGTGACTCTCTCAATGGCCGATGCCTATGATATCCAGGGCACTTATGTAGAGGCCAGCGGCAACGCCGGCGAGCACTACCAGCCGCTTGAGTCGCTCAAGGTAGGCGACTTCACCTTCACCACCACCTCCGGAGGGAATGAGAANTCAAGCCAGATTCCCGCCTACTACACCGGAAGCAACGCCACAATCCGCGTGTATCTCAGCAACACTCTCCAGATCTCCAACCCCGACGTAGATCTCTGCAGCATCGAATTCACCTGCAAGAGCCTCAAGGGTGTGTCGGCCAACAATCCGATCACCGTCAATGGAGGGGGCACCATCACCTACAACGGTAGCAAATTCACATGGACACGCCCGGCTACAGACCAGATCATCAATGAGATCACCCTCTCTATACCCTCTCAGAAGGATGGTTCCACCAATCCCAACGTGCAGATTTCGAGCATTGTCGTGACAGGAGTCGGTGAGCAGGAGACACCTGTAAATCCGGATCTCGCCACAGCATCATCTATCGCCGAGATCTATGCCCTCGGCGCCGACGACAACTCTCTACCCATCAAGGCCGACTTCCCGATGACAGTCACCTATGTGAATGGTATTAATGTATTTGCNACCGACGGCACCACAGCTACCCTCATCTACGGCTCTACCCCCTACTCCACCGGTGATGTGATCGCCCCGGGTATGGTGGTCAACTACTCCCCCTACGGTGGNCTNCCCGAGCTGAAGCCTGTNGCCGACTACACTCTTCCCGAAGTAAGCTCTACCGTAAACGTAGAGTATCCCACAGTTGCACTCGCCGACATCACCGAGGCCGACCTCAACCGCGTGGTGAAGATCTCCTCCGTGACATTTGCTGAGGATACCCCTGCCGCCCGCTCCAACTACACAGGCACTGACGGCGATCTCTCGATGACGTTCCGCAATCAGTTCAATCTGGCTTCATATCCCGCCGGTGAATATGAGGTGACAGCCGTAATAGGTTACTTCACACCCAATATCCAGATTCAGCCGATAGCTTTCGAGCTTAAAGGTTTAGTGACACCTCCCGAGACAGGCATCGTGATCTACAGCGGTCTCTTAGACAACGACGAGGGCTGGACTTATGAGAATATCGAGGTGCCCGAGGATAGCTATGTATGGAGCTGGGCAGGCAACTATGGCATCAAGGCCACCGGTTTCTTCGCAGGTGGAAACCACGCCACAAAGGCTTGGGCTATCTCCCCCGTATTCGACCTCTCAGGTTACGAAAACTGCACCGTAGCTTTCGAACAGGCAGCCAACTACTTCGGCGACACTGAGACCTTCTCTTCNATGACCTCTATCTGGGTTCGCGAGGCAGAGGGTGAATGGGATGAGAACCTCAACCCCGACGCACTCCCCGCAGGAAACAGCTGGACATTCGTCAACACTGATGAGCTCAGCCTCTCCGCTTTCGACGGCAAGAAGATTCAGCTCGGCTTCTATTATACCTCTACCGAAGAGCTTAGTGGCACTTGGGAGGTAAGAAACATGGTTGTGAAAGGCGACCGCAACACCGGTGTTGCCGAGATCGAGNATAACGACGCTGCCGTAGAATACTACAACCTTCAGGGTGTACGCGTGATCAACCCCTCCGAGGGTATCTTCATCAAGCGTCAGGGCAACAAGGTCACAAAAGTTCTTGTGAAATAACTCCCACACGTTTCCAAACTGCTTGTGAAATAAAACCGGATATTTCCGGTTAATATAAATAGGGGCATAAGGAGAGCCGCACCACGGTTCCGCCTTATGCCCCTTCTCTGTAGGGGGAAGCAATGTACGCTTCCTCTTAACGATGCCATATTTTTATTGTTTATGAATCTTAAAGAAGATCTGAAACATCCCGTATTCAAAACGATAGGCGAGATCGCAGAGTCGATGGGCCGTGAGGTCTATACAGTTGGCGGTTTCGTCCGCGATATTTTTCTATCCCGCCCCTCCAAGGACTATGATTTCGTCACTGTCGGCTCGGGGATAGAATTGGCCGGGGCAGTAGCGTCGCATCTTGGCCCGAGAGCTCACCTCTCCGTATTTCCCAATTACGGCACGGCGCAGGTGAAGATGCGCGACCTCGAACTTGAGTTTGTAGGCGCCCGACGCGAATCATACTCACGCGACTCCAGAAACCCTATTGTGGAGGATGGCACTCTCGACGATGATATGCGCCGACGNGACTTCACCATCAACGCCATGGCGATCTCCCTGAACCCTCAGACATTCGGGGAACTGATGGATCCCTTCAACGGATTGGTCGACCTTCATGCCGGTGTGATACGCACCCCCCTTGATCCTGACATTACCTTCTCCGACGATCCCCTGCGAATGCTCCGTGCCATCCGTTTTGCTTCCCAGCTATATCACCCGGCCGAGAACCGTCCCTTCCGAATAGCTCCGGAGACTTTCGAGGCTATCAAGAGGAACGCTTCCCGTATGGAGATCATCACCCGNGAGCGCATCAACGATGAGCTGTCGAAGATAATGCGCTCCCCGAAACCCTCTGTGGGATGGAGGTTGCTTGATATGGCGGGACTCCTCCCCTACGTATTNCCGGCTATCATACCTCTGAAGGGTGTGGAGATGAAGGAGGGTCGCGGTCATAAGGATAATTTCTACCATACGGTGCAGGTGGTGGATAANGTNGCCGCCCGCTCCGACAATGAGTGGCTCCGCTGGGCCGCACTGCTTCACGACATCGCCAAGCCACGCACCAAGAAGTATGACCCCAAGCTGGGATGGACTTTCCACAACCATAACTTCATCGGAGAGAAGATGGTGCCGAAGATATTCCGCGAGATGAAACTTCCCCTCAACGAGAAGATGAAATATGTGGCCAAGCTTGTCGGGCTGCACATGCGCCCGCAGTCGGTGGGTGAAGAGGGGGTAAGCGATTCCGGAGTAAGAAGGATGCTCACCGATGCCGGAGATGATATCGACGATCTCATGATTCTCGCCGAAAGCGACATCACCTCNAAGATTCCGGAGAAGGTGCGCCGTCAGCTTGAGGGATTCACCAAACTTCGCGAGCGTATGGAGAATATCAAGGATGCCGATGCCTACAGGAAATGGAAAAACCCGATCGACGGCAATGAGATAATGGAACGTCTCGGAGTACCCCCCGGTCCGGAGATTGCGCGTCTGAAAAATCTTGTAAAGGAGGCTATCCTTGAAGGGAGAGTTGCCTACGAACATGATGCGGCATGGGAATACCTTACAGCACACCTTGACGACAAAACCTTACCGGATAATAATCCTGAAGCATGATGAGAAATTGAGACAACAGTCACACATATAAAGAGAGAGGCGGCTCCGGATCGGAACCGCCTCTCTCTTTATATGTGTGACTTGGAAAAATTAGTCCTGGTTGAGGTTTACACGCTTGAAGGCAACAACTACAAGACCCTTGGTGGTCTTGTCGAGGAACTCACCTACAGTGATCTTTGCATCCTGAACATAAGCCTGCTCCATCAGACAGTTCTCCTTGAAGAACTTGTTGAGACGGCCGTTGGCGATGTTCTGGATCATAGCCTCGGGGAGGTTGGCAGCCTTAGCCTCACCGGCCTCCTTCATGATCTGACGACCACGGGCAGCATCCTCCTCTGTGATCCAGCCCTTGGAGATGTTGCTCTCGATGTGATCCTCGCTGTCGAAGTGGTTGGGGTTCAGACCGGCTTTCTTGAGAGCCACTTCCTGAGCCTTTACAACCTGCTCCTGCTTGGTCTTCTCGATAGCGACGCTGATCTCCTGGTCGATAGTAGCCTGGGGCACATCGGCACGTGAAACGGCAACAGGGTTCATTGACGCGATCTGCATACAGATCTCGCGGCCTACCTGGGGATCTACACCCTCAAGGTTGAAAGCNACGATAGCTGCGAGCTTATCGTTGAAGTGGTTGTAGGCAGCTACTGAGGGAGCCTCTACATACTCGTAAGCACCGAGTTCCATCTTCTCGCCTGTCTTGCCGATCTCGTCAGTGATATAATCCTGAATTGTGCGGCCTTCGAGAGAGAGAGCCTTAACCTCGTCGAGGCTCTTGGCGCCNGCCTCAACGGCAGCGTCAAGGATCTTCTTGGTGAGGGCACGGAACGACTCGTTCTTGGCAACGAAGTCAGTCTCGCACTTGAGAGCTACGATAGCGCCGAAGCCGGGCTTAACTGCAGAGAGCACACAACCCTCGGCAGCCTCACGGTCCTCACGCTTGGCGGCTACAGCCTGACCCTTCTTGCGGATGATTTCGATAGCTGCCTCGATGTCGCCGTTAGTCTCGGCGAGAGCGTTCTTGCAGTCCATCATACCTGCGCCGGTCATGTGACGCAGTTTCTTGATATCTTCGATTGATACAGCCATTTCTGTCTTTAGTGTTTATTGGTGTGATTATTCAGCGGCGGGAGCCTCTGCTACAACTACCTCCTCGGCAACCTCGGCTGCNGGAGCCTCGTTGCGGTCNCCATTGCGGCGTACACGGCGGCGTTTGTTGTTGTTNTCGCCCTCCTCTTTATCCTCGGGGGTGTCGAGCTTCTCTACCTTACGCTCCTCAAGACCCTCGGCCATAGCGCCGCATACAGCGTCGAGGATCACCTCGATGCTCTTTGAAGCGTCNTCGTTTGCGGGGATTACGAAATCCACGTTCTCGGGGTTGGAGTTGGTGTCGACGATGCCGAATACGGGGATACCGAGACGGTTAGCCTCAGCTACAGCGATGTGCTCTTTCATAACGTCAACTACGAAGAGAGCGCTCGGAAGACGGGAAAGGTCGCTGATAGAGCCGAGGTTCTTCTCGAGTTTGTCGCGCTGACGCTTGATCTGAAGCTTCTCACGCTTTGAGAGGTTGTCGAAAGTGCCGTCTTTCTGCATCTTGTCGATGGTAGTCATCTTCTTCACAGCCTTGCGGATTGTGGGGAAGTTGGTGAGCATACCGCCGGGCCAGCGCTCGATTACGTAAGGCATGCCTACCGACTCAGCCTTGGCTGCGATAGCCTCCTTGGCCTGCTTCTTGGTAGCTACGAAGAGCACCTTGCGGCCGCTCTTGGCGATCTGCTTGAGAGCCTTTGAAGCCTCTTCGATCTTGGCAGCTGTCTTGTAGAGGTCGATGATGTGGATACCGTTGCGCTCCATGAAGATGTAGGGAGCCATAGCGGGGTTCCATTTACGTTTGAGGTGGCCGAAGTGGCATCCGGCCTCGAGGAGTTGGTCAAAAGTGGGTGTTGCCATTTTGAATCTTTCTTTTTTGTGGACATGCAGGCTCGCTGCCGTCCGGGTGTTTACATTCTTTATTAAATTTCGTTAGAAATCCAATCTGCAGGTAGGAGCCNCGGAGGGTTCATCCTGCAGATTTAGATACTAAACAGAATAGTCTGATAAGGTGAAAGCCATTAACGCTTGGAGAACTGGAAGCGCTTGCGGGCTTTGGGCTGACCGGGTTTCTTACGCTCTACGGCACGCGGGTCGCGTGTCATGAAGCCTTCNGCACGGAGAGCGGGCTTGTCCTCGGGGTTGATCTTCACGAGGGCACGGGCGATAGCGAGACGGAGAGCCTCNGCCTGACCCTTGTAGCCACCGCCGTCGAGGTGAGCCACGATATCGTATTTGTCGGCTGCCTCAAGAGTGGTGAGGGGCTGGCGAACGATATACTGAAGAATAGAAGANGGGAAATATACGTCGATAGGACGCTTGTCGATAACGATGTTACCGNTGCCCTCGGTGAGATAAACTCTGGCTACGGCAGCNTTACGGCGGCCAATTGCATTNACTTTTTCCATCTGCTTCTATTATTTCACTTTATTGATATCGATTACTTTCAGATTTTCAACATTCATGTTGTGCTCCGNACCGTTGAACACATAGAGGTTACGGAGCTGCTGTGCGCCGAGTGAGCCTTTGGGGAGCATACCCTTCACAACCTTGATGAAGAGGGGATGACGTCCGGCTTTGACGGTCTTCTTGAACGACTTCGCCATGAGGTCGGCNGGAGTGAATGAACGCTGGCCACCGGGATAGCCTGTGTAGCGGAGATATTCGCGGGTGTTGAATTTGTCCTTGCTCATCTTCACTTTGTCGGCGTTGATGATGATCACGTTGTCGCCGCAGTCGAGGTTGGGAGTGAAGTCGGCTTTGTTCTTACCACGAAGGATTTTTGCCACTTTTGAGCAGAGACGGCCGAGCACCTGGTCGGTTGCGTCGATAACTACCCACTGCTTCTCGATGGTAGCGGGAGTCGCTGAGAGCGTCTTGTAACTTAATGTATCCACTTTGGATGATGTTTTTTTAAAGATTTATCAATTGTCTTATGCACCGGAGGCTCCGGCACACGGATTTTTTCTGTCCTAACGACTGAAACGCGGCGACAAAGGCCATAGTCGATCCGCATTAAGGCAGGACAGTCAACAAATTGGATATAATCGGCATGCAAAATTAGTAAAAAAAAATCATATGGCAAAATAAAAAAAAGAGAGAGCCCCGCTTTTTACGGGACTCTCCGGCTTTTATCAGTTTTTTTAGGATTATTTACCACCTTTTATCATGATTTTACTTGCTTTACCACCTATCACCTTGATATANATNCCGTCGGTGGGCTCAGCTACACGCANGCCGTTGAGATTGTAATACACTGCCTCGGCGTCGGCCTCAATCTCCACAGCCTCTATAGCGGCCGCCTCTACATTCAGGAAGCCGGTGTAGAGATAGAGGTTGGGGAAGATCGGGTTGGTCACTACACATACAAGATTGCGGAACGATTCAAGGAAGGTCGTCACNCCATTGTCGATGGTGTATTCCTCACCTTCATAGAGCTCCTCCCCTATCAGTTCGTTATCTTCGTTGAAATAGGGTGTGTCGAGATACCATGTGTACTTGCTGGCTACACCCTCACGCGAAACCTCTGAGCTGAGATCTACAACTCCGTTCTCGGGNTGCACGTCAAGCGGCATCTGGTTGACATAGCTGTAGACTCCATACTGCTCCAAGGGGAGAGGAAGAGTGGCTATCGTCATCCGGTTGCGGTCTACCGCCAGNAGATTCAGATGTGTGAGCATAGTCACGTCAAGCTCGGTCAACTCGTTCTGCGAGAGGAAAAGCTGGTCGAGTGAGGGNACTCCGCTGAGATCTATCTGAGCGAGCTTGTTGTCTACAAGGGCGAGGTCGATGAGGGCCGGATTGTCNAGCGTCACATTCTCGAGCTTGTTGGCGGCCGCATAGAAATTCCTCAGGCTCNTGATNGNGCTTATATCCACATCCTCGAGTTCATTGTATGATATATTGAGAGTGTTGAGATTCTCATACCTCGAGAGGTCGGGGAGGCGGGTAAGCTTGTTGCCGCTGAGGTTGAGCTCCGTCAGCGAGCCAACCTCNGGGAGAGTGAGCTTATCGTCGGAGAGTCCGGCGCTGCAAGTGAAGGCGTAGACGCTGCTCATCGGAGAGGCATCCATATACTCCAGAGCGATATCACTGATACTGAATACCGTGACCTCATCATCNTCGCCATATGAATAGCATTTCACATCCGCACCCGCGATTGTCTCCACAGGGAAGATGGTATAGGTGCGCACAAGGGGATACTGCTCGAAGTCGCCGTTGCCGGTCCAGTCNATATATATTGTGGTGCCGGGGTTCTTGCCGGCGAGGATGATCTCTCCGGCCTGNCTCTCGGTGGTCTTGAACGACGCGAACACATGTGTGGGGGGTGTAGCGGTCTTTACAGGTGTTGACTTCAGGATATTCTCTCCGCTGAAGTCGGGNAACGCAGGATGCGACATCTCGCAATACACCACCCCGAGCTCGGGATCGGCAAACTTGAAGTAACCATCGGCACCGGTGATCTTACCGGCCTCCACATCGCTGCCGTCGCTGGCCATTTTCCAGGTATAGATGGTGGCCTGACCGGCCTCGTCTACANAATACTCCTTATTTAAATTGGCATTCGGAGCTTGAGTGGGGAGGACGATCTCATTCTGCGGAGCGTAAATATACTCCGGAGCTGTCCCAACAGGGGGGAGGTTGCCGAAGGGTATGTCGTTGTTTGTGATGTCGAGATGCACAAGGGGCACATAGTCAGGTATGATGACCTCTGTGAAATTGTTGTGGCTGAGGTTGAGCAATTCAAGGGCCTCCATATCCTGGAGATTAACCTCCGAGAGGGAGTTGCCGGAGATATCAAGCGACTGCAANGATGAATATTTCGTCCAGCCGAACTCGGAGAAGTTGTTGTCGGAAACATCCATATGAATCAGCGGATGACGCTCCGGTTGTGTCAGTTCGCTGATATTGTTGTCGGCCAGAATGAGAGTCTCGAGCATNGTCTTTTCATAGAGNGCGTTGGCCCCGGTGAGATCGAGCGATGTCAGATTNTTGTGGCTGAGGTCGATGTATGTGAGGAGGCCGTTCCACTGCAGGTCGATACTTGCGAGATTCACATTGTTGATGCGCAGGTCGCGGAGTGAGGAAGCCTCNGAGAGGTCGATNCCNGTNACACGTCCCTGGCTGATACCGAANGAGGTGATGTAGTCACCTTCATGGAGATAGATGGTGGTGGTCTGTCCGGCNCGGGTGCCTGTCACATTAGCTGCGGGGAATGTGGATGTAGTGGCTGNGAAGGTCTCGAGAGTGCCGTTGCCGAAATCCACGGAGAATGTCTTGGGATTCTCTGCCGACGCTCCGGCTATACCCACACTTAANGCAAGGTCCTTGNGTAGNGAGCTGAAATTCACCTTCACCACGGCGTTGTCCTTGCCGAAGTTCNCCTCGNTCTTCACCATAAACTTCTCTGTGGTCATGGGATACANGGGAAGAGCTGAGTTGCGGAATGTGAAGTAAAGGCTGTCGGGATACTCTTNGAGGAGTGTCACCTTACCGTTGTCGTAGGTATAGTATTCGTTGCCAAGCTCCACCGGATCGTTGGGAGCCTCACGCCTGTAGGAGATCAGCGACGCGGTGGTAGTGGAGTTGGGACGNTTGAGGAACGATGTGAAATCGAGTGTAGTCCCCTCCTTGTAGGAGGCCTCCACCTCAAGAGGAAGCTGGCTATAGTAATACTCAGTGAAAGTCTCACGATCCGCGGGGATTGTGGAGAATCCCATTCTGTTGTCGGTGAGGTCAAGAATATTGATATCGGGATTGGCCGTGATGTCGAGAGCCGTCAGCAGATTGTTGCGGAGCTGCACATACTGTAGCTTCGGACACGGACTGAGGTCGATATCAGTGAGGTTGTTGTATCCCAGACCGAGACGTTGCAGATAGGGATTGTGGCTGAGGTCGATAGATGTAAGTCCACCCGCATGATTGAAACTTCCGGCGTTAGTGCAGTAAAACTCCGTGAGATATGGGTTATGGCTGAGGTCGATCTCAGTGATGTTGGTCTGGCCGATATTGAGGATGAGCAGATTGGGGTTCNTGCTCACATCAAGAGTGCTCACCGATGTGAGGTCGATCGATATTCTCATCAGCCCCGGGCAGTTGGTGGGGTCGAGATGNGTGAGTCCGGGCACATGCCATGCCTCGAACGACATGAGATTAGGATATCCCGCGATGTCGAATTCAGGGTCAAGATTGTCGATGATGCTCATCTCGAGTATAGTCAGATCGGGCTTCTCACCCCCTATCACGAGCGGACTTCTTGTGAAGGGGTTGCCGGTGAGGTAGAGGGCCTGCAGCTTGGTCATGTGGCTGAGGTCGAGTTCCTGAAGGTTGTTGTATTCGAGATCAAGCACCTCCACCTCTGTGAGCTGAGGGAATGATATGTCGGTGATGTAGCACCCCTGCATGTCGATGTAGTCGATAAGCGTGGGGTCGCCGTATATCTTCACCACCCCTTCGCTCGACACCGAACCGTTGATCCAGGTTCCGTCGATGGATCCCGTCTCCTGATTGAAGATGGCCTGACTCACCTTCACCTCCTCGGTGCCAAAACCGAAATCGATGTCGACCCAGGTATCCTCTTTCGCACCGAGAATGATGTGGAATGCATTCTCCTCCTCGGTATTTTCGTAGACAGTGGTGTGGAACGTGATGATAGGCTCCTCACTTGTCTGTGCAGCTGCCGGAAGAGTCCCGGCCGCGGCCATAAGGATGGCCGCCATGGCTGCGCTTTTTGGATTAAGTATCATGTCTATAGCAATTATTTGAGAATTATTTTTGTGGTTGATCCATTGGCTCTGAGGAGATAGATGCCGGCTGAGAGACCGCTTGCGTCGATACGCACGGTGTTACCCTCTGAGGCTGCGGCGCCTACCTTACCGCCGGCGGCGGAATAAAGCTCGGCCATTACACTCTCTGCGCCCGGCACGAGCACCTCGAAGATGCGGTCGCCGACGCGCTGCACATTCAGGCGCCCCTCTTCGGAGGCTACACCCTTCACGGATGATTCTGCCTTCAGACGGAGCACCTCCTTCAATCCTTCGTAAGCGTCGAATTTTCCGGCACCCCACTGTGCGGGCACACCGCTCTCCGCCACGGCATCATCCTTCACGGCTGTGCGGCGGATGATATCCTTAGCCTGTGCCGCTGTCAGTTCGGGATATGCTTCAAGCCAGAGCGCGAGAGCTCCTGTCACTACCGGACATGCCATGGATGTGCCGGAACACTGGTGATAGGAATAGTTGCGTTCACCGTCGTTGAACACAGCTGATATCTGCTCGGGCATGCCGTAGGCAGCGGCCTTGTCGAGATAGTATTCGTTGCTGGATGAGATCACGGTAGCGCCGGGAGCACAGATGTCGGGGAGTGTGCGGCCGTCGATCAATGTGCCGTATGATGTGAAGGGGCTCATGGCGCCGTAGGGGAATCTCCCGTTGAAACCATACACGTAGCCGTCGATAGCAGGGAAGGTATCGCGGGTATTGTACGATCCCACTACAATGGCATTGTGTCCTGTGGCGATATCGTTGATGGTGCCGTCGAAACCACCCTCTGAATAGCCGTTGACACCATAGCTTGTGAATGAACACATCGAGCCGTCGCCGTAGAAGTCGATCCGCTGCCCCTCGGAGCCGGTCACCTCNATACCGATTAGGTATGTACCCTCAGGATTGGACCCCTCTACATTGTCCCAGAGTGTCATGTCGACCACAGCGTAATAGCGGCCGGAGACCTCATCTCTTTCGGCGCCGACTCCTACATAGCCATGGAAGTAGTTACCGAGCTGCTGGTCAATGATATCGCTGCTATCCTGCTGGTAGCCGGCCTCGGTCACCCAATAGCGGGAGCCGCCTTCAGGCGATGCCTCGAGCACCATACGCTTGGCCACACGGTTGTTGCGCTCGGTATTGATCACCTGCACCTGTACCTCGAAAGTCTCGGGACTGTCGGAATAGATATAGAACTGACCCTGACGGGGATTCTGATACCCTTCGATATAGCCGTCATACATGGGATATATACCTGTGCCGGCCTTCAGGTCGTCGGCGGTAAGACGCTTGCTTACAGCTATAGGCATCTCACCCTCGTTGCCGGCGGCTATGCACACATGGGCATTAACCTGAGTGTCCGTTATCACCTGGTCGAGATATTCGCAAATGGGTGATGTGCCGTCGTGGGGGCCTACATTGTTACCGAGCGACAGATTGATCACTGCGGGGAGGTTCCTGTCGTATGCATAGTCGAGAATCGACTCCACGCCCATTGCGATATAATAGTCTGACAGCTGACCCTGATAAGCCGAGGCCGTAGCGATCTCCGCATCGTAGGCTATGCCATAGTAGGGATTGGGGATAGTGCGCAGTTCCGAAAGACCGTTTCCAAGATCCACGGCCACATCAGCCTCACCTCTGTAGCTGCCGGCCATGATACCGGTGGTGTGGGTGGCATGGAAGCTGTCGTCGTTCTCAGTGTCGATCTCAGGGATATAGTCCGAGGGATATCTCTCCTCCACTAACAGGGTGGAGCCTTGCTGTGAGCGGAAATATGTGAACTGACCTATGCGTGATGTGCCATCCTCATTCTTGAAATTGACATGGTTAGGGTCGAAGCCGCCATCGACGATACCGGCCACCACTCCCCTACCGGTGAACGCCTGAGGAAGACCTTCGCCGGAATGGATTTTGTCGATTCCTATTACAGGGCGCACCTTGTCGAGCTTCTGGGCCACATTTTTCTCTATACGGATCTTCTTCACACATTCAAGCGCTTCGACGCTTCCGACAGCGCTCAGAGGGAACTGGGCCATTACAATGTTGCCTCTCACACGGTCGACAACCGCTCCGGCTGCCTCAAGTTCCTTTACGGCAAGAGATGAGTCATGGCAGGTGATGAAAGCCCTGACCATCGACTCATCAGATGATGATAAATCTTTTTTGACTACTTTTGCCCCCTTCTTACCAATTGCCGGCTGCATCTTTACCGGAGAGGAGAGCTGACGCAGACTGCTTCTGCCTGCCACGTCGATTTTATCCGCAGCGGAGGCGGAGAGAGCCACAGCACCCGCGGAAATGAAAATCAGATATCGGTTCATTTGAATTTACTGATAGAATAAATAGAATTCAGCAGTTAATTGAATTATATGATTAGAAAATGCACCCGGCGCCTCGGATTATGGGGCCGGGTGCATCTTTATATATCGGTTGATGAATTATTTCACCATCACCTTCTTACCACCTACTATATAAAGACCGGCAGGAAGATTGTTGATCTGTGCGGGAGTAGCATCACGCACGATGAGGGTTCCGTCGATGCCATATACATCGTTTGAAGCCTCGGAAGCAACCTCGCCTATAGCGGTATTCGGATCGTTTGCTACAGAGATGGTCATCTCGGCATTGACTGTTACATTGAATTTTCCGTCTACAGCCTCTACAGCCTCATCGTTGACCTTAACGATCAGACCCTCGCCTGCTATCTCCACAAGAGTGCCGGGGAATGCATCAAACGAGCAGGGACCGGATACATTTTCTACAAGGTTCTTGGTTACTTCGGCAACTGCGCCGTCAGCGATTTCAAGTGTTACGGCATACGGCTCTACAGCCTCGTCGTAGATCATTATTACATCATTGTTCTTGATGGCATCGAAACCGGCATACGCACCATAGAGATTCTCGCAGAACTCACCATTGAGGTATACAACCGGCGAACTATATGTCGAGGTGGTACCGTAAAGCTGGAAGGGGAGGTCGGCAGGATTGAAATATACCTTGTTGTAACCGGGATTGAGTGTCACGTCGGTGAAGGTGGCCTCATAACCCATACGGAATGAGATATAGTTCCAGTTGGTGTCCTGAAGATAAATCACAGCAAGTTCGTTTCGCTGGTAAAGCTCAAGCTCGACCACGATCTCCATTCCGTCGGTTAGATTGTAGATATAACCGTTATAAGCTGAAATGGGCTCATTGGTATTATAGTCGAACACACCGTTTACAAGATAGTTGTTGATACCCTTCAACTGCAATGAGGAGGCGTTGCCGGGAAGAACGATCTCACTCTTCTCACCTGTCATGGAGAATGTCTCTCCGTTGTAGACAACATTCAGGTTCTGCCAATCGGCACTGTAAATCGTGATATGCTTGTCCTGGAGACGCTCACCATTGACAACGATGTCATAGCGGTCGATTGCATCGATTACAATCGGAAGATAAGTGAACGCACCGTTTACAAGGAAAGAGGTCTGCTGGAACTTTTCATAGTTAAGAGCCATGTTGAGTGAAGAACCGGCCTTAACATTGAAATCACCTGTCGACCATACCTCGGGATCAATGATCCGGCCATCAATCGTGACGTTGTTGATGATACCCTCAAGTTCATCAGATGCAAGGGAGATATTTACGGGTACNTCCACATCGGGATAATCTACAGTTATGTCGAGTGTGCCTCCGTCAGTTGCATAAACCTCATAAGAACCTGAATAGTTCTGGGANAGAGNATTACCGTTNAGCACTACCTTGAAGATATTCTTGCCGTAGGTGTTGTGCGANAGNGAGAAAGGATTCTCGGTATTCGGATCATAGGCTACAGATTGAGTACCGGTGTAGAGAGNCACAACACTTCCGTCGTTGCGACGCAACGTTACATCCTCAGGGTTACCCTCAAGGTTGACAGTCAATGANGCAGTGCGCACAGCATCCTTACTTTCAGTTGTTANATAGAANGTTGTGCTTTCAGCGTAATTNCCGCAATAGATGCTGGGGTTCGACCCGTAGTAAGCCACATCATTACCTTTGTCATCCTTGAAAGATGTAACGAAATAATCAGGATTTACAGAGATATGTACAGAAGCCCATTCGCTTGTGACAGGGAAGCTCCACATATCATTTTCNAGTATCTGGGGCTGATAGTCATAATCTACGGAGAGTATACGTTCGGGATGATCGGCGATGATAGTGAAAGTCTTTACAGNCTTCTCTGAGGTGGTGATATANACCACAGAACCATTCTCTACAAGATCNGCCACAATTGAAGCCCCATCGGCAGGAAGGGATGAATTTGTAGCCGCTACCCCTTCGGCATCAGCGATTGATGTGATTGTCCAGCCGGTATTGGCCTGAACAGGGGCATCATACTCGAGAGAGATCTGAGCGCTGTTGGAATCGTCGAAAACAACAGGATTATAACTGTCGGCAGGGTTACGAACCACAAGATGTTCCGGATTATCAACTGTGACCGTGATAGTTTTCATATCAGCAGAAGCGTCGAANGCGCCGAAGGTCAAGACAGCCAATCCTAATAAATGGAAAAACTTCTTCATAAATTAAAAGTTAGAGTTAAGTATCATTAAAACAGATATATGTCCGGTCAAGATTCAAAATGAAGCGCAAAATTAATCAAAAAATCCCTCAACCACAAGATAATTCTTGATAAAAGATATGAAAAANTTGAAAAATNTNACATATTACTAATTTATACAGATAAAATGCAAAACTAATATCAACTCNCNCGCTTTCCCAANGAAACCATCACCAGCGGCGNGATAAGGTTTAANTTCTCAACCGGATCTGAAGAAGTATAGATAAAANGATGAGTAGAANATAAAAGANAAGCCGGACCANNNCTGATCCGGCTAAAACAGAAAGAGCAGCCTNCTCAGCTGCTCTTCTCTAAGGGGGCGATTACCTACTCTCCCGCTTTCGCAGTACCATCGGCGTGATAAGGTTTAACTTCTCTGTTCGG
>JAAVDU010000002.1 GCA_014801605.1 Bacteroides sp.
ACTCCTGTAGCTTGCGATCAGGGTCTTCGCTTCGCTATCCGTGAAGGTGGCCGTACAGTAGGTTCAGGTCAGATTACTCAGGTAATCGACGATTGATTCTGAAATAGAATTAATTCCATATAAAAAGGGGTCTTCACCCTCTGAAGACCCCTTATCTACGGGAATAGCTCAGTCGGTAGAGCACTGGTCTCCAAAACCAGGTGTCGGGAGTTCGAGCCTCTCTTCCCGTGCAAATAGATACAGAAATGAAATTAATCAACGATATAAAGGAATCTTACAACGAGTTAGTTTATAAGGTTTCTTGGCCAACTCAGAAACAACTTATCAACAGTTCGGTGCTGGTGTTGATTGCTTCCATCATCATAGCCGTATTCATATGGGCTGTTGATATGATTTTTGAAAATCTTATGGAGTTGATCTACAGCATCAGTTTTTAAATCTTAATTTTGTAGTTCAATGGCTGAAAATAATAAAGAATGGTACGTTCTGCGTGCCATTTCCGGTAAGGAGGCGAAGGTCAAGGAGGTGCTTGATGCAGCTATCAAGAATACACCGCTTGGCGACTACGTTTCACAGGTGTTGATACCTACAGAAAAGGTTTATACCATGCGCAATGGCAAGAAGGTTGTCAAGGAGCGTAATCTTTACTCCGGTTATGTCTTTATTGAGGCTAACCTTACAGGAGAGGTTATCTATGAACTCCGAAACACCACGAATGTCATTGATTTTTTGCGTGGTCGTTCCAAGACCTCAAAGCCGGAACCGCTCCGCGAGAGTGAGGTGATGAGAATGCTTGGTGCAGCTGATGAGTTGCGGACTCCTCAGGATGAACTCGCCAACGAGTATTTCGAAGGTGAGTCCGTTAAGGTTAACTTCGGTCCCTTCTCAGGGTTTACCGGTGTTATCCGCGAGGTCAACGCTGATAGGAAGAAGTTGAAGGTCGAAGTGAAGATCTTTGGTCGTCCCACCGACCTTGAGTTGGAAAATTCGCAGGTGGAAAGAATCTGAAGTCCCTGTTGTTACGCTTGGATCGATGATTTACCTGCATAAATAATTAAATACAAACAGAACAATGGCTAAAGAAATTGCTGGACAGATCAAATTGCAGATAAAAGGTGGTGCGGCGAATCCGTCGCCTCCAGTAGGACCTGCCTTGGGTTCTAAGGGCATCAATATCATGGAATTTTGCAAGCAATTCAACGCCCGCACCCAGGATAAAGCCGGAAAGATTCTGCCTGTTGTAATCACATATTACACAGACAAGTCGTTCGACTTCGTGGTGAAGACTCCTCCGGTAGCCGTGCAGCTTAAGGAAGTTGCTAAGCTCAAGAGTGGTTCAGCCCAGCCTAACCGTAACAAGGTGGCTGAAATCAGCTGGGATCAGGTGAAGACTATTGCAGAAGACAAGATGCCTGATTTGAACTGTTTTACTTTAGACTCGGCAATGCGCATGGTTGCCGGCACAGCGAGAAGCATGGGTATCACCGTTAAAGGGGCATTCCCCGAAAACATCTAAAAATCTTCAGAAATGGGAAAACTGACAAAAAATCAAAAGTTGGCTTTGTCGAAGATTGAACCCGGGAAGGCTTACACGCTCGCCGAGGCAGCTGAGAAGGTAAAGGAAGTGACTTTCACTAAATTTGACTCCTCATTTGACATCGACGTTCGTCTCGGTGTTGATCCCCGCAAGGCTGATCAGATGGTCCGTGGTGTGGTTTCTCTCCCCCATGGAACCGGCAAACAGGTGCGAGTGCTTGTGCTCTGTACTCCCGATGCGGAAGCAGCAGCCAAGGAAGCAGGTGCTGATTATGTTGGTCTTGATGAATATCTCGCTAAGATCAAGGGTGGTTGGACAGATGTTGATGTGATCATCACTCAGCCCTCTGTCATGGGTAAACTCGGCCCCCTCGGCCGTATCCTCGGTCCCCGTGGTCTGATGCCTAACCCCAAGAGCGGTACTGTCACAATGGATGTGGCTAAGGCTGTGAAGGAGGTTAAGCAGGGTAAGATCGACTTCAAGGTTGACAAGACTGGTATCGTTCATGCCTCTATCGGTAAGGTAAGCTTTACCCCCGAGCAGATGCGCGACAATGCCAAGGAGTTTATCAACACTCTTGTTAAACTCAAACCCGCTACTGCAAAAGGCACATATATCAAGAGTATTTATCTTTCGAGCACAATGAGCCCCGGCGTTAAGGTGGAGCCTAAATCTGTGGTTGAATAAAACTAAAGGATTGACATGAAAAAGGAAGATAAATCACTGATCATAGAAAAAATCGGAAACGCGCTGAATGAGTATTCTTGCGTGTATCTGACTCAGACATCCGGTCTCGATGCTGAAAAGACAAGCGCTCTTCGTCGTGCCTGCTTCAAGGACGACATCAAGATGCTTTGTGTGAAGAACACCCTTCTCAAGAAGGCGTTTGAGGCAAGCGAGATTGATTATAGCGAACTTTACGACCTTCTCCATGGCGAGACTACTCTTCTTCTCAGCAACACAGGCAACGCTCCTGCCAAGCTGATCAAGAAATTCCGTCAGAAGAACGACACCCTTCCTATGCTTAAGGGTGCTTTCGTAGAGGAAACTGTTTATGTTGGTGAGGAATCGTTAGACGTCCTCAGCAATATCAAGAGCAAGAACGAGCTTATCGCTGACGTTATCGCTCTTCTCCAGAGCCCGGCTAAGAATGTTGTCAGCGCTCTTCAGAGCGGTGCCACCAAGCTCCACGGCATCCTGGAAACACTGTCTAACAAAGAAAACTAATCACGTAAAAAATTTAATAAGATACAACAATGGCAGATTTGAAAGCATTTGCAGAACAACTGGTTAATCTTACCGTAAAGGAAGTCAACGAACTTGCTCAGATCCTCAAGGATGAGTATGGCATCGAGCCCGCAGCAGCCGCTGTAGCTGTTGCAGCTGGTCCCGCCGCTGGCGCTGCTCCCGCAGAGGAGGAGAAGACTAACTTCGACGTAGTCCTCAAAGCAGCTGGTGCAAGCAAACTCGCAGTTGTTAAGCTCGTTAAGGAGCTCACCGGTCTTGGCCTTAAAGAGGCTAAAGCTCTCGTTGACGGCGCTCCCGGTGTCGTTAAAGAGGGTCTTCCCAAAGCTGAGGCTGAGGGCCTGAAGAAGCAGCTCGAAGAGGCTGGTGCTGAAGTAGAGCTCAAATAAGTAAAGCCTTATCGCAAAAAACGGGTTAAGAACGCTCGAGAAGTGGCGTTCTTAACCTTTTTTTGGCATATTTTAACTTTTGTATGCATTCCCCGGCACAGTTATTGCAAATTATTTCATAATTGGCAATGACCTTTTGTGTCGTTAATGCTGTATCTTGCAGTTGCTATTTGCCATAATTCCCTCACTTCTCACGAAGTAATTGTTATTCAAACAAGAACCCCAATGTCAGTAATTTTAACCGAAAAACCGCGCGTAAACTTCGCATCGATTAAAAATCCGCTCCCTTTCCCTGACTTCCTGGAGGTGCAGCTCAAGAGCTTCAGAGATTTCCTGCAGCTCGACGTACCCCCCGAGGAAAGGAAGAACCAGGGACTTTATAAGGTGTTCGCCGAGAATTTCCCTATCGCCGACACCCGAAATAATTTCGTCCTGGAGTTTCTCGACTATTATATCGATCCTCCGCGTTATTCTATCGCAGAGTGTCTTGAAAGGGGACTCACTTACAGTGTGCCCCTCAAGGCNAAGCTGAAGCTTTACTGCACGGATCCAGACCACGAGGACTTTGACACCACTATTCAGGATGTTTACCTTGGNCCGATCCCTTACATGACCGAACAGGGTACTTTCGTCATCAATGGTGCCGAGCGCGTCGTCGTGTCTCAGCTTCACCGTTCGCCTGGTGTCTTTTTCGGACAAAGCACCCATGCCAACGGTACAAAACTCTATTCAGCTCGTATTATNCCCTTCCGTGGTAGCTGGATCGAGTTCGCAACTGACATCAATAATGTCATGTATGCCTATATCGACCGTAAGAAGAAACTCCCTGTCACTACTCTTCTGCGTGCTATAGGCCTTGAAAGTGACAAAGATATTATCCAGATCTTCGACCTCGCTGAAGAGGTTAAGGTCACCAAAGCTAATCTTAAAGCCGCTATCGGTCGTAAGCTTGCCGGACGTATCGTAAAAAGCTGGCTTGAGGATTACGCCGACTCAGCTACCGGTGAGGTGGTGTCGATCGAGCGTAACGATGTCGTTGTCGACCGTGGCACTGAGGTGACTGAAGATAATATCGATGCTATCATCGAAAGTGGNGCAAAGACTATCCTCCTCGAAAAGGAGAATGTGAGCGCTGTCGACTATAGCATTATTTTCAACACTCTGCAAAAAGACTCCTCCAACTCTGAGAAGGAGGCTATCCAGTATATATACAGGCAGCTGCGCAACGCCGAACCACCGGACGACGCATCTGCNCGCGAGGTGATCTACAATCTTTTCTTCTCTGAGAAGAGATATGACCTCGGTGAGGTCGGCCGTTTCCGTATCAATAAGAAGCTTGGCCTCGACACTCCCGATGATGTGAAAGTGCTCACCCGCGAGGATATCATCGCCATCATCAAGTATCTCATCGAGCTTATNAACTCGAAGAGCGATGTGGATGATATCGACCACCTCAGNAACCGTCGTGTGCGTACTGTNGGCGAGCAGCTCTACAACCAGTTNGGCGTAGGTCTTGCCCGTATGTCGCGCACTATCCGCGANCGTATGAACGTTCGTGACAACGAGGTGTTCAAACCTATCGACCTTATCAACGCGAAGACAATNTCTTCCGTCATCAATACTTTCTTCGGCACTAACGCCCTCTCNCAGTTCATGGACCAGACCAACCCTCTGGCCGAGATCACCCACAAGCGNCGTATGTCGGCCCTTGGCCCCGGCGGTCTNTCCCGTGANCGCGCAGGTTTCGAGGTGCGTGACGTTCACTACACACACTATGGACGTCTGTGTCCTATCGAGACCCCTGAGGGTCCGAACATCGGTCTGATCTCCTCTCTTTGCGTCTACGCGAAGATCAACAATCTCGGATTCATCGAGACTCCTTATCGTGAGGTACACGACGGAAAGGTCAATACCAATAACAATGAGGTGGTATACATGACTGCCGAGATAGAGGAGGGTAAAATGATCGCGCAGGGCAACGCCCCGCTCAACGATGATGGCTCTTTTATCAACAACCGTGTGAAGGCACGTCTTGACGCCGACTTCCCGATTGTTGCCCCCGAGCAGGTTGAGCTTATGGATGTGGCCCCGATCCAGATCGCGTCGATCGCCGCTTCGCTCATCCCCTTCCTTGAGCATGACGATGCCAACCGTGCGTTGATGGGATCTAACATGATGCGCCAGGCTGTGCCTCTGCTGCGTAGCGAGGCTCCGATTGTGGGTACNGGTATCGAGGGTCAGCTCATTCAGGATTCACGTACACAGATCATGGCGGAGGGNGCCGGTGTCATNGAGTATGTCGACGCCACAAAGATCGTGATCAAGTATGACCGCACCGAGGATGAGGAGTTCGTNGAATTCGAACCCGCTACCAAGGAATATGCAATTCCCAAGTTCCGCCGCACCAACCAGGGCACTACCATCGACCTTCGTCCTATCTGTGANGTAGGTCAGCGTGTCGACACAGGCGATATCCTCACCGAGGGCTATTCTACCGAAAAGGGTGAGCTCGCTCTCGGACGTAACCTCAAAGTGGCTTTCATGCCCTGGAANGGTTACAACTATGAGGATGCCATCGTGCTCAACGAGCGTATGGTGCGTGAGGATATCCTCACTTCTATCCACGTCGATGAGTATACTCTCGAAGTGCGTGAGACAAAACGCGGTATGGAGGAGCTTACAAGCGATATCCCCAACGTCAGCGAGGATGCTACAAAGGACCTTGATGAGCGTGGTATCATCCGCGTGGGCGCTCANGTCGTGCCGGGCGATATCATGATCGGTAAGATCACNCCGAAAGGTGAGAGCGANCCNACTCCNGAGGAGAANCTTCTCCGCGCCATCTTCGGCGATAAGGCCGGCGATGTGAAGGATGCGTCGCTCAAGGCNTCCCCCTCTCTGAAGGGTGTNGTGATNGGCACAAACCTTTTCTCACGTGCCATCAAGAAGAAGAACAATAAGAAGAGCGCNAATGCCCAGCTCCCCCTNCTCGATGAGAAATATGAGGAGAAGCAGGCAGAGCTCAAGGAGATCCTTATCGGCAAGCTCCAGACCCTCCTCAAGGGTAAGGTCTCTGCCGGTGTGAAGGATTTCATCGGTGTCGACATTATCCCTGTCGGCGCTCGATTTGACGACCAGACTTTCGGCAACCTCGATTACGAGACTGTCAACCTCTATAACTGGACCGACGACGAACGCATCAACAAGATGGTGCTCCGTCTCATCACCAACTATCTGCGCAAGAGCAAGGAGATCGACAGCGAGCTNCGCCGCAAGAAGTTNGATATCACTATCGGCGACGAGCTCCCCTCCGGCATCATGCAGATGGCTAAGGTCTANATCGCCAAGAAGCGTAAGATCGGTGTCGGCGACAAGATGGCAGGTCGTCACGGTAACAAGGGTATCGTGTCGCGTGTGGTTCGTCAGGAGGATATGCCNTTCCTTGAGGATGGTACCCCCGTGGATATCTGTCTTAACCCGCTTGGTGTGCCTTCCCGTATGAACCTCGGTCAGATCTTCGAGACCGTTCTCGGTTGGGCAGGCCGTGAGCTCGGCGAGAAGTTCGCTACNCCTATTTTCGACGGTGCNAGNCTCGACGACCTCAANGAGTGGACCGACAAGGCCGGTATCCCGCGTTATGGCAAGACATATCTTTATGACGGTGGAACAGGCGACCGTTTCGACCAGCCTGCAACTGTCGGCGTGATCTACATGCTTAAACTCGGCCACATGGTTGAAGACAAGATGCACGCACGTTCCATCGGTCCTTACTCTCTCATCACCCAGCAGCCTCTCGGCGGTAAAGCCCAGTTCGGTGGCCAGCGTTTCGGTGAGATGGAGGTGTGGGCGCTCGAGGCTTTCGGCGCCGCCCATATCCTTCAGGAGATCCTTACTATCAAGAGTGACGACGTTGTAGGTCGCTCAAAGGCTTATGAGGCGATTGTCAAGGGTGATCCTATGCCCACTCCGGGCATCCCCGAATCCCTCAATGTGCTTCTCCACGAGTTGCGCGGTCTCGGCCTCAGCATCACTCTCGACTGAGAAACTGTTAATCCTCTTACGCCACCTTTCCCCCGCATCCGGGAGGAAGGGTGACGGTGAGGAAACTGACAGGTTTCTAAAAGTACGTTTATTAACTACGAAAGAATAAGGAACAAACCAACAATATGGCTTTAAAGAAAGACAACAAGATAAAGAGCAATTTCTCCAGAATTACTATTGGTCTCGCTTCCCCTGAGGAGATCAAGGCCAAGAGTAGCGGAGAGGTGCTCAAGCCCGAGACCATCAACTACCGCACCTATAAGCCGGAGCGCGACGGTCTTTTCTGCGAGAAGATCTTCGGCCCGGTGAAGGACTACGAATGCCATTGCGGAAAATACAAGCGTATCCGCTACAAAGGTATCGTCTGCAACCATTGCGGTGTCGAGGTCACCGAAAAGAAGGTGCGCCGCGAGCGCATGGGGCATATCGAGCTGGTGGTGCCGGTGGCTCACATCTGGTATTTCCGCTCTCTCCCCAACAAGATCGGTTATCTTCTCGGTCTCCCCTCAAAGAAGCTCGACGCTGTCATCTACTACGAGCGTTACGTGGTGATCAATCCGGGTGAGAGCGGCCGCGAGAAGCTTGAGCTCCTCACTGAGGAGGAATATCTCGAGATTGTCGAGAATCTTCCCGAGGGGAATCAGCAGCTCCCCGACGACGATCCCAACAAGTTCATCGCCAAGATGGGTGCTGAGGCTATCTACGATCTTCTTCAGGAGATCGACCTTGTGCATCTTGCCGCCGAACTCCGCCATAAGGCTAATCAGGACGGCTCGCAGCAGCGCAAGACCGAGGCCCTCAAGCGTCTGCAGGTGGTCAACTCTTTCCTTTCCTCAGCCGACCGCAATAAACCGGAGTGGATGGTGCTCAAGGCCGTGCCTGTCATTCCCCCGGAGCTACGCCCCCTCGTACCCCTCGATGGCGGACGTTTCGCTACTTCCGACCTCAACGACCTCTACCGTCGTGTCATCATACGCAACAACCGTCTGAAGCGTCTTATCGAGATTCAGGCTCCCGAGGTGATTCTCCGCAACGAGAAGCGTCTCCTTCAGGAGGCTGTCGATTCGCTCCTNGACAACAGCCGCAAGGCTTCTGCCGTAAAGAGCGATGTNAACCGTCCNCTCAAGTCGCTTTCCGATAGCCTCAAGGGTAAGCAGGGCCGCTTCCGTCAGAACCTTCTCGGTAAGCGTGTCGACTATTCCGCNCGTTCGGTTATCGTCGTTGGCCCCGAGCTCAAGATGCATGAGTGTGGNATCCCCAAACTTATGGCTGCCGAGCTCTACAAGCCTTTCATCATNCGTAAGCTCATCGAGCGCGGAATCGTAAAGACTGTAAAGAGCGCCAAGAAGATTGTCGANCGCAAGGAACCCGTAGTCTGGGATATCCTCGAGCATGTCATGAAGGGACATCCCGTCCTCCTCAACCGTGCCCCGACTCTTCACCGTCTCGGCATTCAGGCTTTCCAGCCCAAGATGATCGAGGGGAAGGCCATCCAGCTCCATCCGCTCGCTTGTACCGCATTCAACGCCGACTTCGACGGCGACCAGATGGCCGTCCATCTCCCTCTCGGCAACGAGGCTATCCTCGAGGCTCAGATGCTGATGCTCGGCGCTCACAATATTCTCAACCCCGCTAACGGCGCTCCTATCACCGTCCCCTCTCAGGACATGGTACTCGGTCTGTACTACATCACCAAGCTCCGCAAGGGCGACAAGGGTGAGGGCTCCAAGTTTTATGGTCCGGAAGAGGCTGA
>JAAVDU010000003.1 GCA_014801605.1 Bacteroides sp.
TACGATAACCGTTGGGGTTTGAATATCGGGAGTTGGGGATGGAATGTCTCCTTCTACGATCCCTGGTATTCCTGGGGTTGGGGACCCTCTTGGGGATGGGGTCCGTCTTGGGGATGGGGTCCGTCTTGGGCCTGGGGACCGTCATGGGGCTGGGGAGGCGGCTGGGGACCATCCTGGGGATGGGGTCCCGGTTGGGGCGGCTGGGGTCCGTCGTTTGCAGGGCCTTCACGNCCCGGAGCCAACTGGCGTCCTAACGGCAACCGTCCTGTAGGTCCCGCTCCGGGATGGTCAGGCAATCACCGACCCGGTGTGAGCGGCAATATGGCCCACGGAAGCAATCAGGGTGGACGACCCGGAACAACAGTCGGGGGGAACCATCGTCCCGGTTTCAGCTCAGGTAGCGCGGCAGGGGCTCGCCCCGGTGTGTCCGGTTCGGTGCGTCCCGGCACCGGAGTGGTGAACAACAACGGAAAATGGGAATATGTCAATGGCGGCCATCGTGTGCCGGCGGGTACAGTCAATAGCGGAAATCAGAGCGGTAACTGGAATTCAACACGTCCGGGCACGGCAGTCAACGGCAATAATCATCGTCCGGGTGTTTCCGGCAACCATGGAACCACCACACGTCCTGCCACTACGACCACGCGCCCGGCAACAACTACCAACAGCTCGAATTCAAACCGCAACCACTATAATACGAACAGCAACCGGAACAACTATAACACCAATAGCAACCGGAACAACAATTCGTATAACAACAGCTCCAACCGCAGCTTCAACACCGGTCGGAGCACAGGAGGAGGCCGTAGCGGTGGCGGCAGCTATGGTGGCGGACGCTCAACCACAGGTGGCGGACGTCGTCGTTGATTCCGAGGGATCGAAATTGTAAAGTAGAATAAGAAAGACTGACAAATGAATCGACATTTAATAATGATATCTTTATCTCTGGCATCGGCGGGATATGCTTTTGGCCAGAGTGCAGTTGATGCCTACCGCATCTCACAGCCGGACATGAAGGGCACTGCCCGTTTCATGTCGATGGGTGGAGCTTTCGGTGCATTGGGCGGCGACCTTTCGACACTCTCCCAGAATCCGGCGGGTATCGGCGTGTACAGAAGCAATGAGGTGGGTTTCACGGTAGACCTTGATCTTCAGAGCGCGACCTCGAAAACCCAGGGACTGAACTATACGGAAAACCAGACCAAGTTTCTCCTTAATAACATCGGGGGTGTATTCACTATGAAGCTTCCGAGTGTGACGGTGCCGAACCTCAATATCGGTTTCACGTATAATAAAGGAGTATCATTCAACCGCCAATATGCGGGTGGAATGTCGAGCCTGAACACCTCTCTCAGTAATTATATCGCCGGCATAAGCAATGCCAACGACCTTACTGTAGGCGACGTCTCTACTGTATTCGGGTCTAACGGTGGTGTTTCGTTTGATCCTTACAATCCCAACGACGGCCAGTTTGCAGCCCCATGGATCTCAATTCTGGGATACGACAGTTATCTTGTCGATGCCTCCGGTAATGTCGAAAATCCGGAATGGTACGGACAATGGGGAGAGGGCACTTCCGGGTCGGGAGAATTCTTTGTCAGCGAGAAGGGTTCGCTTGATGAATTCAATATCGCCTTAGGCGGCAACATCATGAATGTGGTGTATTGGGGTATGAATTTCGATATCGTAAATTTCAACTATACCCTTTCGTCGATCTGGGGGGAGTCGCTTGACAATGCCTATGTGCCCGACAACAAAAATTTCGTTCACAAGACCACAGCCGACTGGCGCCTTGGAAATTATTACAATGTGCATGGCTCCGGCTTCAATTACCAGCTCGGAGTAATCCTGAAACCTATTCAGGAGCTTAGAATCGGTGTGGCATTCCATACTCCTACATGGTTTAACCTTACAGAGACATTCGGAGGGGATGTGCGTTACGATTACGGCAACGGTATAAACGGACAGGCTCTTACCAACCAGGGGAGATATGGGTATAACGATATGTGTTTCCGCACTCCATGGAAATTTATCGGAAGTATTGCCGGAGTTATCGGTGGGCGCTTCATCATATCAGGAGATTATGAATACACTCCCTACAATCAAATGAAATTCTCAGAGGCCGGAAGCTACGGCATAGGCAACAACTGGGGATATGACGACGGATGGTATGATGACGACTGGTATGGACCATATTTCTCGCCATCAAAGACATCCACTCCGGCTAAAGCCGGTCAGAAGGCCTTCGGTTTTGCCGATGACGATCCTTATTATTATACCAATTCCGACATAAAGACGATGTATAAGGCTACTCATACGATTCGTCTGGGTGCGGAATACAGAGTGACTCCCTCTTTCAGCGTGCGTGCCGGCTACAGCCATGTCACTTCGCCTGTTAAGACCGAGTTTGTCAACGATAAGGAGACAGTCTATACATCGGGTACTATGCCTAACTACCGATTGGACAACCATACCAACTATATCACCTGTGGGTTGGGATACCGTTACCAAAAGTTCTACGTGGATATGGCCTATGTGTACAAGAACATGAGTTCCACATATCATGCATTCACTCCGGATGTGAACCCTGATGTCAATCAGGCCATACCCTCTCCTCAGGCAAAGCTGTCGCTCAACAACAGTCAGGTAGTGTTATCGGCCGGTTTCCGATTCTGAGCGTTCGGCGAGCAGAAGCAGAGGACGGGATAGGGTAGTGCCGTAAACAAATAGGTTTTTCCCCTCTTTCACTCCAAGCTTCTTTCTGAGTTCATCAGCTCCGACAGGATAATTCCTTACAGACACATTGGCCGGAAGTCCTTTAAGCGACTTCCGGTCATTTTTGTTTTCAATGAGTTTCCTGACGGTCAGGATTCTCCCCGGGAAATCGGTGTAGAGGGTTGAGGATATGAACAGATGCGACGAGGGAGCAAGCTTCAGGAGGCCGGGATACTGATTCGCCAACTGACGCCAGGGTTGAAGTTTCATGACAGCGGCATTCGGTTCGTAGAGGTATGTGCCGGGCAAGATCTCATCCTCGGATGCATATGTACATTCCGCCACACTATTCTCGGGAGAACTATTCCTTACGGGATTGTCGTAAAAACTAAATCGGTTGCATATGTTTCCATGTTCGTCAAGGTCAATCGCTTCAAACAGTATTCCGGCCTTGGAATCAGCTTCAGAAGGATCTTCATTGTCATCTTTAGATTTATGGGCTTCCACAAGCACCTCCTTACATTCACCACCTACGCACACCACTCTGATAGCAGCGACGTGGTTGATATCAATCAGAGTCTGCGTGATGTCAAGTAGGGGAGAGGCTTTGATGAGAAGGGTATCGCAATGCTTCAGCAGAAGATCTTGAGCCGATATTACATCGGGAAGACAGTCATGGAAATTGTAAGCGCGAGAATTGTCGGCCTTTCGGCGTGCCGGATCGATAAAAATAACGTTGAAGTGGTGCTCATTCGTTCTTAGCCACTCCACTGAATCGGCATTTACAGAAGTCATATCCTCTTTTCCCATCACCTTGATATTATGAGCCAATACCTGCTCTTTCAGAGGATCAAGCTCAATCGCTACCGTCTCAGTGGTACCCTCCGACATGGTAAGGGCGTCTACACCGAGGCCGGCGGTCATATCAAGAAGGGAAAGCCTCCCTCCGTTCATTAACGACCTATGGAACCTGGCTACCCCTTGATGGCTTGCCTGCTCAGCTGCCAGAGTGTCGGGAAAGAGGAATTCCCGGGTCTTGATGAGATCGCCAAGTTTACGCGCTGTTCTCTGCCGACATTCAATCTGGGTAATCGCGAATCCTGTATCGAATTCTGATTTCCGGCCATGCCATTTCAGTCTAAGGGCCTTGGGGTCGGCGGTTCTGTTTGAATCGATGAAGTTGAAGAATTCCTCGGAGAGCCGGGGCAGAACAGTATGATGATCCATCGTTGTGTGTAGCTGAGATGTTAAAAATTGAACGACAAAATTACAATTAAGAAAGAACAAATCAAAATAATTCGCAGTCAACCGCGTATAAAGAATAAAGTGAGGTTGGCAAAACTTCATAAAATATGACATTGATATGTTGAATTTCGCAGCGATAGATTTCGAGACAGCAAATAAGAACGCCTGCAGTGTGTGCAGTGTCGGTATAGTAGTGGTAAGGGATGGAAAGGTTAAGGAGAGAATATATAAGCTTATTCATCCAGTGCCCAATTACTACAGTCCCGGTAATATTGAAGTTCACGGGCTGACAAAGGAGGATACGGAGAACGCGGATACTTTTCCGGAGGTATGGGCAGAGATCGTGCCCCATATAGAGGGACTCCCGTTGGTGGCCCATTTCAGCCGCTTTGACGAGGGATGTCTCAAGGCAGCGTTCCGAAGATTTGAGATGACCTATCCTGACTATAAGTTTCATTGCACATGCTCAGCCTCCAGAAAAGTGTTCGGTTCCTCACTGCCCAACCATAAGCTGCCTACTGTGGCAAAGCGATGCGGCTACGATCTGGAGCATCATCACCATGCCCTTGCCGACGCAGAAGCGGCGGCAGCGATAGCTTTGAAGATACTCTGAGAGGAGACAGGAAGAGAAGAAGAGGCACCGGAGAGTTATATCTTAGTGTCTCCGGAAATTTTATTCACCTGATTTGTCGGTGTGATTCAATTTTTTTTGTAATTTTGTCGGATATTGTCCGAGAGTTGTCGCTGAGATGTCAGCGGCAACGGAAAGAGGCAAAAACAGACGCGAAAGTAAGAATGAAACTGACATTAATTTGTGTATCGATCATGATGGTGTTCTCAACGTTCACAAGCACTATATGTGGCAAAGAGACACCCGGGAAATCATTCACAGTAGTCATAGACGCCGGCCATGGCGGCAAGGATATGGGAGCTGTGGACAACAACGTAAAGGAGAAGGATATCAATTTAGGTGTAGCCCTGCAGTTAAGGAAGCTGATTGAGAAGCATCTGAAGGATACGAAGGTAGTGATGACACGCGAGAACGACACTTACCTTACCCTACAGCAACGAGCAGACGTAGCCAACAAGGCTAAGGGTGATCTTTTCATCTCCATACATACGAATTCGGTTGATAAGTCGAACAAGAACCGCAAGACGGTAGCCGGAAGTTCGGTCTACGCTCTCGGTCTTCACAAGGACGACAACAATATGGCGGTGGCCCGACGGGAGAACTCCGTTATAGAGCTTGAGAGCGACTATGCTCAGAAGTACAGCGGCTTCGATCCCTCGAAAGATGAGTCGTATATCATCTTCGAGATGGCTCAGAAGAAGAATCTCAACAAGAGCATCAAGTTTGCCGATATGGCTCAGAAAGAACTTGTAAAGTCGGGCCGAAACAACAGAGGTGTGCATCAGGCCGGATTCTGGGTGCTTTGGGCTACATCAATGCCTGCAGTGCTTGTAGAGCTCGACTTTATCTGTAATCCTACGGCGGCAAAATATCTGTCGTCGGAAAAGGGGGCGAAGGAGCTTGCCGAAGCCCTTTTCAAGGCTATTGAGCAATATGAGAAGGATTGGAGAAGCAACAGCATGACAAGCTCCCTGGTGCCGCAAGAGGCATCCTCTTCACCCCGTAAGGATACCGGCGACGCAAAGTCAGCTCCAAAGGTAATAGCTTCCTCGAAGGTGGATTCAAGAAAGGTGGAGAAAGCCCCCGCGACAAAGCCTTCAAACTATGCCAGTGCACGCCGGCGCCGGCGCTCCGACAAAGCCAAGGAGAGTTCGGCGGCCCGTAATCTTGAGACAGAGGCCATACCCCTCCATTCATCAATGGAGCGTATAGGGAAGAAGGCTGTCGAGGAGAAGGCAGTGGCCGCTTCCGATGTTTCCAAGCCCGAAAGTGCATCAACCTCCGCTAAACAGAAGGAGAAGAATAAGAAAGATAAGAAAAAGGGGAAAGAGACCGTAAAGCAGGAGAAAAAAANGGAACGTCCGGAGAATTCCCACAACGCAAAAGTGGAGAAGTTTGTTACTGTATATAAGATACAGGTGCTTGCATCTTCAGAATTGCTGAAGGAGAATGATCCACGCTTCAAGGGCCTTCACCCCATTACAGCAGTAAAGGATAAGAATCTCTATAAATACTATTATGGGGAGAGTGAGAGTTCAAAAANCATGNACGATCTTCTGAAAGAGGTGAGGACCAAGATTCCCGATGCCTTCATAGTTTCGGGCACCAAGGTTAAGAGTTCTGTAAAAAAATGATTCCACATATATTATGAAAAAGTTATTTTCAAAAGAATTCATCATCGGCATATCGGTGATTGTAGCGATCGTAATCCTTTTCGTGGGGATCGATTATCTGAAGGGAATAAATATCTTCAAGCCCTCGAACTTCTATGTAGCGAATTATTCCAATGTGGCGGGTCTTGAGATCTCGGCGCCTGTCACGATCGACGGCTTCAAGGTAGGACAGGTGAGGGAGATCAATTTCAACTATGAGAAGCCCGGGGATGTTGAGGTGATACTTGCCCTCAACAAATCACTGAAGCTTCCGGAAGACTCCAAGGCCGTGATCGGCAGCTCTCTTCTTAACGGAGCTTTTGTAGAGATCCAGATGGGCAAGAGCAGCAAGATGCTTGAGATAGGTGGTGAAATCGCCACNGAGGTAAAGCCCGACATGATGGCCAGTCTCTCNGATAACCTTCTNCCCGGAGTGCAGCAGATTCTGCCTCAGGTTGACAGCCTGCTGATCGGGCTCAACCGACTTGTNTCGGATCCGGCACTTGTGAATTCAGTNAAGGCTCTTGAGGGGATCACNCAGCACATCAACAACACCAGTATGAGTCTTGAGACNGTGATGGGACGTCAGGTGCCAGGTCTTGTCTCGAATGCCGACCAGGTCGCTAAGAATCTCAACACCATCACTAACGACCTCTCTCAGCTCTCGGCTCAACTCTCACAGCTTCCAGTAGCATCTACNATGGATAATGTGAATCAGATNACAGCCAATCTAAAGCAGTTCTCGAATCANCTTAATGACAAGAACTCCACGCTTGGCCTCATGATGAACGATCCTGAGCTTTACAACCGGATCACAAGAGTGACTTCNGATATCGACTCACTGATNGTGGACATACAGAAGAATCCCAAACGCTACATAAGCATCAAGCTTCTCTGAGCAGGGAGTAAGAGGNNTAATATAAAAGAATACTTCGATATAGGTCAATAAATATCCTATATATAAGGAGTAAAAACAGAGAATACACCGCCGTTTCNNTNNNGAAACGGCGGTGTATTTTTTAACAATTTTTATTTTATTGGATGAGAGAAACTTAATATATAATCGACAAATCCAATAGCNTCAACTATTTTTTTTTCGGAAAATTTGTAGTTATTTTGCAGTCGATTTTGCATATACCGATATGACAGAAGAATTGAACATAAGGTGGGCTAAATGCCTTGAGATAATCCGCGACAACATCGGGGAGGCGCGGACGCGTACCTGGTTTTATCCGACAAGACCAAAGAGTTATGTCGATAATGTTCTGACTCTGATGCCTCCTTCGACGTTCTACTGCGAGAAGTATGAAGATGAGTTCTACAACATACTTTCGAGCACCTTGCGTAAGGTGTTCGGAGAGAACGTGCGTCTGGAGTATGAGGTAAATGTAATAAATAATGACTCCGACTCAAATGTTACCCTGAGCAGTTCGAAGCAGAGTCATGCCATAAAGAACAAGTTTGTCCGCTCCATGCAGGCTCCCTCCCCGATGGGAGACCGCAGCAACCGCTCGACTCCGGATTTCGATCCCCAGCTTAACGAATCACTCACCTTTGAGAATTACATGGTGGGTGAGAGCAACCGTCTGCCGTTTACTATAGCGGAGTATATAGCCAATAATCCCGGCAAAAACGACTTCAACCCCTTCTTCCTTTATGGAGAGGTAGGAGTNGGTAAGACCCATCTTATCCAGGCAATAGGCATACGGGTGAAGGAGCGTAATCCAAAGGCANAGGTNCTNTTTGTGCCCTTGCGCCAGTTTCAGAACCTGATGGCGAATGCCACGGTGCATAAGACCATCCCCGGGTTTATCAACTGGTTCCAGCAGATGGATGTCCTTCTCATCGACGACCTTCAGGAGCTAAGCCATAAGGATGGTACCGCCAATGTGCTGTTCCCGATCTTCAATCATCTTCACCAGAACGGAAAGACACTCGTATTCACCTGTGATCGTCCGCCGATGGAGCTCGACGGCATTCAAGACCGATTGATCGACCGCTTCAAATGGGGTATCACCGAGCGCCTTCTCAAGCCGGATTTTGCNTTGAAGAAGAAGATCCTGACGTTCAAGGCCGCGAAGAACGGGCTTAAGATTCCTGAGAAAGTTATAGAGCTTATCGCCGAGCAGTCAACCGGATCTGTGCGCGAGCTTGAGGGTATCGTGATGGGTATACTTACCCGTTCCATCACACTTAATGCTCCNATCGACCTTAATCTTGCTCAGGAGGTGATGAAGCACTCCATAAAGAAGATTGAGCAGAAGACTATTAACTTCGACATGATAGTGGAGGCNACCGCCGAATTCTATAAGCTTAATCCCGATGTGATATTCTCCAAGAGCAGAGTGCGAGACATAGCTGATGCACGTCAGGTGATCATGTATCTCAGTCATAAGCTTACAACTCTCTCATCATCCGCGATAGGACAAAAGCTAAACCGCAGGCATGCTACAGTGCTTCACGGTATTTCAGCGATAGAAGACAGATTNCCATACGCCAAAGATATCTCAATGGCAGTTGAGAAAATAGAAGAGGAGCTCAGAAGTTGAGCTCCTCTTCTATTTTCGTTANCGGCCACTCACCNGTNAGTGTGAGTGGCCGGAGTGCGTTNAGAGAGAGTATTTCACATTTTCAAGAATAAGCAGAAGNTCGGATCCCTTTCCTCCGCATTGCTCGATGATATTGATATCCTCAAGCATCGCCTCTTCCAGACGAACGATGTCATATTCCGGATCTTTCCCGAGAGCATCGGCATATGATCGTGATGCTTTTCTGAATTCTCCGAGAAGGAAATAGGCGTGTCCGGCATTCAGATAGTCGGAAGGAGCGGCTTCCCCCGAGTTGAGAATCCGGGTNTAGAATTCCAGNCTCTTCTTATAATCCTTCCTGAGCAGTTCGCCCCATGCAATNGCCCTCCAAACAGAGAGTGAATTGGGTTTAACATAATCGGCATGATAATAATGAGATAGAGCNGCNGCCACATCTCCGGCGTTCAGAAGGGAATTNCCGGCGTTCAGCAGAAGCTGATANTTGTCAGGGTCGGATTCAAGAGCTTTGGCATAATACTCAGCTGCATCACGGTATTTTTTGAGCAACCGGTAGCAAAGAGCGAGTTTCTTCATAAGCCATTTACTGTCGGGNTGNATCAGTTCCGCTTTCCTATACCATTCTACGGCTTTCTCAAGGCGACCGAGGGCGTTATAGCAGTATCCGATTTTCTCCCAGAATAACCCGGCGTCCGGTGAATCGCNCTCAAGCCGGAGCAAAAGGGGGAGGGCTTCGGTGTAATATCCACGTTGGAAATAAAACTCCCCTACAAGATTAAGAATCTCCGGATCGGAAAGNATATCACCGATTACGGGGAGAGATATGAAATCNAGTGGGTGGTTGAAAGGATCGCGGAATTCATCCTTCTTTCTGAAAAGTTTGAAGAAGCGATAGATATCACGCACGTATCGGGTGGTNTCCTGATCGAACTCAGGTAGGGAAGATTTCAGTTTTCGCTCAGCCATCACCTCTTTCAACTGNGANAGCTGGCTCTCCATNTGCGAGGTCATCATCTTGCGCTGTGCTTCNGGAAGCTGAGAGAGGGAGAACATGAAGGAGTATTTGTCGGAGTCGCACATCACTCCTTCGGAATCAAGAATCTCATTNAAGACTCCGAGCGATCCCTCNGCGATTTTGGCCACTTCATGATGTGTGGGATAGAATGGNATAAACCAATTCGCCACACTGTTGAAGAAGGGGAATCCTTTAAGATTGGAGAAGGCCGGCATCATCACGTCGCCGCCATCCATCTGCATGTCGGTGAGCTCTTTCAGTTTATCTCCGAGTCCGTTTTTGCTTACGATCTCCTCCCATTCGGGGTTCTCCTCAAGAGTCTCAAGATCTGCACCTTCCGACATCTTTCCGAGCCTCTTGAGAATTTCAGGCTGCAGTTTCATCAGTTCAGGAAGCACTTCGTTCTGCATTTTGGAGGAAATGCGCTGAGTGTCGTGTGCCCGTATAATCGACATCACCACTTCACGGAGCTGNCGGTAGATTATGATGGAGTCTTGCCAAAGGGATAGCCTCCTCATGAGATCCGGATGAGATCTTACCCTATCGGGATAAGCTGCGATAATAAGCACAATNGATNTAAGNGCGCGTGCCGCTATCCTNGGATTGTCGGATTTGTCATAGATGTCAAGAAGACAGGAGAGNCCTTTGCTGTCGAAATAGCTGAGATTGCCCAGAAANAGTGCGGAAATCACCTGAGCCTTGAACTCGAAAGGTATATCTTTTTCTGCNCACGCATCGGAAAGCATCCTATAGCTGTCGGATGANGCTCCGAACATAGTCCATACAAATGAGAAGAGGGAGGTAAGGGCNTCNTCACGTTTTTTTCGGATTTCAGGATCACNTCCCGCCTCCTCGGCGAGAGCCGCCATCGCCTGAGCCTGACGGTATTCGTCGAGGCGCGACCGAAGNGTGGCTTTCCTTATTCTCTCAAANCTCAAAGTAGCCGAATAGAGATCGGGACTGTCGACTATCACACAGTCGCGCAGAATAGAGTCATTTACAAAGTGAAGGGCTGCAATGATCTCGTCGAGCATTTCAGAACGCGAGGCATCTGCATAACCTTCAACGAGATAATGTAGAAGATATTTATAAGTTTCCTCCTGTTTGCTGAGGAAGTCGGATAAAGAGGGTCCCGATTTCTTTCTAACAGCGGTGGCGAGCACTCTGAACGCCTCATGCAGATGGCGTCGGGTCAGAAGCTCCGCTACTTTGTCGTGATCGGAAGTGTCCTTTGTGTTATTCATATATAGGTGTGGTTATAATAGATTCAAAAAAATA
This sequence comes from Bacteroides sp., assembly GCA_014801605.1. Classification (GTDB taxonomy): domain Bacteria; phylum Bacteroidota; class Bacteroidia; order Bacteroidales; family Muribaculaceae; genus Lepagella. The sequence continues at coordinate 11,083 of JAAVDU010000003.1, forward strand.
CAATCATAGATATAACAAATGATGTGCCGAAAAGTGTAGGTTTAACAAAAAATCATTAAATTTGCACCTCACAAACCAAGAGAAACTGTGAAGTTGCTTAAGCAATTTCAATCAAAAGAGCGAATATTCACAAAACAATAAAAAGATATGGTAATCCAAAGATGGCAATCACTCCTCCTCCTTGTGGCAGCTGTAATGATGGGATGTTTCACTTTCTTCTCCATCGGACAGGTGGCCACTACCGACTACACCTTCAATTTCACGAGCATGGGATTCACTTATGAGGGTGAGGCGACCGATGGAGCCCCGAGCGGCACCTTTCTCTCCACCTGGTATTTCTTTGCTCTCAGCCTCACGTCGGCTGTGCTGCTTCTGATAGATATATTCCTTTATGGCAATCTACGCCTCCAGAAGAGGGTGGCATGGGTGAGTGTCCTGCTCATAGTGGCGAGTGCCGCGGTGTGCGCCACACTCGGCTATACAGCGGTAGAGGGGGGCTCGATCGAATGGTCGGAGCTGGTTATCGCACCGCTTATCGCTCTGATCGGCACACTTTTGGCAATCAATAGAATTCAGAGCGACCATAACAAGCTTCGCGCTGTCGACCGTATCCGCTGATAGAGATAGCAGGCTTTATGTCAGCTTTAAGAATAAAAATTCAGGACCGTCCGATATTATTTCGGGCGGTTTTTTTCTTTTTATGCTTGATTTTTTGTAATTTTGTGGTTCATTAGAGTCAGAGTGCGGTAAGATAGCCCTGAAGGTCATTCCAACCGTTATGATTCAATTAATAGCAACAAAGTTAACAACACTGACCTCAATATAGTCATGGCAAAAGAATTAAAGGATCTAACTAAGCGTAGTGAAGACTATTCTAAATGGTATAATGAACTTGTAGTCAAAGCTGATCTGGCAGAACAGAGTGCTGTAAGAGGCTGCATGGTAATCAAGCCCTATGGCTACGCCATCTGGGAGAAGATGCAGCAGACGCTTGACAAGATGTTCAAGGAGACCGGCGTGCAGAACGCTTATTTCCCTTTGCTCATCCCGAAGTCATATCTTTGCAGGGAAGCCGAGCATGTCGAGGGTTTTGCAAAAGAGTGTGCTATCGTCACACATTACCGTCTTAAGAATGATCCCAACGGGAGCGGTGTAGTTGTGGATCCGGCCGCACGCCTGGAGGAGGAGCTGATCATACGTCCTACCTCTGAGACAATCATCTGGGGCACATTCAAGAACTGGATTCATAGCTACAGGGATCTCCCTCTGCTGATCAACCAGTGGGCCAATGTAATGCGCTGGGAGATGCGTACACGTATGTTCCTTCGTACATCCGAATTCCTGTGGCAGGAGGGACATTGCGCACACGCCACAGCCGAAGAGTCGGAGAAGCGTACAGTGCAGATGATCAACTTGTATGCCGACTTCGTTGAGAATTATATGGCGATCCCTGTGATCAAGGGTGTGAAGACAGAGAACGAGCGTTTCGCCGGCGCTGTCAACACCTATACCATTGAGGCCATGATGCAGGATGGGAAGGCTCTCCAGTCGGGCACATCTCACAATCTGGGTCAGAACTTCGCCAAGGCCTTCGATGTAACTTTCATGAACAAGGAGAACAAGCCTGAGTCGGTAGGGGCTAATTCATGGGGTGTCTCCACCCGTCTGATGGGGGCCCTTATCATGACCCATTCGGATGACAACGGTCTTGTGCTTCCTCCCCATCTCGCTCCCATTCAGGTTGTGATTGTGCCTATCTACAAGAACAACGAACAGCTTGCCGAGATAAGCAAATCTGTTGAGCCGATTGTGGAACAGCTCAAGAAGCTGGGAGTAAGTGTGAAATACGATGATGCCGACAACAAGCGTCCCGGATTCAAATTCGCCGACTATGAGCTCAAGGGAATCCCCGTGCGTCTTGCAATCGGGGCACGCGACCTTGAGAACGGCACAGTGGAGATGATGCGCAGAGACACACTGGAGAAGCAGACTGTGCCACTCGAGGGTATCGCCGAAAGAGTTGCGGCTGAGCTCGAGGATATCCAGCAGAATCTTTATAAGAAGGCTCTCAAGATGCGTGACGACCGCACCTATAAGGTAGACAGCTATGATGAATTCAAGGAGAAGATCGAGAATGGCGGTTTCTTCCTTGCACATTGGGACGGTACTACCGAGACCGAGGAGAGAATCAAGGAGGAAACTAAAGCCACTATTCGCTGCATACCTCTCGATGGAGAGGAGGAGGAGGGGGTCTGCATGGTGACCGGCCGCCCCTCGAAACGTAGAGTGATAATCGCCCGCTCATATTGATTGCCTCTATATAATAAAAGGTATGAGATTTCAGAAAGGAATAATGACGGCATGTGCGGTGGCTTTGACCACGGCATATGCCGTCGCGTCTCCGCTCACGCCGGAGGATTATTGCGATACGAAACGTAATGCTCCGGCACGAATAAAGGATATCACCCCTCTTGCCGACGGACAGTCATATGCCGCTATATCAGATGATGGAAAGAGCATCGATATCTACAGCTATAAGACAGGGAAGAAGACCGGAGTGCTTTTCAGCATCGACGGTCAGAAAGGTGAACTCAAGATAGATGAATTCTCCGGCTATCAACTGAGTGCCAACGGAAGGAAACTTCTTCTCTGGAATAATGTAGAGAAGATCTACCGCCACAGTTTCACAGCCGAGTATTATGTATACGACATGATGCGCTCTACGGTGAAACGTGTGAGTTCCAAAGGTCCGCAGAGAGGAGCGGTGATATCACACGACGGTCGTTTTGTGGCCTATGAGCGTGGCAACAATATATTTATCTCAAGTCTTGACTACGAGACCGACAATCAGATAACAACAGACGGGGAGAGGAACAAGGTGATCAACGGATCGCCCGACTGGGGATATGAGGAGGAGTTCGGAATGCTCAACTCCATGTGCTGGAGCGCCGACGACAATGTATTGGCATTCATTCGCTTCGATGAGAGTGAGGTGCCGACCTATTCATTCGATAATTACCGCAGTTTCTGCGACGCCGATCCGATGGGTGATCCTTACCCCTCGGCATATACCTATAAATATCCCTTGTCGGGTTATCAGACGGCCAAGGTCAGTGTCAACACATATGATCTTGACAACCGGAAGATTAAAAAAATGGATCTGCCGATTACGGCTACCGATTATGTGCCTCTGATCCAGTTCGGGGGTGCCGACGGAATGAGACTTATGGTTATGGTGCTCAATCATGACCAGACCAATCTGCGTCTGTTTGACGTGAATCCACTCTCGACAGTTGGGAAGCAGATCTATTCCGATACATCGACCGATGGCTGGTTGAGCCCCACCACTTATCAGATGGTGGATTTCGCTACCGATGGTTTTGTGATTGCAAGTGAGAAGAGCGGCTACCGTCACCTTTACCAGTATGACTACAGCGGGAGCATGCGTCGCCAGATAACAAAGGGTGATTTCAATGTCACCGCCTATTACGGCAAGGATAATATAGGTCGTTACTTCATGCAGACCACCTCGCTGGGAGCTGTCAACAGGAATATTGCCATGGTAGATGCCAAAGGTATCTTTACCCTGCTCAACAAGGAGGAGGGGACGGCGTCGGCAAGCTTCAGTAGCGACAGATCATATTATGTGCAGAACTACAGCAATACGCAGCAGGCTCCTCAGTACAGAATATTCAGCGCGAAAGGGGTCAAAATGTGCGATCTCGAACTGAATGAGGCATATATGAAGCGTTTTGCATCCGCTCCCAAGGCCGAGCTTCTGAAAGTGAAGAACGATGAGGGTGAGGAGATGGATGCATATATCATCAAGCCGGCTGATTTCGACAGTTCGAAGAGTTATCCTTTGATGATGTATCAGTATAATGGTCCGGATTCTCAGGAGGTGACCAACAGCTGGAAGATGGGAGGCAACAATTACATTGCCTCCGAGGGTTTTGTGGTAGCGGCTGTAGATGGCCGTGGCACAGGCAACCGCACACGTAAATGGGCTTACAGCGTATATAAGAATCTCGGTGTTCTTGAAACGGTCGACCAACTTGCCGGAGCGAGATATTTCGCCTCTCTGCCATATGTCGATTCAGCACGCACCTCATGTTTCGGGTGGAGCTACGGCGGCTACATGACACTTATGGAGATGGGAGCCAAGGGATCTCCTTTCAAGGCCGGCGTGGCTATGGCGCCGGTGGCAGATTGGCGCTGGTATGATGCCATATACACAGAACGCTATATGCTCACTCCGGGCCAGAATAGTCCGGGTTATCAAACATCGTCTGCAATGGGCCGCACAGCCGGGGTAAACGGACGCCTGTTGATAATGTCGGGCACAAGCGATGATAATGTACATTTCTACAATACTTTGAAATATAGCTCAAAACTCAATTTCGAGGGTAAAATCTTCGATATGATGGCCTACACAGGCTTCGAGCATAGCCTCGGTATGTGTAATGCCAGAGTTCAGTTCTATAGAAAGGTAGTGGATTTCCTTAAAAAGAATCTCTGACTCCCGACGAGGGACGCAAGTCCGAACGATGCACTTTCGAAAGAGAGTGCATAGGAGCAATAAAGGATGTAATTATGGATGATCTTGAAAAAGTAACGAGTTACCAACTCTACAAACTGTGGAGAAACCTCACCATCGGCATGGCTGCAGTGATAGTCATGATGTCGATGTCGAAGTTGCTCCCATACTTTCTATCGCCGGTTGTCTCGCTTCTATGCGCGGCAGGTCTGTATACTTTCATCTATGACAACAAAGTAAAGAACGAGACCTCCTGCATGATGGTGCCTTTCGGGATGCTTTATGCTCTCGTGGGGTATTCCTTCGTCACTATCGTGCTGAATGTGCTCTATGCCTGGGGCCTCAAGACGCTCCCTTCGGAGTTCGTATTTTTCACGAATCCCTTTGTGCCGTCGCTCATAATGAATCCGGTGTGTTTCCTGACATTCCTTTTCCTTACCTTAGGGCGCAAAAGAATAAGCATCTGTCGCGAATGTAGGCTGAGAGGTGGAGAGCTTTCGGAGAGGGGTACCATGAGACACCTCCTCAATCATGAGACTCATTTCCAGCTCCGCAACCTCACTTTGATGTTCGGAATATTGACGGTGATGGTGTGGGCCTACTATCTGGTGTTTTATGTCAACATCAACCTCAATGCCCGCGACTGGTATGTATTCACATGGCTGACAATTATATTCTTCGTGCTTGATGAGCTCTATTTCGGAGCGCGTTATTACAATCTTTACCTTGACCTCAAGGAGAACGACGAGGTGATCTCGCAGGATGAGCTGAGGGATATGACCGCCAAGACNTATGTACGGTTTTACGTCATTTGNGGCAACAGTATGTATGTGGATACCCACGTCATTGANCCCCGNACACCCTACAAAGAGGTGATCGACACNCCGTTTACCACCAAAAGAACNATGAACGGTATAACGATCGACGAGGTNAAGCGAACCATCAAGAAGATGACCGGGGTAGATGGGGAGTTNCGGTTCTTTTTCGGAAGAAAGGTCGCGGAGTTCACCAACTACAGTGTGCTCAGATATTTCTATTTCCTTGATGGAGAACCATCCGACTATCCTCAGCTCAANACNGAGGGGGAATGGATGGATTTCGACAAACTGAAATATCTTTATTCNAANAACCCGGGAAAGATGTCGGATCTCACAGTCACCGACACTACAAGGTTGGCCACAATAATGCTTACCCATAAAACTTTNGATGAAAACGGCTACAGAAGATCAAGGATAAAGATGTATAATCCGAGTTTCAATCTTATTGAAGTAAGGAACTCAAACCTTGATTTTCAGGATGACAAATGGATAAAGATTTCGATGTTCAATTCCGATACACCATTNTATACCTTCAAAAAGAAGTGGCGTAAGATACTCGGATCAAAGAAAAGCAATTCATGGAGTTAGAACTTATCACCATAATCGGCCCTACCGCTTCGGGAAAGACAGGTAGGGCCGTTTCTCTTGCCAAGGCGGCGGGGGGAGAGATTATCAGCGGCGATTCCCGACAGGTCTATCGGGATATGGATCTNGGCACNGGGAAGGATCTTGAGGAATATGATGGTGTTCCCTATCATCTTATNGATATCTGTGAGGCAGGGGAGAAGTATAACCTGCACCGCTACCTNAGTGATTTTGCAAGGGCTTTTGATGACATTAAGTTGAGAGGAAAACTGCCCGTTCTCTGCGGCGGCACCGGGATGTATGTGGAAAACGCCTTGAGCGGCATCCGCCTGCCGGAGGTGCCCGAGAACAAGGAGTTGCGCTCCCGTCTTTCCGGAAAGGGGCTGAAGGAGCTCACCGATATACTGAAAGGGTATAAGGTGCTACATAATGTTACAGATGTCGACACAGAGAAGAGAGCAATACGAGCAATTGAGATAGAGGAGTATTACAGGGAGCATCCGTCGATGGCAGCTTCGGCCGACAGGAATACTGCTGTTCCTTTGAATTCCCTGATCATAGGTGTAGACATTCCGCGTGAAGTGAGAAGAACCAGGATATCCGAGCGTCTTGACAGAAGGCTTGAAGCAGGAATGGTTGATGAAGTTAGATCTATTCTTGCCAAAGGTGTCTCGCCTGACGATCTCATATATTATGGCCTCGAATATAAATATCTCACACTGCATGTAATAGGGGAGCTGAGCTTCGATGAGATGCGAAGCCAGCTGGAGATAGCTATCCATCAGTTTGCGAAACGTCAGATGACATGGTTCAGAGGAATGGAACGCCGGGGCTTCCATATAGACTGGCTGCCTTATGATCTGCCCGATGATGAGTTTAATAATCGGGTCCTTGATCTCGCCTCGCAATTTCGGGAAAAGTAAGGATATCATAGAATATTGAATCTGACTTTTAACATTACATTACGAGGACGCAACTGATAAGTGTTGCGATATATATCCATGTCCGTATAGTTAATTCGTGTGAATTCCCGGCGGTTGAATATGTTGTTGAATTCAAGTTCCCAGTCGAATCTTCCTGCCTTATATTTCACTCTGACATCGCCGAACCATGCATGTTTCCCTTTCTCTGTCAAGTTGGTAAAATTGTCTTCAGCCGCGACATTTATTACGAGGCGCGGAATTGGGAAGAAGTTGAGGTCAAGACGTCCGGTATATTGTCTGATGGTAAGATCGTCGTCCCTTGTCAAGGCTGTGAANNTCTTGTTTTCTCCNTANGCGAAACCNAAGGCGNCTCCCATCCAGTTNGCNGGAGTNGTGGCGAACATAAGGTTNGCNCTCCAGTATTGCGNCTTGTANTCAACNGNNNNCCNGTTNATNATCNGTTTGCTNGTNTNGAGACTGTAGTTGCCTCCCAATTTCAGTGTGGATTCCCAGAAACTCAACCCTTTGTTTATGTTAGCTGTCGCGGAATATCTGTTAGATACGAAAGGCACATCATAGACACTCCTGACTGTCACAAGTCCNTCATATTCATATCCGGTAATTAGGTTCTGACTGCTCCGAAGCCAGCTTGCCTCTGCATTGCCGAACAGNTGCAGCANAGCGTTAGAATAATGATATNNCAGTGTGTTGTACCATGTATTGTCTCTCATGGTCTTGTCTATAAGGTATTCCCTGAAGGAAAGAAAATCCGTCATCACGATTCCCGGAGCTACTCGTCCTGAATTGTCACGCATCCTGTAGAAGGAAGAGTTTATTTCCCACCAGCTCTTCCCAAGCCGATGGNTGATCNTCAGNGCTGGATTGAGATTAAGATAGTTCCATCCTCGGTTTCTATCGGGGTCAAGTCTGTCTCGTAGCCACTGTCCGTTATAACTGAACGGGATTCTCAATTCAAGATACACTTCTCCCAGGTTATAGCCGATACATGATTCTATACCCAATTCCCCTTTGCCGAATACATATCCGTTGGACGTGTTATCCAAAGTTGATGATTTGAATCCGTCAAGATCGGACGACACGTTCTCAATATCGATGTTGCCGAAAATAAAGGAATCGAAAATCAGTTTGCCGAATTTGTGGCTCAACCCGGTGTGAACCTGTGCCCGATAGTCATCTGTCGTATACGCTTGACTTACTTCATCACCGGAGACNCCCTCTCCGAATATAGATGCCGGGCTGACAGAAAGGGACTGGGGACGGTGATTCCATCCCACCTGCATATCTATATTCCAAGACCGGGATTCACTGTTCGTTATCAAGGAGAATCTATCACTGATACGAAAAGAGGGATTGTCAAGATGTTGATTGACATCTGTGGAGTTATCAATAAAGCTCGCTGACGTCACACTTCTTCCTTTCTCTTTGTTCCAACCTGCATCCACGTTAATGGAGTTCAACAAATAGAGTGACGAGGTATTCTTCTTGAACGTTGCGGATCCACGAAGATTGTGTACGTAAATTTTCGTCGAAATTTCCTGTTTTATCCAGCGGTAATCTCCTGTGGGGAGGTATTGTTCCGTTGTGGTGCTTCCATTGTTCCTGATGATGTCGTCAATATAGGCGACACTCAGATTGAGCGTCGTAAGCGAATCAAGCTTGAAGATATTGTTGGTGCTTGCGGTGTTGCTCCGGTTATTCAGATAACGTTTCAGAGCCACGCCCGGCGATCCCGGTGATACCACCGAAAGAGGGGCCCTGTTGAAGAACTGCATGATGCCGTCATCCGTATGGCTGTTCTGCTCGGCGTTGACATTGTCGCCGCTGTTGTTTCCTTTGTANGTTGTTATTGTCTGTTTTTTTCTGCCGAAATACATTGCCACCGCCTCAGCCGCCCACATCATCGGCTTGTAGCCTAAACCTGCCATACCGTTCATGGTAAACGTGCCCTGNGCCGAAGATTTTAGTTTGAGATTGATGGTGACNTCATCTGTNGGNCTCCAGTNNTNCAATGCCCTTATCGGCTGATGGTTCTGATAGACCTGTACCGACGCCACATCGTTGGCCGAAATGTTGTTGGTGGCGATNCCGTAACGNCCTTCNAGNAGATCCATGTCTTCNACATAGAAATTTTTGACGGTCTTTCCGTTGAAAGAAATCGTGCCGGATTCCGACACCTCAAGNCCGGGCATNTTNTTTATAACATCNCCGATNACNCGNTCGTTCTCATCCTTGTATGCTCCGACTCGGTAACTAANTGTGTCTCCCTTCTGCGTTATCTTGTCGGCGATCACCGTGACTTCNTTCAATTCATTGGCNCCCTCATCCATGACAATATCCACNGTACCGGATTTTGCGGCTATCCTCTTTTCGACAGGCAAGAATCCGAGGAGGGAAACCTTTAACAATATGCTTTCTTCAGATGGCTCAAATTCAANGGAGTACTTCCCATCTTCTCCGGCATTGCAGAATCCTTCTATAGTTCCATCTGTGAGGACCGTCACAAGAGCTGGTAGTGGATCGCCATGGGTGTCGGTTATCTTTCCTGACACAATGATCGTTGCCTGAGTAAACAGACAGCAGTGAAATAGAATCAAGNTCAGAAAAGTTCGTCTNAGTATGTCTNCGCCNCCGGCATAGACGATATTGGCATATGCTGTTTTCATATTTTNATACATCATTCAAGTTCTAAAGGGGAATATGGATGTCTCTTTGAAGAAGTCTGTNGTCCCGTCTTGTAGTCGATATATACAGTTCCGGTTGTCTTTAAATAGTTCTCGTTCAGCTCACGTTGAAGTTTCTGTACTTTCTCGCGTGTCGACTTCACATANTTCTTACGNCGCGCACCGTATACCGGGAANTCCCCNTTGTTNACNGCGACAGCCTCCCACGTGTATTCATTCGCTGAATCGGATACCTTCATTATCATTCCCGGAAGACCACCGAATTTCCATGGTCCCGAGGCAACGGGAATGTCAGTCGTGAACCATGCGGTGTAGTACCTGCCACGCCAACGACAAGTCGCTTTCTGGCATCTGTAACCGCATACCTCCTTCGTCTCCTTCTCTATCTTCCATTTCTGTAACGGGAAGGGCTCGGAATACAACAGATTCTCCTCATCAATGNCNCTTGGCATGNCTGCCCATTCTTCCANNANGTTCCCCTTCACCTTTATATTCGAATACTGGTATTCTATCCAGTAGTCAGGNCGCTCGCCNTGGATCCAACGTGCCGGGGGATANACCGCCGACTTTGGATGATCGGCAAGCCATTTCTTAAGACTGTCTTCGTTCACCTCCTCGAAATGACTGCTGTANTGTGTAAANCCTTTNCCNATNTTAAGCTGACCCTCATCTATCCACGTGGATTTGTCCTTTAAATCGGTTGGATTGAAAGCATACAATATCCGTATATTCGCTTTGTCTATTACTTTTCGATTGAGACAACCATACTTGTAATACTCCCTTGAAATCTTGGCATCAGAATCCTTTCTCTGAGAGTACATTGTAAATTTGGGGGTCGCCAATAAAAGCAATACCAAAATTGACAGGATGGTCTGTCTTTTCATGAATTTTGGGAGCACACTGCTGCCGCTCCCACATTCAGTACTGCCCAAAAGGTAGCTTTGCTCTTGTTCTCTCATTTCATTGTCATTGAGGGAATGTAATGTAAAATTCTTTAGTTTCATTGGTATATGATTCATTCTGCAAAGATATCACCATTATTATTATTATTATTATTATTATTATTACGAAACAAATATAGAAACATTAACATAATTTAACATTGATAGGAATTTATTAACTTGTCTTATCAAAAAATCAATGTAATATGACCGCACGACAGACGCCGGAGGCTATGGTGGAGAAAGTGCATAAACTAACAACGGCTCCAACCTTTTGAAGGTGGAGCCGTTGTTGGTTTATGTTGAAGTACGACTTATCTAAAAGTTGTGCTTGAGTTAATGCTTTCTTATTGCGTCAGTGGATGTATTTATCAATTGGTGCGGAGGAAGGTGATAATATCCTTCGGCGAGAACTGTTTCCCTCTAAACAACAGAGATGAGCGATATAGCTTCCCGGCTATTGCGATGCTGAAATAGTCTACTGCATAAAGCACGATTAAGGAAAGAATCGTCTGCCACCAGGGAGCNATACCCCCTATAGCGTTTACACANCCNACGATAGGGGCNGTTAAGGGTATATATGTGCATATTACNGCGAGNGTAGAGTCNCCATTGTCGACTGCAAACTGTCCGAGATAGAAGGAAGCCATCAGCACGAAAGAGAGGGCTGTCATATATGACTGGTTCTCATTATCCTTATCGGTAATTGCTCCACATGCGGCATACAGTGAGCCGAAAAGCAGGAANCCTCCGATAAAATAAAGAAGGGCATATATCAGCGCAAGNATAACTTTCGGATTCAACAGGAATGANAGCGAGAGTTCATCAGGGAATATCATGAATAAAATCACACCGCCGATTATCGTGAAACTTGACCAAATNAGAAATTGCAGAAGAGTGGTGAGCCCGACCACTATCATCTTGGCGAGAATCATTGTCTTCCCGTCGACACAAGTGGAGAGNATCTCCATTATTCGGTTGGTTTTCTCTGTCTTGACTTTGCCAAAGATTGTAGAGCCACATATGAGGAACATAAACATCAGTATCATGGTGATCACCATACCGGCGGCTTTAGCAGCAGTCATTGTCTCCGGATCCGGTGAGGTGTCTACCACTTTATCAATTTTTTCAGCCACATTCATCATGGAATCGGAGTTGGCCATCAGTACCCCCATACCCAGGGAAAATACTATCAGGATTACCGGCACAACGATAGTGCCTATCCAGAAAGCTTTGCTCCTTACGTCGGTAAGGAACTCGGTCTTTATTATAAGTGTAAGTTGACTCATTATTCTCGTTTTATTCTTTGCTGTCATATGAAGCTTAATCTTAAGTCAGATGAATAGATTTATAGAATCGTGGGCTTAGCATTATCACTCAGCTACGGCCTTATCTTCTTCTNCAGGGGTNGNNGNGGGCAAGGTATANGCCAGGAAAATATCGTTGAGGGTAGGGAGTTTCTCCTCGAATTGAAGCACCTCTCCCTGAATAGCTACCGCCTGAAGTATGTCGTTGTTTCTNACTCCTGATATCTTCTTCAGATAATAGGATGATCCTTTTCTCCCTTTAGGAGTAGGAGCCTCAACCACCGACTCAAAGAGATTGCTGTCGAGCAGAAGGGGAATAGAGATCGGATTACGGGTGGTGAGAAGGAATTCGTAGGTCTTGTGCCTCTCCTTAATATCAGCTATATCATCCTTCACGAGGAGTTGGCCNTGGTTGATAAGTGCGATTGTGCCACACATATCCTCGATGGCCGGCATATTATGAGATGAAAGCATGATGGTAGATCCCTTGTCGCGCAGACGTGAGATAAGGTCCTGTAGCAACGCTCCGTTTATCGGNTCGAATCCGCTGAAAGGCTCGTCAAGAATCACCAGCTCCGGCTCGTGAACCAGTGTNGCGATAATCTGCACCTTCTGCTGGTTACCTTTNGAGAGCTCCTTTACTTTTCGGCGTCCTTGGCCCGTGAGGTTGAATATCTCCATATATTCCCCCATCACATTACGCAGTCGCGGAAGGCTCCCCCCCTTAAGCTGGCCGAAATATAGAATCTGGTCCTCCACGCGCATCTTGTCGTAGAGGCCACGCTCCTCAGGCATATAACCGATCTGACGTCCGGTTTCAAGCGAAGCCGGCTCCCCGTTGATGAGCACCTCACCACCATCAGATACAAGTATGGAATTGATAATGCGCAGCAGNGTAGTCTTTCCTGCTCCGTTCGGACCGAGAACTCCACAAATCTCACCCTTCTCTACATTGAATGAGACATTATCAAGAGCCTTGGTATTGGTATAATTCTTTTCGAGATTTCTGATTTCCAGAATATTTTCCATAAGAAAATCTATAAGTTGGGTATGTTTATCCTATACGGTATCTTCCCGGTGTCCTTGAGGGATTGACGGGATAGATGATCCTGTCGCCTATATTCTTGGCCACCTGACTCCTCATCTTGAGGATTTCCGAGAGTTGGGCCTGAAGGTTGCGTTCCTCCTCTTCAAGCCCTTTGCCGCATATGCTCTTGAATTGTCGGAGAAGTTCATTGAATTGTCCGTCGAGAATCCCGTTTTTCCACACTGTTATGGCCGTAGGAAGGAGAGAGAAGAGTTTATCCTCCTCCGTCTCATTGGTGCCCTGACGCGTGTAGATGGAGCTGAGCTGATGTGGTTCCCTCACAGCTTCGGCTGCCAGCCGGCGGAATATCATGTTTTCGTGGCTGAGCAAATCTCTGGAAGGGTAGGCCTTTGCAAACTCCGTGATCCTCTCCATCTCCATTGCCGTGATCCTCTCCTCAAGTTTCTTCTCCTCTCGCTGTATTTCAGCTATGTTGAGATTCTTGGCGGCTATCTCCTCGAANCCCTCTTTTCTNAGCGCATCACTTTCTGCCGAAATCTTCNCGCGGAATCCCTCAAGGTCAATTATAAAAGTCTCCCTGAGTTGGAGGAGATAGGTGAAAAGCTCATCATATTCCTTTACCGAGAAGGAAATATCATCGCCCGAGAGCTCATCTTTTACGAACTCCACCACATTCATGGCCTCCTTCTCCCCATTGTCGTTGACCCATTCACAGAAATTCAGGAATCCATATCTCACGCAATACTGAATCACCTTCCATTCCAACGGACGCAGAGGGTTCTGCCGGAGGTTTTCCTGTTTTACATTTTCTCTTACAGGAATCGCTTCAACTCTTTGCTGCTGACCGGGAGTGGGGGTGACGGGTGGAATACGTCCCTCTTCGATATCTTTGTCAAGATCTCTCAACTGACGTTGTTTCTTGAGTTGCTCCACCACAGCGGCCCGGGCCTTCGCGGTGGCGACNCCGACCGACTCTTCGCTNACCTGAAGGATACGGCTGCACTCCTGAATATANACATCACGCTTCACCTTATCNGGNATACATGCAAGGGAGCGGACCACACTGCGGATAGCCTCTACGCGTAGCTGNGGATCATCCTTAGCTTCATCCATCAGCACCTTGGTCTTGAAGCGTATTATATCGGTCTCGTTGTCGGCAACATATTTGCGGAACTCCTCCGGANTGTGTTTCCTTGCGAATGAGTCCGGATCGTCGCCATCGGGAAGCAGNAGCACCTTCACGTCAAGCTGATGTGACAGAAGCATATCTATTCCTCTCAGCGAGGCCTTTATTCCTGCGGCATCGCCGTCGTAGATNAGGGTTACGTTCTTGGTGAAACGGTGTATGAGTGAGATCTGGCCGTCGGTCAAAGCTGTACCCGAAGAGGCCACAACGTTTTTCAGTCCGGACTGCCACATGCCNATTACGTCGAGATATCCCTCGACGAGGAAACAGCGGTCTTCTCTTACGATGGCAGATCTGGCCTGATACATCCCATAAAGCTCATTGCTCTTTTTGTATAGCTCTGATTCAGGGGAGTTGATATATTTGGCCGGACCACCCTTGAGGTCGCGGCCACCGAAGGCTATTACTTTACCCGACGAGTTGAGCACAGGGAATATGACACGGCCACGGAAACGATCGTAATCATGACCCTGCTGGCTCGTGCCTACGAGCCCTAAAAGCTTGAGGATATCCCTGTTGAACCCCTTTTTTGTAGCCTCATCCACAAGTGCGCTTCCTCTGTCGAGGGCATAGCCGAGATGGAATTGGCGTATGGCTTCGTCGGTCACTCCTCGTCCGTAGAGATACTGGAGGCCGATATCCCGTCCGTCAGGGGTTTCGCGCAGGTTATGTTCGAAGAGCTGCATGGCCCATTCGTTGGCAAGATAAAGCGACTCCCGGCGGCTCTGGGCCTCACGTTCCTCATCGGTGAGGACTTTCTCCTCCACTTTGATTCCATATTTCTTGGCCAGTTGAAGGAGGGCGTCGTGATACGATATCCCCTCCTTCTCCATGATGAAATTGACAGGCGATCCCCCTTTATGGCAGGAGAAACAGTAGCAGTAGTTTCTACCCTTGTTCACAGAGAACGATGGTGTCTTCTCATTATGGAAAGGGCATAACCCGACATAATTTGCGCCACGTCTTACAAGATGCACATAGTCGCTCACTACTTCGACTATGTCAGCCGTATCCTTTATCTTTTGAACAGTCGCTCTGTCGATCATCGGAATGAAAGGTCGTTAATATTATGGAAGAGAAAAGGTCGTGTCAGGAGAATCGTCATTTACCTTTCGGCAGACCGGTGAAGCCTGAGACAATCTCGTGGGCCGACGGGGTATAGAGGGAGTTGAGAAGTTGATGTATCTTTTCGTTGGTGCTGAAGCGGGTGGGCACGAGGGGGAGACGAAGCTCATTCTCTATAAGGCCGAGAGCATTGAGCGTACACTTCACTCCGGCGGGGTTGCCGTCTACGAAGAGAAGGTTGAAAAGTTCGTTGAAGCGCCAGTGTATCGGGAGAGCCTCCTGGAATTTCCCCTCAAGACAAAGGCGTACCATACGGCCGAACTCCATCGGGAATGCATTGCCAATTACTGAGATCACACCCACAGCTCCCAGAGTCATGAGAGGATAGGTGATACTGTCGTCGCCTGAAATCACCTCGAATTTCTCAGGTTTATTCTTGATGATCTCCTCGATCTGTGCGAAGTTGCCTGAAGCCTCTTTGATACCGATGATATTGTCGAAATCGCGGGCAAGAGAGAGTGTGGTTCCGGCGGTCATGTTCACTCCGGTTCGGCCGGGCACATTATAAAGTATCACCGGAAGCGGAGATGCGTTGGCGATGGCCTCGTAATGGCGGTAAAGTCCCTCCTGCGAGGGCTTGTTGTAGAATGGCACTACAGAAAGTATGGCCTCGAAAGCCGAGAAGTCTCCCTCGCGCAGTTCGTTGACAACGGCCTGGGTATTGTTGCCCCCGACGCCGAGCACAAGCGGCTTACGGCCTGCNGTGGTGCGTATTATCTCCTCCCTGATNGCANCTTTCTCCTCCGGGAAAAGGGCAGGGGTCTCACCCGTAGTTCCGAGCACCACGATATAGTCGCAGGCCCCTTCGATGACGTATTCCACCATGCGCCGAAGAGCGGCGAAGTCTACCTGTTTATCTTGCTTGAAAGGAGTCACCAGTGCCACTCCCAGTCCTTTTAATGTAAAATCGGTCATAAAAAATATGCAGGGGTATAAAAAACCTATACAAATTCAAGTGAAGTGGGTAGAACACCGTGAGGCGTATCNGTTGCACTTCATATTGCAAAGTTAATGATAATTTTGAATATTTTACGTGTAGGAGGTGAAACTTTTTTACAGAAAAAGTAATGAAAGATGTCAGATATGGCAGAGGTGCTTGCAGATAGCTTTGAATCACCGCGCTGTGCCGTAGGAAGTCAAAATAAATGGAAAATGTGATTATTCATTCATATTCGGATGAATATTTTTGTTTTTTCAAAGCCGTATTGTTAATTTTGCACTTTGTAACTGAAGCTGATTTGTGGCGTGTCGCGGTAAACCGACATGGCAGTCGGCGTCAAAGATATAAAAAACAGATATGAAGACTAACGTTGCAGTGTTCTTCGGCGGAAGATCGGTGGAACACGAGATATCGGTGATATCCGCCTTGCAGGCGATCAATGCGTTTGACAAGACGAAATATAATATAGTGCCTGTCTACATCTCCAAACAGGGAAGATGGTTTACGGGTCCTGCAACTCTTGATATACGCAACTATAAGGATATGAAGGCTCTTGAGGCAAAGAGCGAGGAGGTGTATATGCGTCCGGAATATGGCGACTACAATCTCTATCGCGCCAATCCCGGCGGAGGGCTGTTCAATAAGAAAAATCCTGTGTATGAGACCCTCCATGTGGCCATACCGGTGCTCCACGGCTCCCACGGAGAAGATGGTATGTTTGAAGGCCTTCTCGACACAATCGGAATACCCTTCGCAGGCTGCGACACCCTTTCAAGCGCCAATGGCATGGATAAGATCACCATGAAGATGATTCTTGGGGCAGAGGGTATCAATGTGGTGGATTATGTGTGGTTCACCGACAAGCAGTGGGGTGCCGACCGTGATTCGATAATCTCTAAGATCGAGACTAAGCTTGGCTATCCCGTAATAGTGAAGCCCGCCAACCTCGGATCGAGCGTAGGTATCGGAAAGGCAGCCGACCGCTCACAGCTCATCGNGCGGATCGACAATGCCGAGAAATTCTCTCAGCGCATCATTGTGGAGCATATGATCGAGGATATGATGGAGATCAACTGCTCGGTGCTCGGAGATGCCGACGATCATCAGAGTTCTGTGTGCGAAGAGCCTATCTCGAAGGGGGATTTCCTCTCTTACGAGGAGAAATACGGCGGGGGCGCTAAAGCCGGTATGCAGGCAAGCGAGAAGAGGATTCCGGCCGATATCCCCGTCGAGATGAGCGAGGAGATACGGCGTATGGCCGGGGAGACTTTCAGAGTGCTCTCCTGTCATGGCGTGAGCCGCGTCGACGTAATGGTTGACCGTAAGGATAACAAGATATATGTCAACGAGATCAATACAATTCCCGGCTCACTCTCCTTCTACCTCTGGGAGGAGAGCGGCATATCGTTCACCGAACTGATGGACCGCCTCGTGGCGCTCGCTCTGAAACGCAAGAGAGAGACAGACCGCAAGACATTTACCTACGATGCCAATATCTTCGCCATGGGTGGCGGAGTGAAGGGTGGTGTCAAAGGGGGCCTCAAGGGGGGCATGAAGCGATGACATCATAAATAATCTAAAAATTCTACTTTCCAATCAACTTCAATATATGAGCAAAAAATTTCAGGAATACAGCAAACAGCTCAACCTCTCGGATATCAACAAGGAGATGTTGAAGATCTGGGACGAACATTCCCTCTTTGAGACCTCCATGAAGGTCAGGGAGGGTTGCCCTACTTTCGTGTTTTATGAAGGTCCCCCTTCGGCCAACGGTATGCCGGGCATACATCATGTGATGGCTCGTACAATCAAGGATATTGTATGCCGTTACAAGACCATGAAGGGTTTTCACGTAAAGAGAAAAGCCGGCTGGGATACTCACGGACTCCCTGTGGAACTCGGTGTCGAGAAGAGTCTCGGCATTACGAAAGAGGATATTGGAAAGAAGATTTCTGTAGATGAATACAACGCCGCCTGCCGTCGCGAGGTGATGAAATATACCAAGGAATGGACCGACCTTACCCACAAGATGGGTTATTGGGTTGATCTCGACCATCCCTATATCACCTACGACAACAAGTATATCGAGAGTATCTGGTGGCTGCTCGGTGAGCTTTACAAGAAGGGCTATCTTTACAAGGGATACACTATCCAGCCATACTCACCGGCTGCCGGCACCGGACTGAGCTCCCATGAGCTCAACCAGCCGGGATGCTACCGCGATGTGAAGGACACCACCGCCACAGCCCTGTTCCGTATCCTTGAGCCTAAGGAGGAGATGAAGGGGTGGGGTGAGCCTTGCTTCATGGCCTGGACCACTACTCCCTGGACTCTACCCTCTAACACTGCTCTTTGCGTAGGCCCCTCATTCGACTATGTGGCGGTGCGCACCTACAATCCATATACAGCTGAGAAGATTACCGTCGTCATGGCGGAAGTGCTCCTTAACTCCTATTTTAAAAAGGAGGGGGCAGAGGCCGATCTCGAGAGCTATCAGGCAGGCGACAAGGTAATTCCCTATCAGGTAGTCGGGAAATGGAAGGGCTCTGATCTCGTAGGAATGCATTATGCACAGCTGATGCCTTGGGTTAAGCCCGTGGAGAAGCTCGATGATTATTCCGCCGACTATGTCAAGGCTTTTGCTGAGAAGAATCCTGAGAATGTGTTCAGCTGCGGCAACGAGCGCTTCGTAGAACTCGCCTCAGAGGCTTTCCGCGTAATCCCCGGTGATTACGTCACCACCGATGATGGTACCGGTATCGTGCATATCGCACCTACTTTCGGTGCTGACGACGCTAAGGTGGCTAAGGCTGCCGGAATACCCCCTCTTTATCTTATCAACAGAAAAGGGGAGACCCGCCCGATGGTAGATCTCACCGGCAAGTATTATACAGTCGATGAACTCGCTCCGGAATTTGTGGAGAAGTGTGTGAATCTTGAGGAGTATAGCCGTCATGCCGGCGACTGGGTGAAGAACGCCTACGATCCCAAGTTTACTGTTGATGGAAAATATGATGAGAAAGCGGCTGAGAAAGCTGAAGACCTCAATATAGTGCTCTGCATGGAGATGAAGAAGGCCGGCCAGGCTTTCAGAATCGAAAAGCATGTACACAACTATCCCCACTGCTGGCGCACCGACAAGCCGGTGCTCTATTATCCTCTCGACAGCTGGTTTATCAGATCTACCGCTGCCCGCGACCGTATGATAGAACTCAACGGCGGCATCAAGTGGAAACCTGCATCTACCGGTAGCGGACGCTTCGGCAAATGGCTTGAGAATCTCCAGGACTGGAATCTCTCCCGCAGCCGCTATTGGGGCACTCCACTCCCGATCTGGCGTACAGAGGATGGACGCGAGGAGAAGATCATNTCCAGCTACAGCGATCTTTATGACGAGATCGAGAAAGCGGTGGCGGCCGGAGTGATGGAGAGGAATCCTCTTAAGGAGAGAGGTTTTGTGCCCGGTGATTACACACAGGAGAATTATGACCGTGTCGACATGCACCGCCCTTATGTAGATGACATCATTCTCGTTTCGGAAAGCGGGCGCCCGATGCGTCGTGAGCTCGATCTGATCGATGTATGGTTCGACTCAGGCTCCATGCCCTATGCCCAGATTCACTATCCTTTCGAGAACAAGGAGATTCTTGATAATAAAGAGGTATATCCGGCCGACTTTATTGCCGAGGGTGTCGACCAGACTCGTGGATGGTTCTTCACTCTCCACGCTATTGCCGCTATGGTATTCGACTCTGTGGCTTATAAGGCTGTTATCTCCAATGGTCTTGTGCTTGACAAGAACGGCAACAAGATGTCGAAGCGTCTTGGCAATGCCATCGATCCCTTCAACAATATCGAGCGTTTCGGCAGTGATCCGGTGCGTTGGTATATGATCTCCAACTCATCCCCGTGGGATAACCTGAAATATGACGAGAACGGAGTGGGTGAGGTAAGCCGCAAACTCTTCGCGACACTCTATAACACCTATAAATTCTTTGCACTCTATGCGAATGTCGACGGATTCACAGGTGCGGAGGCTCCTGTAGCTGCCGCCGAACGTCCCGAGATTGACCGCTGGATCCTTTCGTTGCTCAATACCCTCGTGAAGGATGTCACAGAGGCCCTCGACGACTATGAGCCCACAAAGGCAGCCCGTGCTATAGAGGAATTTGTCAACGACAACCTCAGCAACTGGTATGTGCGCCTTAACCGCAAGCGCTTCTGGGCCGGAGAGATGGATGCCGACAAGCTTTCGGCTTATCAGACACTCTATACCTGTCTCAAGACTGTTGCCCTCCTTATGGCTCCTTTCGCTCCCTTCTATTCCGACCGTCTCTATTCCGACCTCGTGGCTCCGGCAGAGGAGGGTGACGGATATGCTTCGGTGCATACCGCTCTCTTCCCCGAATCTGACCCTGAGCTTATCGATGCTGATCTGGAGGAGAGAATGCGTCTTGCACAGGTGATCACCTCCAATGTGCTTGCCCTGCGCCGTAAGGTCAACCTGAAGGTGCGTCAGCCGTTGCAGACCCTTCTTGTGCCTGTGGTCGATTCCCGTCAGAGGGATGCGGTCAAGGCCCTCGAGAATCTCATCAAGGCTGAGCTCAACATTAAGGAACTTAAAGTGGTCGACAACGAGGAGAGTGGGCTTGTGAAGAGGGTGAAGGCCGACTTCAAGAAGCTTGGTCCCAAATATGGGAAGATCATGAAGCAGCTTGGAAAGGCTATTCAGGAGATGAGCCAGAAAGATATTGCCCTCCTTGAGAAAGAGGGTGTGTTCCGTTTCGCGGCTCTCCCCGGCGAACCTGTTGTCACCACCGATGATGTAGAGATCATCCCCGAGGATGTCCCCGGATGGCTTGTAGCCAACGACGGCAACGTCACAGTGGCTCTTGATGTCACGGTGACTCCGGAGCTGAAAAACGAGGGTATGGCCCGTGAACTTATCAACCGCATTCAGAATATCCGTAAATCAAGTGATTTCGAGATCACCGATAAGGTTGTGGTTGAACTCACCGACCTTCCCGAGATCCGGGAGGCTGTCGAGGCCTATGGCGACTATATCGCATCGCAGGTGCTCGCCGATTCCATCTCCCTTGTCGACGGTCTTGCCGGCGATGATGTGAAGGATCTGGAGATCGACGACATCAAGGCTTTTGCTAAAGTCACAAGAAGCTGATGGCAGAGAAAGAAAACGAGATGTATGTGCCGGAGGTGCTGACCGACAGGTCGGTCATCTCCCGGCGCGTACTCATGGTTGTAGCCATAAGTGTTGTTATAGTCCTTCTCGACCAGATTCTGAAGATTTGGGTAAAGACGCATTTCTATCTTGGGGAGGGTTATTCCATCACCGACTGGTGGCAGCTTAAGTTTATAGAGAACAACGGTATGGCCTTCGGCCTTGAGCTATGGAACAAGGTTGTGCTCACATTGGGCAGGATCTGTGCTGTGGTGCTCTTCATCTGGTTTGTAGCGAAGATAAAGGTTGCCAAAGGGTTGCGCACCGGTTTTTTTGTAGCTGTGGCCCTGATCATAGCCGGAGCTGCGGGAAATATATTCGATTGCGTGTTCTATGGCAAGATATTCAACAATCCTATGCCCCCGGAGGTGGCTGTTGCGTTCCCCGAAGGTGGAGGCTACGCCGGATGGTTTGAGGGTAAGGTTGTGGATATGCTCTATTTCCCCATATTCACATTCACCTGGCCCTCGTGGATCCCGGTGATAGGGGGCACAAGCTTCGAATTCTTTCAATATATCTTCAATCTAGCCGACGCCTCGATATGCGTCGGGGTTTTTCTGCTCATACTCTTCTATTCCGCCGACGCTTCCATGGCTTTTCAGTTTATTGGAAGAAAGAGAGGCGCGGATAGCGATGGTAAACTGAAATGAGAATACCAAAGCTTTTACATAGTCACCTTCTGTCTTCGGCTCTCATCCTGGCGGGTGTGGGGTGTCTTTTCATGTCCTCCTGTAAGCATCGCCCCTCTGATATAATAGGAGAGAAGGATATGGTGGAGGTCATGGCTGATCTCCAGCTTGCGGAGGCTTACTCCTCTACACAGATGAACGGGAGCGGAACTGATGCAAAAAGGGAATTCGCCGCCTCTGTTCTCGCATACCATGGTGTGACTCAGGAGCAGCTTGATTCCACCCTCCAGTGGTACGGTAGGAACCTTGATGATTATGTGGCTCTTTACGAGAAGGTGGATAAGCGTCTCGGAGAGAAGAAGAGGGAGCTTATAAAGGATGACGCCGATCATCAGAAGAGACAGGAGGGTGACAATCTGTGGCTGGGATCATCCAATGGTGTCATCTCTCCCCTCGGCACCTCCGACGGCTGGGTATTCTCGTTTGATAATCCGGAGCTTGAACGGGGCGACCGCCTTGTNTGGAGCATGCACCTGAAGGATGCCACNCAACCCATCAACGGCGTTATGGGTGTGGAATATGACGACGGCTCATCAGAGGCCGGGGTTGCGTTCTTCACGAGCAGGGCGTCGGTTGAATTAAATTTCCAGACCGACACGGCAAAGNCNGTNAGACGCNTCTACGGCACTATGCGGTTGAAGAATCCCTCCGAAGAGGCTTTGTATGCCGACAGCATCTCGCTCAGGCGTCTCCCTTTCGACAGCGTGGAATATTACCGTCATCGTATGCAGAAGAGATATGGCATTCCGGTGAGACGCGATCTTGAGAAGGANCGTCTGAAACATAAGGCTGATTCCATTCGCAGGGATTCTCTGAAGAATGTGGAAAAACTGAAGAAAGAGACCAAGAGGAATGAACAGTAACATAAANTGGCTTGTAAGAGAGCTNACGATAGAGGAAGAGGGNGAAACACGGTTTCTCCCTCTGACTTATATAATCGGTGTGTGCGAAGGAGAGCATCTGCATAATGTTGTAGTATCCCCTTTCGATCGCGAGCGCTGGGGCTTCATATATGTGGATAAGCTCCATATACGCAGATCGGGAGACACCTGGACGGTAGTCTCCCGATCTTGAAAGTCCGGAATGTAGCAACCGGAATGGTCGCAGGGGTTATTTGAAAGCTACTCTTAGAGTCTGCATCCCATAGGGATTCATAGTGAGGGAGCCATCGGTCGCTTCAGCCGGAATCTCCTCAAGGCGGCACACATTCATGCGGACCGGTTTTTTATCGGGGAATGTAAGGTTCACGTTCTCAGGGGTGGCGGAGAGCGATCTCAATCTGACTATATACTCATCCTCATTCTCTGTTGCCTTGATTATGGTGATGTACACATTATCATTATCGATAGCCATCAGAGGCGCCACCTCCTTGTGAGTGTCGGAAGTGACATGCAGGAGAGGCTGGGCCTGTTCAAGACCGAAACGATTGACTGCGGCGAGTGAAAGGCCGTCGTGAGGCATCAGGCGGTAACGGAAGTCAACAGGTCCATCTTGTGTCTGAGGGAAATTTGTATGCCAGTGATTGTTCATCGCCCAGGAGTAGAGAGCTGAGGAGGGGGAGAGTTTGGTCATCCACGGCCCTTGCGCTCCCCAGCCTTGGGAGAAGTTGGCTGTCCTTCCACCATATTCCATTAGAGGAGCGTCAAGACTGCACCATACTATACCCTTGTCGTCGTTGGCGACATTCACCCATCTCTGCATAGCCATCCAATGACGGTTGGCCTGAGCCCATTGATCCTTCTCCACTTCCATCACACCCCAGGGGATGTCGATCATGGTATGCGAGGAGGGTATATTGAATCCGAATCCGAAATGAATGCCATCCTTGTCTGTCAGTGGCAATTTGTCGACAGTGTTGGCAATCTCAACCCACGGACATCCGGCCGAAAGGCGAATACGTCTTGTCATGCTTCTGCATCCCTTGAGGGAGGAGTTGACTGTTATCTCATTTACGAGAGGGCCCTGTTCTGTCATCGCGATCGATATGTCGGTGTCTGCCTCCGGGCTGTCGACATTTGCAGGGAGCCAGCTGCATGAATTGGCGCCTCCATCAATCGCGGTGTCAATGTAGTTGTAGTTGTCGTCACCCTTTGCAAGATACATGATGTTGCCGTTGGTAGGATCCACCTTTAGGGTAAGGAGNCCGTTGGTAAGTGTTAATCCTGATGCCGTCGACTCGGTCGGTAGCACTCCCGGCTCACCCTCAACCACTCTGTAGTGACGTGATCCGAATGCGGGCACAGTATCGCTGAGGAAGATAAGTTCCCCTGTTGAGAGTCGCTGTGAGGGGAGTGGACGGCCGTCATCGGCAACGACGCGGTCCCCTTTAGTGCTCTCCTTCTGCGAGAGTGTCACAAGTCCGGCATGGGGCCATGACTGAGTGTTGTATACAATTACGCCACCGTTTGAGGGACCGTCCCAAGGACCAAGAGCGCCGTTTGATTTGTCGGCCATATGTCCGAGCGCCTCGTCAAGGAGTGCTGTCGACCGGGCTTCAGCCTCATTGAAATAATCTCTCTTCGATTTCCAGAGAGCATCGTGGAAGTAAGGCTCTGATGGATTCTCGAAATCCCATGTATGTTCCGATCCCATCATCACATTTCTCCAACCTTCATTCATCTCCTCGCGTGGGGCGGGTGCGCCGTCGCTAAGCATCGACCACGCCGTCTCAGCCTGAATTATGCGTTCCTTGTTGTTGCGGTTGATGGCTGTGTATTTGGCAGCGGTTCCCAGTCCGTCGGTCCAGTATTCGGTATAGTCGCCCGACACCACAGGGAGTATGTCGCCATACTTCCGTTCTATCTCCGACATGAATTCATGCCCTCCGCTGATGATGATATGCGGATAGGCATATTTTTCATTCCAATCCTTTACTGCTACCGGAATGTCGGCATCAAGAGGGCAGTTATCCCATAACGTCCATGACGCTATGAACATATCATAAGGATACTTCTGCTGTTCAAGTTCAGTGAGTTGTTTTGTGAAGTCAACATTGGCATATCCCATCTCGATTCTTGCAGGCACCTTGCGTGCATCCCTCTGTCCGAACCAAGGACGTCCTGTCTGCCATCCCTTATCCATGCTTCCGCTGTTGGCATACCTTCCCGGCTGAAAGAAGAGCACTTTGGAGACGCCGTCGGGACCAACCCACCAGAATGGCATACCGTCCAATCCGAACGAATGGTTGTTGCCACCTCGGTCGGTATTCGGCCATGAAACAACGTATTTCACACCCTCCTGAACCATCACAGGGACAAGTCCCCATGATATGCCGGGAATATCAAATTGCTGGAACACATCCACAGGCACTCCGGCCATCTTCTGAAGCTCGCGTGAGCTATGGAAGATATGAAACATCTCCTCGTCGGCACATATACTCGTATTGAGATTCACGTATGATGCGTCGGCTGAGAGCCGGCCATCCCTGAGAGCCGCTATTACGGAATCGCGGTATTCCGGTTCGGTTGTGATTAGCCTTTCTATCGGCCACGTCACCTCAGGATTCCAAACATATCGGCTCCCTTCAGGATATCCTTTGGTTTCCTCNCCNANGCGCATACCCTCCTTCACATTCGATTTATGGAGAATTTCGACATTCTTGTGGGTGTTGGTGTAGCCGATATCTACGTGTGAATGGTTGTAGACATATACTGTCCAGTGACGCATCGGGTCGATGTTCACCTTATATTTTTTTGTCTTCCCGTTACANCTCACCGACANTGTCGCATTTGTTTTACGGTCGGTGGGGAGATTGGCCGGAAACATCGTCTCAAGAGTTATGAGAGTATCGTTGGAGTTCAACAGGCGTGAGATACGATGACGCTCCTTCCCGAAGGAGGTCTCGATATCAATCTTCCCTTCAGGATCCATCCCCTTCAATGTGACTTCNACTATTCTTCCNGGNTTNCCGTCCGGGAGGTANCCGTAGAGGGGTTTNACCGTGNAGCCNACNCTNTCNGGGAAAAGNGCGGCATTGAGCGCNGCCGGAGAGAGTGAAGTAAAAAGCAACGGAATTAAAAAACTTCGTTTCATTTGATAAGATTTAGTATTTGCGTATTGCAAAATTAACAAAAGTACGTCGTCATCTCTCGTTATGGATTGACCATTTTTTGCTACATATGCGTAAATTAAGCTAAATTCACCTCATTTTGAAGCAAAATAGACCATATTCAGGATTAGCGCTCATTTCTCCGGTTGATGTCAGGCAAGGNAGTTTGGCAAGGAAAAAAATGGCGGTATCAAATTTAATCTGTCTTGATTTGTGGATATGATGAAAAAATTATAATTTTGCAGTCCGTTATGATATACGGATTTGACAACGACAAGTATCTTAAGATACAGTCCGAACATATTCAGGAGCGCATAGCTCAGTTCGGCAATAAACTCTATCTCGAGTTGGGTGGTAAACTGTTCGACGACTATCACGCGAGCAGAGTGCTCCCGGGATTTCAACCCGACAGCAAGCTTAGAATGCTACACAAGCTGAAAGATCAGGCGGAGATAGTTATAGTGATAAGCGCCCTCGACATTGAGAAAAACAAGGTGAGGGGAGATCTCGGAATCACCTATGATATGGATGTGCTTCGTCTGCGCAACGAGTTTCAGAACCGGGGCTTTCTTGTAGGCTCGGTCTGCGTCACTCACTACAACGGCCAGAAGAGTGCCGATGCATTCCGCAAGAAGCTGGAGAGAATGGGAATCACGGTATATTATCATTACACTATCGAGGGTTATCCTTCGAATGTCGACCTTATTGCGTCTGACGAGGGATTCGGAGCCAATGATTATATCCGGACAAGCCGCCCGCTCGTGATTGTGACAGCCCCGGGGCCCGGTAGTGGAAAGATGGCGGTCTGCCTCAGTCAGCTCTATAATGAGAACAAAAGAGGCATTGAGGCCGGTTATGCCAAATTCGAGACCTTCCCGGTNTGGAGCCTCCCTCTGAAGCATCCTGTAAATATAGCCTATGAGGCNGCTACGGCCGACCTGAATGATGTGAATATGATCGATCCCTTCCATCTTGAGGCATATGGCAAGACTGCTATCAACTACAACCGCGACATTGAGATTTTCCCTGTGTTGAATGCTTTGTTCGAAGGTATCTATGGAGAAAATCCCTATAAATCACCCACCGATATGGGTGTCAACATGGTTGGCTTCTGCATCAGCAACAATGATGTATGTTGCGATGCGTCTAAGAATGAGATTATCCGTCGCTTCTTCACGGCCCTCAATAATATGGCGAAGGGTGATGGCAATGACGCGGAGGTAAATAAGATCGCTCTTCTTCTCAAACAGGCCAAGATCGGACTCTCTTATAGAAAATGCATAAAAGCTGCTCGCGACAGAGCTGACAGGAGCGGGCGCCCCTGCTCGGCTATCGAACTTGCCGACGGCACTATCATCACTGCCGAGCAAAGTGATCTGCTGGGTCCGAGTTCAGCTCTCATCCTTAATGCCGTAAAGTATCTTGCCGGTATTGAGCATGATGTAAAGCTTATTCCCCAGGAGATGATCGAGCCGATACAGCACACCAAGCTCAATTATCTTAGAGGTCACAACCCACGTCTCCACTCCGATGAGGTGCTGGTGGCTCTCTCCGTACTCAGCACTACCGATGAAAAATGCCGTCAAGCCCTTGAAAAGCTTCCGGAACTTGCCGGCTGCCAGATGCACTCCACTGTAATGCTCGGAGAGGTAGACCATAAGATTTTCAACAAACTCGGAGTCGGCCTTACCTGCGATCCCAACAAAAAGATCTGATCCTTACCTTATAGGGTTATCCGGAATCAAAGACACCTTACCGCATTATCTCGTGTAATGCGGTAAGGTGTCTTTGATTTGGTACCCGATACTTTAGAGAACCTTAAACAGCATTGATGTGGTGCCTTGAGGTGACCACACTCCGTATCCCCCGTTTATATTGGTGGGGAGCGATTCATTGGTCGATATAAATGGAGAGGTGGAGAATAGAATCATGTTGTCATATGCTTTCCAGAAATCGTAGACCNGTCTCTCCACTCTGTTTAATTCCACAATCCATTCATCTCCGACAGTGAGTTGAGGCACAAAATCTTGTGCGAGTCCCGGATCCGAACTGTTGATCTTTATCTTAGGTTTCAGCACAGGAATGGAGTAGTGAGTGAGAGGTAGATCTGCTATTATAGTTCCCATAAGAGTAGGCGAGGGATGGGCACCNCGCTCATTCCGTTGNAAAGTGAGATAATAGTAGGCAGGAGTGTCAGCCGGAGATGNGAAATGCAAGGTCGTAGCTCGAAGAGTATCTGTCTCTGTGGGCGCGAATGTTATGCTGTCGATAGGGGTNGGATNGGGCATTGTCATAGTCGACTCCGCATGAAGGTCTTTAAAATCTGCTTTCACCGTGTAGGTCTTGCCCGGCTCACCTTTCATATCGTATGTATAATATCGGAAGGGGGGTAGATAAGTGTTGTCTACCCTTCCCGAAAGGATTACCTCCCGTTCGCCATCTGAAATTGTGACTTTACCCCAATTGATCACTGCATCTGAAAGATTTCCGTCGACGCCTGGTGAAACAGAGGATGAAAAGAGCACGGTAGGGTAGCCTTCGCTACTGAAAACACCCTCTATTACAGCTTTATTCTCCTTTACGCTGATATTCTCTTCACATGATGAGCCGAGAAGAAAAATCAAAAAGAGTATGACGGCGATATCCACTTTCATAATATGGGCAGGTAGGAATTGAAGTTTCATTTGAATTCAATTGAATAACTTAGTGATGGTAGAAATCTGTAGAGGGAGTAGAGCCTTTTGAGGGAATAACTACCTTGTTCGGAATTAAGTACGAAATATTGCATCTCCACATTTCTGTGGCCGTAGGCATTCAGTAGGGAGAGATTTATGGAATGGCGCAACTTTGAGCGGCTACCGGTCGTGAATAAATATGTGGCTCCTATATCAAGACGTTGATAGGTGGGAAGCCTGACCGAATTACGTTTCCCATATTCCATGGCGATATTTCCTCCTATTGCATAAAGAGCTTCTACCGGAGTATAGCGCCGTCCGGAGTTAACGGTAAGTGAGGCGGAGAGCTCCCAGTGATTACCCTCGTGCCATACCGCATTTGCTTTGAGCGAATGACCGGTTCCGTTCAGAGGTGCCCAACTGTTTGAACTATCCTCGCGAAGGTGACGTTTTCCGTTGTCATAGCTGTAGTTCACCTCTCCTGTGATTGTGCCGTATCTGCGCGACAATGCCGCAGATACTCCATAATTGAAGCCATCTGATATAATAAGATGATTGAAGGGGTCATAGTCTGTGTCAATCACCTCCATCACCGCTCCTTGGTATTCCGCCTGATTCCTGATGGTTTTCAAATAACCCCCGATCTCTATGTATAGGCCAAGCCAAGGCAGTTTGTGATTGAAGTGTGTGGATAGGGTATACGCATCCTGAACAGGTGCTTTCTTGCATGCCCCGATCCAGAAATTGGATGCGAGTCCAAGCTCGGAGAATCCTACCTGATGAAGAGGTTGTTGGAGTCGTCCGATATCCACAGAGATATCCCCTTCTGTCAGAAGGTATTGCAATCCGATGCAGGGGGTAAACAGAAAATGTTTATACCCCCCGGGAGATGCTGAATAAAGTCCGATGGCAGTCTGTGCGGTAGCTCTCAGATGCTCCGGTATCATCCACATACCTATTTGTGTGGATAGGGTAGTGGTGCGCAGTGTCTGCTTCCGAGGTAAGGAGGCCCGGTCGGTGGAGGAGGCTTCTTGTCTCATGCTCAGGCATGCGCTTTGAGGGGTGGTGTATTGGTATGAAGTCGACAAAGATACTCTCCAATCCGAAAATATTCTCTTTCCCGGCTTATTTCCAATTTCTAATACTCCCCCGTAAGTCGACAGCGCAGAGGGGCCCTCAAGCATAAACTGCGGCATATCCATTGACAGGTTATTGTCAAAACGGGAGTGATAGAGATTCGCTTTGAGATTGTATTTTACCGAACGTGAGTAGGATATGTTATAAAGGGTATTATGCCATTTGATCTCGGTATTCATTGAGTAGTTGTCATCCTTGTAGGTCAGATTATCGTTTGAACGAAATAAATCGGCTGTGAGGATGTCACTGTCGGTCAGCTTCACGGCAAATGTTGCGTTGAAGTCATTGAACGAGAAAGAGAGAGCGTTTGTCTGCTTGTTAAGAATGGGGTGGTAGAGCTGGTCTACATAGGATATCCTGCCGGAAATTCCNATAGAAACCCTATCAGCGATTCCGGCCAGAAGTGTGAGGGAGGATGCGGTCATACCGGCATTGACACTCCCTTGCATCCCTTTATGGAAGCGTAGTGCAGGTAGAAGTTCAAAGGAGGGTCCTATTCTTGGCGGAAGATGGGGGGCAGACTGCCTTTGGAAAGTCATGGAGGAGAAATGNGNCGTGTTGAACGTAGAGAATATGCCTCCGAAACGGTAGGGATATACNACCGGAGCTCCGTTTATGAGATATTGGGCNTGAGTGGCATCCGATCCNTCGATTGAAAGTCCGNCGGCATAGTCACTNGTTGTGCTAACTCCGGAGAGNTGTTTAATCAGGTTGATGAAGTCAATCTCTCCAAACGNTCTTGAGAGATGCATGATATCTGAGGATTTGATTTTAACTTCACCGTTATTTGATTTCTGAAAATGAGAGCGGTCTACCGGCTTGACTTCCAGGTCAGGCAGTAAATTATATATTGTGTCAATATTNTCGNNGGAAATGCTCTCGGATGGCGTATGCAGCTCATGTTCATCTGCATAAATCCTGAGAGAGGAGAAAGCCGGAATTATTATAAAGGCGGTAATAAACCGAAAGACAGTACAGGAGGGTACTGTCTTTCGGTNTANTAGNATNTTACGTGGTTTTTGTAGCACTCTCCTCATTTACGGATTTTTGCTGAGTTCCAGATNTTTTTATAGGCGTCGATCACAGCATCCCACTTGTTAGTTACATTCGTGAAGTTTTCAAAATAAGTNTCGATGTCATAGGTAGTGCCGTCAGGAAAAGCCACCTGAGCGAAAACATGATATTCCCATCCGAAAAAAGNAGACTCATCAAGACAGGCCTTGAACTTTATAGAAGCCTGATCTGTGGTTGTGTTGTCGAAGCGAAGCTGTGTGNTAAGATTCTTGTTTAGACGGTCGCAAGCATCCTGACAATCCTTTCTGGCCTCTTCTTTTGATGTATAGTCNTAATTATCAGCATTGAAGTTGAAGTCATCAGGAAGCTCCTTATAATACATAATATGCGCGTATACCTGCACTTTGCCGAGAAGATCAGCTGCACAGTCGCCATTCTTGAGCATTTTTGTNAGTTCGGCCTGGACNTGGTCGTCATCCATATCCTCCAGTTCCTCATACTTCTTTTTGTTACACAGATCATTACCATTGACTGCAGCAAAAGCATACCCTACCTTGTCGCCGGATACATAAAAATCTGTGCGTGCCTCTATCTTGTTGTCGTTGCCGCTCACCTTGGCTTCAGCCCTGAGATTCATAAGGGTGGCCTTTACGTCGGCTGAAAGGGTATGACCGTCAACATCGATATTNGATACAGCTGTTGAGTTTGCAAGTTGTGTGCCGTTCTCTGTNAGNGTGACTGTCACATTCTTCGGTATCGAGAGGTAGTAGTTGTGCTTTACCTCATACTCCTCCCAGGTGTCGTAGTCCCATTCCCAGTCGGAAACGCTAAAGTCAACGTCATATNCTCCACCGGCCTGACTCACTTTGAGTTCAACGGGCTGTGAGGCTTTGTTGTTGAATCGGAACACTACATCATTGGAATTCCCTTTCTTAACCCACTCACCTTTGGCTTTGTCAGGCTCATAAATACCGGTGANCTGATCAAAGCGAACAGTATATGAATATGAGTTGGCAGCACGTGTAAGGGCATCAAAATCACCCTTTGCAGCCTGTGATAGGGCCTTAAGATANGAGGCGGGTGTGCGACTATCTTTATCNGCTACTACCTCGAATTCTGCCGGNGCTTCAAGGTNGCCATACTCCTGTGAGTAATAAGCCGCCAGTTCAATAGCCGCTTTCTGGTCGTCNGGGTTGAATTTATCAAGGAAATCGGTAATTGTCGTCTGGAGATACTCTTTGCTCTCTTCGGGAGTCATAACCTCCATTGTGCCGGATCCTTGAGGTNCGTCAGGATTCTGATNATNATCGGTTGAATCCTTGTCACCGCAACTTGCNAGTGCCACCATTGAAAGCGCTGCCCATTTCAAGTCAGTAAGTTTCATGTCTGTTTGTTTAAATGAAATTGAAATTATTTTGAAGTGAAAATCTCGTTTGTTATCTGTATTATGGTTGAGATCCTTATTACGTTTGAAAGTTGCTTATATTCTGTNATCTACTNATAGATGGGATAGCTNTGCGGAGATTGNCNGTCCGGTATNCTTAAGCGGGAGAGATTNANCCGGNAAGCAAGCGTCATGGCACTTTTGCCNACCGACAGCATGTCGGATAGTANGAATTCCATCTGTTAAATAACTGTGAAACATAAAGCAAGTCTCAATTGTCAATTGCTTTGNCCTGATNTNTATTGCAAAGTTAGTTTAAAAACGGGATTTTACCAAATTTTATTATNCAAANCNTAAAAATCTTAACAATTATTGCGATGACACGATGNCAGAGGATTTTTATTTCTATAACTCGGAATTTACTCTCGTATCTTTATATCAGATTTTTTTGTGCATGTATGTTGAATTTACTACTTTTGCGNATCGAAAAGTACTACCGTAGTTTATTGATTCGCTATGAATAAAAAGATACTGTCATTCGGAGTTATGGTTGCGATGGCTTGCTCAGCTTTTGCTCAGCAGGCACTCTGGGGTGGGTCGGAGATNATTTCTCCTCAGATCAACCCTGACAAAACTGTAACTTTCAGAATATTTGCTCCCAANGCTGTGAAGGTACAGGTCACCGGCGACTTTCTTCCGACAGAAAAGATTACGACTCCATTTGGTGAAGCTGATGCTCCCGGTGCAGCTGATCTGGTTGAAAAAGATGGGGTATGGGAATACACAACCCCCCAGCNCCTCCAACCTGAACTATACAGCTATACCATGCTCGTCGACGGGCTTAGGATAAACGATCCTTCCAATGTGTTCCGGATCCGCGATGTCAAATCTGTCTCCGATGTATTCATCATTCCTGGTGAACGTGCCGATCTATATACCGTCAACGACGTCCCTCACGGCACGCTGTCAAAGGTTTGGTATAATAGCCCGACACTCGGTATGAATCGTCGTCTCACCGTATACACTCCGCCGGGTTATGAGAAGGGGGGCCGACGCTATCCTGTATTCTATCTTCTCCACGGAATGGGTGGCGATGAAAATGCGTGGACCGAACTCGGACGTGCCTCACAGATTCTTGANAA
This sequence comes from Bacteroides sp., assembly GCA_014801605.1. Taxonomy (GTDB): domain Bacteria; phylum Bacteroidota; class Bacteroidia; order Bacteroidales; family Muribaculaceae; genus Lepagella. Next base: position 44,523 of record JAAVDU010000003.1, read on the forward strand.
TCTTATAGCCACCGGAAAGGCAGAACCGATGATTGTTGTCATGACTAATGGGAATGCCGACCTTGAGGCTGCTCCTGGAGAGTCAAGTCTCGGTTTTACACCTCCCACAACACAACTCCCCAAAACAATGGAGGGTAGCTTCGAGACTCATTTCCCGGAAGTAGTCGACTTTATTGACCGTAACTACCGCACGATAAAGTCGAAGAAAGGTCGTGCTATAGCCGGCCTTTCAATGGGTGGATTCCACTCGATGCAGATCTCAAAGGAGTATCCCGATATGTTTGATTATGTGGGTCTCTTTTCAGCGGCAATCAATCCACGCGAAGGGGCTACNTCATCNGTATACACCGATATTGATGCAAAGCTCAAAAAGCAATTTGATAAGAAGCCTGCGCTTTATTGGATTGCTATCGGNGATAAAGACTTCCTGTATCAGACCAATGTCGACTTCCGCAAGAAGCTTGATGAGAACGGCTATCCCTATACNTATTTCGAGACTCCCGAGGGTCATATCTGGAAAAACTGGCGAATCTATCTCTCTGAATTCCTNCCTCAACTCTTCANAAAGTAGANAACCNGCCCGGGTTGGCACTTGNANGNTTGAATGGAGCTCCGGNTCTNANTATAATCGCTTGATNTCAAAATAAGTAAATGGATTAAGAATCTTGCACAATACGTGCAGATTCTTAATCCATTTACTTTTCAGAATTTATAGGCGGCTCCGATAAATCCGGAATGTGTGAGATANTGATCATTGTCNGGAAGNCCCCAANAATTATGGGGGTATCCNGAATATAAACAGAAGTTGGNNATTCCGTATCCTATTGTAAAAATTAATCTGTCGATCTGCAGGTTGATTCCACCTTTGAAATCCCAGTTGAAACACTCCGGATGCTTGCTCCCACTTGCACCGGGAGAGAGGATGATGCCCGGTTCGGCGAAAAGATAGAAGCCACCATCCTGACTTTTCCAATGNATCAATTGAGGTGTCCTTATTGCCAATGCCGGAGTGAATTTGAATCNGGTGGCATATTCATNACNGTTNTAAATCTCGTCGTTNCCCCAATCCTCAACTGATTCAATNTCTCCATTNGCACCTANAGCTGCTTTTATACCTANATACTGAATCGGGAAGTATNCGATTCCTAAATCGAATTGATAACCGTCGTTGTTTAATCCGACCCTGAAATCTGCCTCCCAGCGCTTCACACCATCATCTGTTTTCAGGGTTTGGGAAAACANNGTTGCATACCATCCCAAAGCTACAAGCAGACATAGCACCCTTACCTGAATACGTGAAAANNCTTTCATCTCTCCTGAGGGGTATAGCAGGTAACGTGTGACGCTATACCCTTTGGATAAAGGGATGTAGCACCACACGATGAATTATTCTCNGATTCTATCAGTTGTTTTCAGGACGCAGGTTGCGCACTACGGCACCTGCACGCCACATCTCGCTCTCACGGAGAGCCTTCAGCTCCTTCTCAAGACCCTCACGATAATCGGGTTTGGAGTTCGAGTCGATTGAATTCTGGGCCTCCTGGCCGCANGCCACACTTGCATAAAGTTTCTCCACCACAGGTTTGATGGCATCATGGAAGGGGCCCATCCAGTCGAGGGCACCGCGCTGTGCNGTGGTTGAGCAGTTGGCATACATCCAGTCCATNCCTTTGGCNGCAAAGAGGGGCATGAGCGACTGTGTGAGCTCCTCTACGGTTTCATTGAACGCCTCGGAAGGGGTNTGGCCATTTTCGCGGAGCACCTCATACTGGGCGAGGAGCAGACCCTGGATGGCTCCCATCAGTGAACCGCGCTCACCTGTGAGGTCNCTGTATGCCTCACGCTTGAAGGTAGTNTCGAAGATATANCCNGAGCCGATGCCGATAGCCAAGGCAAGTGTGCGGTCGAGCGCACGGCCTGTATAATCCTGCTCGATGGCATAGCTTGAGTTGAGACCTCTTCCTTCCAGGAACATTGTACGGAGTGATGTNCCTGANCCTTTGGGTGCCACGAGTATCACATCCACATCCTTGGGNGGCACCACACCTGTGCGGTCGGGCCATGCGATNGCGAAGCCATGCGAGAAATAGAGTGCTTTGCCGGGTGTGAGATGCTCTTTGATGGTGGGCCAGACAGANAGAACTGCCGCGTCGGAGAGCAGACACATGATGATGGTGGCTTTNGAGCATGCCTCCTCAATGGAGAAAAGTGTCTCTCCNGGCACCCACCCGTCGGCCACCGCCTTNTCGTAGGTCTTTCCCTGACGCTGTCCGACAATCACATTGAAACCGTTGTCGCGGAGGTTAAGACTCTGTCCCGGACCCTGCACACCATATCCGATCACTGCGATTGTCTCANCTTTCAGTATCTCACGCGCTTTTTCAAGCGGAAATTCCTCACGGGTGATAACTGTCTCTTCAACTTCACCAAATTTTAGCTTTGCCATAATTATATATTTTTNGATTTTCTGTTTTTNANTTTTATTTCTCTGNCGCTCCNTCACGGCGCGCTTTCTGTCGCTCAAGATATTCATCCACAAGCTCGACGGGAGCTTTNGTCACNGCTATNCGTCCNGATCTTACGAACTGCTTCAATCCGAGCGGTTTCAATTTGTCGAAAAGCTGCTTTATCTCTACAGTGTGNCCTGTTTTNTCAAAGATAGTGTATTCGGGATGAATCTCAAGTACTCTTGCGCCGTTNACCCGTACGATATCCTCGATATCACTCGAAAGCACNCTCGATGTGGGCACCTTGAAGAGAGCCACCTCCTGAAACACAATCTCATCATCGGTGTGAAGGAATGCCTTGAGCACATCTATGCGTTTCTCTATCTGTTTCACCACATGCTCCATCATCTCNCGGGTGCTTACACAGGTGATGGTGAACTTGTGNACACCCTCGATTGAACATGCGCTCACTGAGAGGCTCTCGATATTAAGACACCGACGACTGAAAATCATCGATATCTGATGCAGCAGACTCACCTGATTTTCGGTATACACCGATATTGTATACAATTGGTTATCCATGATTTTTCGGGTTATACCGGTTTGTAGTATTCATTTGAGTTGAGCAGGATTTCATCCACTCCGTGACCGCCGGGCGTCATCGGGAACACCATGTCGGTCTCATCGATATTCACGTTGAGCAGATAGGCNCCGTCGTGCTCNGCCATCCTTCTCACNGCCGAGTCAAGATCGTCGCGGTGGGCTACATCCTCCGCCTTGATTCCGTAGGCGGAGGCAAGTGTCACGAAATCGGGATTTACAAGAGGGGTCGCGCTATAGCGCGATTTGAAGAAGAGATGCTGCCATTGCCTTACATTTCCCAGGAAATTGTTGTTGAGGAGCACTATCTTCACCTTTATATTATATTCGAGTATCATCCCGAGTTCTTCCACAGTCATCTGGAAACCGCCGTCGCCCACGAAGAGCACAACCTCTCTTTCCGGTTTGGCTATTTTGGCTCCGATGGAGGCGGGGAGACCGAACCCCATGGTTCCGAGACCACCGGAGGAGATGACACTCCTTCGGTTACGGAATCCGAAGTACCTGACGGCAAACATCTGGTTCTGACCCACATCCGTCACAAGAATGGCATCATCTCCAAACATCTTGCTCACCTTGTTGACCACCTCTCCCATCAGCATCCTGCCGTCGGGTGTGCTGGCATTTATCTCGCGGTCTTTCACACGCTCCTGTTCCACTACCTCATGGCGGTTGAAGGAATCAACCCACTCCCTGTGCGTACGGGGCTCGACAAAAGGAAGAAGTGCTCTCAGCGCCCGTGAAGCATCGGAGTGAATATGGAGATGGCTTTTCACTGTCTTATCAAACTCACTCGCATCGATGTCGATATGTATGATTTTCGCGTTCGGGGCATATTTCTTAACGTCGCCAGTGACACGGTCGTCGAAACGCATACCCAAAGCAATTATCACATCCGCTTTGTTGGTGTTGATGTTGGGGCCGAGATTTCCGTGCATCCCCAGCATCCCTTTAAACAGAGGGTGTTGAGAAGGTATGCTGGAAAGTCCGAGCATTGTGCAGCCCACCGGTATATCGGCCTTCTCCGCCAGCGTGATCATAAGATCTTCCGCTTGTGAGATAGTAACTCCATGACCCGCAAGTATAAGGGGGCTTTCCGCTGAATTGATTATGGAGGCCGCCTCCTTTATCAACTCTTCGGAGGGTATGGGATCGGGATCGTAGCTGCGTATGAATTCGCATCTCTCGAAATGATACTCTGCAAGCTCTGTCTGNGCATCNTTGGCGAGATCTATCACTACCGGTCCGGGNCGTCCCGATCGNGCTATATAGAATGCACGCGCTACAGCTGCCGATATATCCCTTGCATGTCTCACCTGAATGGCCCATTTGGTGACGGGGAGTGTCACACTCACCACATCACTCTCCTGAAANGCATCCTTCCCGAGGAGGGTTGACTGCACCTGACCTGTGATTGCCACGATAGGGGTGCTGTCCATAAGGGCGTCGTTAAGTCCGGTGATAAGGTTCATCGCTCCCGGACCTGAAGTGGCAAANACCACTCCCGGTCTTCCCGATGCCCGNGCAAATCCCTCGGCAGCNTGGATGGCTCCCTGTTCATGACGCGCGAGATAATGACGCAACTTATCGCCGAAATCGAAAAGACGGTCATACACCGGCATTATGGTGCCTCCCGGATAGCCGAACACCTGATCCACTCCACAGTCGATAAGACTGCGGATAAGTATCTCCGACCCTGTTATCTTATTATCCATAAATATGGTTTTTTCAAATTTCTTTTGTTGTCGATTCCCGGTAAGGGACCTCAGAAAAGAGGCTTCAGAATATTTCGCTCCTTACGCCACCTTTGTCGGCCGATGTCACAGCCGATGCATAAGCCTTCAATGCTCTGCTCACGACTCTATCTCGCCCTCTGGGTGTGTAGGCAAGTTTCCCGAAACTTGCCTCCTCTCTGCGTCGCCGGTCAAGCTCCTCATCTGTGAGGCGCACATTTATACTTCTTCCCGGAATGTCGATATCTATAATGTCACCGTCGCGTACAAGTGCAATCGCACCCCCTGCAGCGGCTTCCGGTGAAATATGACCGATCGAGAGACCGGAGGTGCCTCCGGAGAAGCGGCCGTCAGTGATCAGTGCACATTCTTTTCCGAGATGTTTGCTCTTGATGTAGCTGGTGGGGTAGAGCATCTCCTGCATACCGGGTCCCCCTTTGGGTCCTTCATAGGTGATTACAACTACGTCGCCGCTTTTCACCTTATCTTTCAGTATGCCATCTACAGCTTCCTCCTGACTGTGGAACACTTTGGCAGGCCCTGAGAATCGGAATATGCTCTCATCTACTCCGGCTGTCTTCACTACACAACCGTCCTGAGCGATGTTGCCGTAAAGCACGGCCAGACCCCCGTCTTTAACATAGGCATGCTCAAAATCGCGGATGCAACCCGTTTCACGGTCGGTGTCAAGTGCCTTGAATGTAGCGTTTTGTGAACCCATCTCTGTGGTATGTCGATGTCCCGGGGCAGAGTGCCACAACTTGTCGGCCTCTTCGGAATATCCTTCTCCTCCTACAGCATAGCTTTCAATAGCTGAGGCAAGAGTATGGCCGTCAACTCTCTTTACAGTTGTGTCGAGAAGTCCATGGGCGGCCAATTCCTTCATTATCGACAGAATACCACCCGCACGGTTCACATCCTCTATATGATAGCTTGAATTGGGGGCTACCTTGCACAGCACGGGAGTCTTGCGCGAGAGCATATCGATATCCTTCATGGTGAAGTCCACTCCGGCTTCGTTGGCCACTGCAAGAAGATGGAGCACAGTGTTGGTGCTTCCCCCCATCGCGATGTCAAGGGTCATGGCGTTGAGCATAGCCTCGCGTGTGGCTATGTTTCTCGGGAGGACGGAGTCGTCACCATCCATGTAATATTTATATGTGTTCTCTACAATCCTCCTTGCGGCCTCCTTGAAGAGCTCCACACGATTGGCATGTGTGGCGAGAATCGTACCGTTGCCGGGGAGTGCAAGGCCGATTGCCTCGTTGAGGGAATTCATGGAGTTGGCGGTAAACATGCCGGAGCATGATCCACACGTGGGGCATCCCTCTCTTTCAAGAACCTCCACCTCTTTATCGCTTACGGAGCTGTCGGCCGAATCAATCATGATGTCGATAAGATCAAGCTTGCGTCCATCCACATCACCGGCCTCCATCGGGCCGCCCGATACAAATATCGTGGGGATATTGAGACGCATGGCTGCCATAAGCATTCCCGGAGTCACCTTGTCGCAATTGCTGATGCACACCATGGCATCGGCTTTATGGGCATTGACCATATACTCCACCGAATCGGCTATGAGGTCGCGCGAGGGGAGGGAGTAAAGCATCCCGTCATGGCCCATCGCGATGCCGTCGTCGATAGCTATCGTATTGAATTCAGCGGCGAAACATCCGAGTTTCTCGATCTCCTTTTTTACAATCTGACCTATTTCGTGAAGGTGTGTGTGCCCCGGTACAAACTGGGTGAAGGAATTCACAACGGCTATGATGGGCTTCCCCATCTGCTCCTCCTTCATGCCGTTGGCTCGCCATAAAGCGCGCGCCCCCGCCATTCTCCGGCCAAAAGTGCTGGCATAACTTCTGAGCTGATTGACCATAACTTATCTTTACCTGATAGAACTTTTTTTACCTGTAAAATCCGGCTTCAGTTTTCTTGCAGCGGCCGGATAACCTTTAATATTTTGCAAAAGTATGCAATTATTTTCTAAATAACAAATTCCAACTCCAAAAAACGGGTGGATTTCCGGAGTTGAAATGTGAATGGGTCAAATTAAAACGCAATCACTTAGGATTGTCTAAGTAAAATGAATATTTATGCGTATCCGGACTGGAGGAGATAGCTACATAAGCATCATCCCGGCCTCGCGGCACGCTTCCATCTGCTCTTCGGGCCATATTGAGGCCTGCACCTCTCCTATATGCGCTTTCTGAAGGAGGTACATGCAGAGTCGGCTCTGTCCGATGCCTCCTCCGATCGATGCCGGGAGTTCACCGGCGAGCAGACGTTTATGGAAGGAGAGTTGGGCTCGTTCAAGGCAGTCTCTCTCCTCGAGCTGGCGACGGAGCGANTCCGGACTNACCCTTATTCCCATCGACGAGAGCTCGAATGAGCGACCGAGCACTGAATCCCATACTATGATGTCGCCGTTCAGCCCCTGATAGCCATCTTCATTCTCTGTAATCCAGTCGTCATAGTCCGGTGCGCGTCCATCGTGNGGTTTGCCGTCGCTCAGGTCAGCACCTATGCCGATCAGGAAGATCGCTCCATATTTCTTGGCGGCTTCTGATTCTCGTTCGGTAGGGGAGAGGTGGGGATATTTCTTAAGCAGCTCTTCCGAATGGATGAAAGTTATCTCTTCGGGTAGCCTGGGAGTGATGTGGGGAAATCTTTCATACACTATCTGCTCCGTCTCTCTTATNGCCTTATATATTTTTCTTACAGTCTCCTTCAGATAGTCAAGGTTGCGGTCTTTATCGGTGATGGTTTTCTCCCAGTCCCATTGGTCCACATAGAGTGAATGAAGGTTGTCGAGGTCTTCATCTGCCCTTATGGCGTTCATGTCGGTGTAGAGGCCGTAGCCCGGAGCTATGTCGTATGCACCGAGTTTCACTCTCTTCCATTTGGCAAGGGAATGNACCACCTCAGCCCTTTGGTCGCCGAGTGATTTCACCGGGAAGGTCACAGCTCTTTCCACTCCGTTGAGGTCGTCGTTAAGTCCTGTGCCCGACAGCACAAACAATGGGGCGGTTACCCTCCGCAGGGACAGGGCATCAGCGAGTTTTGTCTGGAAGGAGTGCTTAATCAGCTTGATAGCCACCTCGGTTGTCTCCGGGAGGAGCTTCTGTTTATATTTCTTCGGAATAATAAGGCTCATAACTTGTTGGGAGTTTACGATAGATATGAGTGAAATGTCATTATCAAAAATTACTCAATCTCTCACATCAAATTGCTAAATTTTGCGCAAAGATAGCGACAAATTTTAATTATTGCAAATATACGGCCTAAAAATTTCCATGCAACAGGTCACAGCCCCATCTTGCCTGTCAATGGCCGTAAGAAGATTCATCCTATTCGGCGTGAATTCCGAATATGAAATTTGTAGGAATGGGATTTTATATTTAACTTTGCATGGTTTCTGCCGGAATCGTTCCGACAGCGACACTCTCGGCGATGTTTCAATTCTCCTAACGTTGAACTGAATATCCGCCGTCGGAAGGAATGAGGTGAAAATCCTCTACAGTCTCGCTACGGCTATAGTCCGACCCTTCCCCGGAATCGTCATGTTCCATTTAGTTGTTTTTCTTCGAGGATGAGAAAACTGAATTTGACCATATTAGCAACTTCATTTTTTCTCACCTCGGCACATGCTGCCGGGGTGAACTTTTATATATCCGATCCTGATTCGGTCGCCGAGCTGCTTCCGGATCTTGAGGTGATAGGCGGAACACCCGACAGATCCCTTTCCGGGGCTACACCATCCTTCAAACTTGATGCCGAAAGGATGAAACTTACCGCTGTAGCCGATTTCTCCGACGCTATGAGGCGACTTCCCGGAGTCACTTTACGCGACTATGGGGGACTTGGTGGGTTGAAGACTCTCTCTGTAAGAGGTCTCGGCAGCGAACATACCACCGTGGTGTATGATGGAGCTGCTCTTTCCGATTGCCAGAGCGGCCAGATTGATCTCTCNCGCTATTCTCTCAACAATCTTGCCTCTATAAGACTATTCTCAAGCGATAACGACGACATCTTTCTCCCGGCCCGTTCCGTGTCGGGCGCTTCCGCATTGTANATCTCATCTTTCGATCCTGATGCCGACGCCGTGGACAACCTTGANCTGCGTGCGCTTATGAAGGCAGGATCCTTCGGTTTCTACAACCCTTGGCTACGAATTGAGAAAGACTTCGCTTCAGGATGGTCGGTTGCCGCAAATGCAGAGTTCTCACACGCCGATAATGACTTCCCGTTCACAGTGAAGAATGGAGTGATGACCACACGCGAGCGTCGCAGCCATTCCAAAATGAATTCCGTAAACGGTGCCCTTGACCTCATATGGCGTAAAAACGGGTATATGGCAAGCGGGAAGATATATTATTACGACAGCTCCCGCGATCTCCCGGGTCCGGTGCTCTATTATGTATCGGATTCCGACGAGCACCTCGACGAGCGAAATGCTTTCGGCCAACTGCACTTCAAGGGGAAGCTGTCGTCGGTTGTCTCACTTATGGCTACGATGAAGTTTAACTATGCCTCATCTTTTTATAAGGATGTCGACGAGATTTATCCGGGCGGAATGCTCGACAACCGTTACCGCCAACGTGAAGCTTATATTACTGCCGCAGCTCTCCTTACCCCTTTTGCCGGATTTTCCGCCGACTATTCCGTCGACTGGATTTTCAATAATCTCTCTACCAATAAACTCAACGATTCTAAGCCTTACCGCAACACGGTGTTGCAGTCGTTGGCCGCCAAGTATAACTTTAAGCGAGTGTCCGTAATGGGACGCCTCTTGTGGTCAATCTATCGCAATGGCTCCAAAAGGGGTGAGGCGGGTCGTGATTATTCCGATCTCTCCCCTGCAGTGAATGTCTCCTACCGTCCCTTCGAGGGGGAGAAGCTCTATCTGAGAGGGTCGTACAAGAAAATATTCCGGCTCCCTACCTTCAATGAGCTCTATTTCGACAATCGCGGAAGCCTGAACCTTGAGCCGGAGAAGACGAGTCAGTTCAATCTCGGGGTTGCTTACGGAAGGGAACGGCTCGGATTCATCGAGGATCTGGCAATCACTGTCGACGGGTATCTCAACGAGGTGCGCAACAAGATAGTGGCCGTGCCTTACAATATGTTTATCTGGAACATGACAAATCTCGGAAAGGTGAAGGTGGCGGGGGCAGACATCACCTTCTCAGCCACAGGAGTTATCAACCGAAAAAACAGTGTGATGCTTACCGGGTCATATTCTTATCAGCGAGCGCGCCCGCGTACAACTCCGGGCTCTAAGGAATGGAACAAGCAGGTGGCCTATATCCCGGAACATTCAGGTTCCGGATCTCTCTCATGGCTCAACCCNTGGGTCAACGTGGCAGTCACTACTTCAGCCATAGGTCATCGCTTCACCTCCAATTCAAATATTCCCGACACCCGTATCGACGGGTTCATGGAGTTCGGGGGAGCGCTTTTCCGCACTTTCCGCTTCCGNCGCTCTACGATAGAGGGGAGGCTTGAACTGCTCAATATCTTCAATAAGCAGTATGAGATAATTGCGCGCTATCCCATGCCGGGAAGAAGCTGGAGGGTAAGCGTGGAATATTCATTCTCCTCAAATCATCATAAAAATTAACTGAAACAAACATACAAAATTTAAAATGAAGAGAAACCTTTTCCTGATTCCCGCCGTAGCCCTGATGGGCCTCTCGGTGATTTCATGCGACAGCAAGGATGATGATCCCGTATTGATCATAGATCCTGCAATGNACNATCATGTAATGGCCTATATCGTGGCTCAGGGTAATTCTTACAATAATATACAGGGTAGCATCGACGCCTTGAATCTTGCTACAAATACAATAACCACTGATATTTTCAAGAAGGTAAACGACAGGGCTCTCGGCGACACCCCGCAGTGTGGGGTGGTGTATGGGTCGAAAATATATATCGGCACCTCCGACTCACATACGATAGAGGTGGTAGACCGTTCCTCTTTCAAATCGTTGCGTCAGATCATGCTCGATAAGAATNCCGAAGGACGCACTCCGAGATCTATGGTGGCTGCCGGAGGATACGTATATATNTCGATGTTCGAGGGATATGTGGCAAGGTTGGANACTGCCGGCTATGGAATGGAGGCAGTGAAAGTAGGGTTGAATCCNGAGGTGATGTGTCTGCATGACGGCAAGCTGTATGTCCCCAATTCCGAGGGTATGAATTATCTCCTGAATATCCCTTACGGCAAAACGGCTTCTGTGGTAAGTCTGAATCCCTTCCGTGTGGAGGATACTTTCGATGTGCCTGAGAATCCCACACAGTTCCTCAGCGACGGCTCCAATCTCTTCCTTCTGTGTATGGGTAATTATGATGATACATCATCTGCCGTATATAAGATCGGCGATGACCGTAAGGCTACCAGGATAGCAGATGCCACCATAGCGGCAGCCGGCGACGGTAAGCTTGTAATCGGCAACCATCCCTGGGGATCGGAGGTAGAGTACTCAATCTATAACTCCTCCACTGGTGAGCTGAAGACTACGGAATTTGTCGGTTCGGCTGCACCATCATCCATCGGTATTGCTCCGGCCGACGGCAGGATTCTCATCAGCTGCTATCAGGTGCCGGAGGGTGGTTTCGCTGATTACGACAGCAACGGTTTCCTCAATGTCTACGACAGTAATGCCGAATTTATGAGCCGCTTTAATGTCGGCCCCGGTCAGACTTCAATCTTCTTTACGGACTTTAAATGAAAACTCTCTCTTATCTCCTGAATGTTGCCGTTTGGGGGGCTCTGGTGCTCCAGAGCTGCTCAAACGGTAGCTCATCACATCTTGAGGAGGGCTCGGAGATCGAGATGCATCATGCGGTCAACATTAAGATGACGGAGCATGACGGTTTCACATCCGTGACTATACGGAATCCTTGGGATACAACACGGATAATGCAGAAACTGATTCTTCTTGACAAGGATGGCATTGCTCCCTCAGCCGACAGTCAGACTACTATCGTGACAGTGCCTCTGGAGCGGACGGTGGTTTTCTCATCCGTGCATGCATCCCTTATGTCGGAACTTGGGGTCGGAAATGCCCTGAGCGGTGTGTGCGATGTGGATTATATCACCGACCCGGAAGTAAGATCCGGTGTAGCTGAAAGGAAAATAGCTGACTGCGGCAACAGTATGCAGCCGAATGTAGAGAAGATAATCGGGCTGTTGCCTCAGGCTGTTTTGCTTTCCCCCTACGATGATGGTAGCGGCAATGGTAAGCTGGAGCATTTGGGGATACCGCTAATTCAATGTGCCGACTACATGGAGCCCACACCTCTCGGACGTGCGGAATGGATGCGTTTCTATGGCAGGCTGTTTGGAGCAGGGGAGAGGTCGGATTCCCTCTTTGCNGAAACGGAGAGNGANTACNCCGANCTGAAAGATAATGCGGCTGTGAGCTCNACCCGACCNAAAGTGATATTCGACCGTGTGTATGGACAAGCCTGGGATACGCCGGGACCAAAATCGGCACTCGGAACTCTTGTGAAGGATGCCGGAGGGCGTCTCCCCTTTGAGGATAATCTTACTCCCGGAAGAATCACCAAGAGTCAGGAGGCGATGCTNATGGAGGCCGGAGATGCCGATATTTGGCTCATACGCCATGCCGACGAACCATTGACGCTCTCCTCACTCAAAGCCGACCGTGAGATATATACTAAGTTCAAGGCCTATAAGGAGGGTAACGTCTACGGATGTCCTACTATTTCCACTAATGTTTTCGATGACATGGCATTTCATCCGCAGTGGCTGCTTGGCGATGTGATCTCCGTGCTACATCCTGAATCNGGCGTCGTNCCGATGAAGAGATATTTTAAAAAACTCGACAACTGATATGAGGTTACGTTTCCTGATTCTCACAGTTCTTGTGATATTGGTTTTTCTTGCCAACCTCTTCTTCGGGGCTGTCAATATTCCACCTGCAGATGTAATGGATATCGTATGCGGAAAGGGGAGCAATCCTGCCGCTGACTTTATTGTTCTCGGGTCACGNCTTCCNGCGGCTGTAACGGCTCTCCTGTGTGGAGCGGCTCTGAGTGTGTCGGGACTCCTTCTNCAGACAGCGTTCCGCAATCCTCTGGCTGGCCCATCCATACTTGGCATCAGTTCGGGCGCAAGCTTGGGAGTAGCTGTGGTGATGCTCTTTATGGGTGGTGTGATCACAGCCGGAGGGAGTGTCTTCGGCGGNCAGATGGCGTTGATCGGAGGAGCCTTGGCCGGAAGTGTGTTGATCATAGGAATCCTTATCATACTCTCCTCATTGGTGAGAAGCGACTTGATGCTCCTTATCACCGGTATACTTGTGGGTTATCTTACATCTTCGGTAGTCACCCTCCTTTCATCTATATCTACAGCCCAGGGAATAAGAAATTATGTCAGCTGGGGTATGGGTAGTTTCAATGATGTGACCATGACGCGGCTACCCTTTTTCGCNGTAGTCATTGCCATAGGCCTTGCATATTCACTGACTCTTATCAAACCACTCAATCTCCTTCTCCTCGGCGATAGCTATGCCCGCAATCTCGGGGTGGNGATCAGGGGTATGCGCAATAGGCTTCTGGTAGTCACGGGCCTCCTGACTGCCGTGGCTACCGCTTATTGCGGTCCTGTGGCGTTCATTGGTATGGCGGTTCCCCATATGGCGCGCCTGATGTTCCGCACCGACAATCATATGGTNCTTCTTCCGGCCAGTATACTTATCGGGTCGGTTGTGGCTATGCTATGTAATGTGGCGAGCACATTACCCGGTAACTCGGTTATACCTATCAACGCCCTCACACCNGTGATCGGAGTTCCGGTGATTCTGTTNGTCATCCTGCGCCGGCGCGGTTAATTCAGNCCNACATATCTTTTCTCTTTGTCACGCATTCCGGGGCTTCCTGCGGGTAATGGGTCACGAGAATCAGGGAGGTNCCGTTGCGACCTACCATAGTGTCAATTATATTNCGGATCCTCTCCTTATATATAAGATCAAGTCCCTGAAACGGCTCATCAAGCACGAGAAGTTCCGGCTGGCGGATAAAGGCACGCGCAAGGAGTACGAGCCGTTGTTCACCCGACGACAACTGATTGAAATGCCTGTCGGAGAGATGGCTTATTCCAATCAANTGAAGCCATTGTGCNGCCAGTTGNCTCTCNTCATCCGTAATAGGACGGTAGCGGTTGAGCGAATTCCTTAGTCCTTGCACAATTATGTCGGTCACAGGGTGTGGCGACCGAAAATAAAGCTGCATCTCCGGGCAGACATAGCCAATGTTGTCTTTAATCTCCCAGATGCTCTCTCCGCTGCCGCGACGGCGGTCGAAGAGTGTGATGCAGTTGGAGTAGCCCTGAGGATTATCGGCGCAGACCATACTCAGCAACAATGATTTGCCNGAACCGTTCCTCCCGGTTAGCAACCAGCTTTCTCCTCTCTTCACCTCCCAGTCCAACCCTGAGAATATCNCTTTATCACCGTAGCGGGCATGTCCCCCTTTTATGGAGAATGAGATTGTATAGTTCNCTAATCCCCCTTCGCGTGACGGGAGCTTGACACTCTCTTCTGTCACCTTACAGCTACTTTTGAAATTCCCTATCTCCACCTCTCCACTGATAGCTTTTCCAATCACACATTTATCAATGGGAATCAGTGTATCGGTATAATCAGGTATCTCCTCCGGATCACATAACAGGAGCATNATGCCCGTTCCCTCCTCTTTAAGCTCCCTTAAAGCTTTGTCAAGTTCGTTGCGGGAGTCGGCATCGAGCCCTATATANGGGCTGTCGAGTATAAGCAGGTCAGGGTCGGAGAGGAGTGCATTGGCAAGAAGAAGTTTACGGAGCTCACCGCTCGAAAGGAAATTGANCTTTTTCTCGGATATGTCAGAAAGGCAGAACATATCTTCCATCTTCTTCCATCTTGCGTCGNCCATCCTCTTACCGAATATATCACCCACCGTGGGCACAAACTCGTTGGCTGTCGCTTCCATGCGCTGGCTNTAGTATTCCACATCTATTCCTGTCAGCGAATGGATATCGGTGAAGGTTATCATTTTCACTTTCAGACTCTCGCGGNCGGATGATATTATATTGCCAAACGCATGCCGCCCCTTTTCAGTAGCGATTCCAAAAGTTGTCTTCCCGGATCCGTTGCCGCCGTAAACGACAGTAACCCCTTCCGGCACATAGGTCCGGAAGGGGTTGTCTATTACGATGTTACCGTATCGGATCTTCTCGCTCCGATACTCGATGAGATAGTTCTTCTTCATTCTCCTTGGATATTATCATCGTTGGTGGTTTGCTCCTCCCCTTCGGGAGTGCTGTCGCTTCCATCTTTACCGATTGTATTCATTTTCCCCGGCTTGAGGGAACTACCTTTTATCCCCTCGCTCTTATTTGACCGGGAAGCATCGGGAAGAGAATCCCCTCCTACGCCATTCATACGTTCCTGCCTGCTCTTTATATGGTCGAGCCAGTACCCGGGTCTCACTTTCACCTTTTTTACCTTTCCGCTATGGGTCAACTCAAACTCCGGAATAGTATCCTCTTCAGAAACTATATCAGGGGAGTAGTCGGCTGAGTTTCCAATAGAATCCTCGAAGTGGTAGTAACGGACTGCCATCGAACCCTCGTAGTCGAGATTTCCGTAAAGCACTATGGAGGGTGTGCCTGAAAGGTCGGCATCCGACCCATATCCTGCCAGACGATATTGTGGAGGAGAGAGCGTCTCATCGCTGTCTATCCTGAATATCTCGTTGTTGACAGAATCGATGATACACAACACCGGAATCCATCCGGGGCGCATATCAGGTTGCAATGATGAAATCTCCTCTGTGCGGAGTGAATCAAGCAGTTCATTCTCTCTCTTTGAGAGATAATTTACCTGGTAGACCTTCCCCTCATCTATCCAGAGGTAAGAGCCGTCGTCGAGAGTCCAGCCCCTCCATCCTACCGACTGCCATAGTGAGTCGGGAGTCTGTTTCACTTTATGTTTAAGCGAATCGTCAACGAGTGTATTGTAATAGCCGACCATCTCGGCTGAGTCTTTGATATCGTGGAGTGGGTAAGGGCGGGGGAGAGGGTAATTCACCGCCGATGCGAACTTGGCGGGAGAATCAACAATAATCGCCATGGCTGCCTCCTTCACATCCTCAGGGAGATTATCGTGGTCGATCTCCTCTTTAGGGCGAGTACATCCTCCGACAGCTGCAACAATCACAAGCGCGCCGGCGATGAGTGGGAGTGTATATAGTTTAGACATGATCATCAAATTCTTTTATAGTATAAAATTAATCAAAAAATCCCGAAAGACAAAATCCTTTCGTATTTTGGGCCGACGGTATAGTCAGTCTCACCGGAATCAGTCCTCTTTAAAGAGCACCTCATATTCCTCAGTCCTGCGTCGTTTGAGCTGGGAGAGTGTCTTGCCGCGATACTTGCTGTGGGCAAGATAAGCGTCCTTTATATCCCTGTTGCCTGCCTTGAGATTTTTCAATACACTTGACTTCGCAACGACCCCGATGCCGCAGTTGTAGGCCAGCGCACTGAGTATCAAACTGTCTTTGCCGAATTCACGGTAACGTTCACATAGTTTTGCAAGGTCTTTGCGAAGCAATTCATCCGCCTGCTCTTCTGTTAGGGTCTGATTGCGCTTATAGGGCTCTCCGGGAAGGATCTTATGGCCATAGCCTACCAGATTCCCCTTGTTCTTATGGAGTCCTTCATATTTCTTGATAACCTCCACAGCCTTCTCGAACTCTGAAGCGACAGGCTGCGACGAAGTGTTGGCACCTACCATCATGTCGACATAGCCGAAAAGGAGGCTACACGTCGCTACAACGGTAAAGATAAAATTTCTAAGTATCATCTTACATATCTTTTGTCCCTCTTCAATCCCGATCCACCATCTTGATGGAACGGGCTGTCGCCTTAGGCTTGTGTCCCTTCTCTTTTTATTATTCTGTCAGGATATTCTCCGGATTGTGCCGGTGATGACAGATGGACACGTTAGCTTTATTACCCGCCTATTGGATTAAAGGAGGTGACGTTAAAAATGAAAAGCGGGATAATTCATGGCCTCCCGCAGGAAATAATCTATATTAATAACGCTTAAGTCGCGGTTTAATATCTTGAAATGTTAGAAAACGTTTAAGGATTCCATGATGTTTGTGTATTTATCCCTCTTTTTATTATAGTAAGACATTCTTTAACGTTTATTAAGTGAAATATCTGTCCGTTTTATTTCGTTCCATGTTATATATGGTATTGAAGCATAAGCTTCATTTTTCAGTTTAAGTCATGAAAGAAATTATCAATAAAGAATTCGGCGGCGAACGCCCTTTGTTCGCTTCCAAGGATTTGCGTCTTGTAGATGTGACAATCCATGCGGGAGAATCGGCTTTGAAGGAATGTGAGAATATCGAGGCCGTGAGATGCCGTTTTGAGGGTAAGTATCCCTTCTGGCATGTCGACCGTTTCCTTATCGAGAACTCCCTATTCACAGAGGGTGCCAGAGCAGCCTTGTGGTATTCATCACGGNTGGTAATGAAAGATACCAAGGTAGAGGCTCCAAAGATGTTCAGGGAGATGGACGATCTTCGTCTTGAACGCGTGGAAATCCCTTTTGCCCAGGAGACTATGTGGCACTGCCGCAATATNGTGCTTCGTGATGTTGCCNTAGCTCAGGCGGATTATATATTCATGCACTGCGAGAATATNGATATCGAGGATTATCACCAGAAGGGTAACTATTCTTTCCAATATTGCAAGAATGTGGTGATCCGTAACGCCCATATCGATTCCAAGGATGCCTTCTGGAATACGGAGAATGTCACGGTCTATGATTCCGAACTGAACGGAGAGTANCTNGGCTGGCATTCGAAGAACCTCCGTCTCGTCAACTGCCGCATCTCGGGCACTCAGCCTCTTTGCTATTGCAAGGATCTTGTGATGGAAAACTGCGAAATCGCTCCCGACGGNGATCTTGCATTTGAGGAGAGCACTCTCGACGCCACTGTCAATTCTGTAATCACTTCCGTCAAGAATCCTACAAGCGGGGTGATCCGCGCTAAAGGTTACGGCGAGATTATCCTCGATGAGAATATAAAGGCTCCTGCCGACTGCCGCATCGAGACTTTTGAATAATCCGGATTAATGAAAAAAATGAATGAATTGTTTGACTCCGCTCCCTGTAGAAGAGGGAGCGGGTCGTATAAATGGGATTCCGCGGCTGAGGAGGGNGTTNTCCCTCTTTGGGTTGCCGACATGGATTTCCGNNCTGCNCCTGTCGTGAGGAAAGCATTNGCCGAAAGGGTAGAGCATGGTGTGTTTGGTTACACCCTCGTAGGCGCTGATTACTATAAGNCTCTTACGGAATGGTTTCATAATCGCCATGGATATGACTTCTCCCGAGAGCAGGTGATCTATACCTCCGGGGTGGTGCCGGCCATNTCTGCTATTATCAAGGCTCTCACACGTCCCGGCGACGGTGTGATCGTACAGACCCCTGTCTACAACTGTTTCTTCTCCTCGATACGCAACAATGAGTGTGTCAGGGAGGAGGCTCCCCTGATGCGTAAGGATCTCGGTGATGGCACATTCACTTACGAAATGGATTTCGATGCTCTCGAGCGTTGTGCTTCCAAAGAGAATGTCAGGTTGATGTTGCTGTGCAATCCCCATAATCCTGCCGGAAGATGCTGGACCCGCCGGGAGTTGGAGCGTGTGGCTGAGATTTGCCACCGAAACGACGTTATGGTTGTGAGTGATGAGATTCATTGCGAACTGACCATGCCGGGCGTGGAGTATGTGCCTTATGGCACTGTCGATAAGGAGGCTATAGTATGTCTCAGCCCCTCCAAGGCGTTCAATACTGCCGGCCTTCAGATTGCTAATATTGTCACCCCCTCTGAGGAGGTGCGCGCAAAAGTCGATAAGGCAATCAACATCAATGAGGTGTGTGATGTCAATCCATTCGGCCCCGTTGCGCTCATTGCATCATATTCCGGGGAGGGCTACGAATGGCTCTCGGCTCTGAGAGATTATCTATCTGCCAACTATCTCTACCTTCTTGAGGAATTCCGTAAGAATCTTCCCCAGTGCCCCGTCACAAGTCTTGAGGCCACTTATCTCCCCTGGGTTGATGTCAGTGCCCTCTCAATACCCTCTGAGGAGATTGAGGAGAGAATGTTGCATGAGGCGAAGGTATGGGTCAATTCAGGAGAGATGTATGGGAAAGATGGCTTCATACGCATCAATATAGCGTGCCCGAGAAGCACTCTCGCCGAAGGCCTTTCTCGAATCATCACTTGGCTGAAAGCCAATTTGTGAAAATCCTGAAACCATAATGTTGTCTTTGATTCAATCCGGTAAGCCGCTGAGTTTCGGACAGCGTCTGCGGCTTACCGCCAAATTGTCGTGGCCTGCCATAATGGCTCAGTTGTCGAGTATCCTGATGCAGTATATCGACGCAGCCATGGTAGGACGTCTCGGCGCCGACGATTCGGCATCGGTCGGTCTGGTATCCACAAGTCTCTGGCTGTTCTGGGGTATCTGCTCGGCAGCCACTACAGGCTTCTCTGTCCAGATTGCCCATCGTATCGGTGCTTCCGACTATGATTCAGCACGAAATATTTTCCGACAGGGACTGCTGGCCTCCTTCCTCTTCGGTGTGTTGATGGGGTTGATTGGTCTGGCCATATCCATACCGCTGCCTCATTGGCTCGGTGGGGAGGAGAGTGTCTGCGGCAATGCATCCCTCTATTTCGCTGTCTTCGTAGGGTCGCTCCCTCTCCTCACTCTCAATTATATCGGTAGCGGTGCTCTCAGGGCTTCGGGCAATATGCTTGTTCCCGGGTCGCTCAATGTCATGATGTGTGTACTCGACGTCATCTTCAATTTCCTGCTGATCTTCCCTTCCAGAGAGATAGATATCCTTGGTATGACTATCAATATGCCGGGAGCCGGACTCGGTGTACTCGGAGCCGCCCTGGGTACTGTGGCAGCGGAGACAGTGACTGCGGCAGCCATTCTATGGTATGCCGTCACCCGCCAGAAAGGGCTCGCTTTCAAGGGGGTGGAAGGTTCATTCCGCCCCTCGCGTCCCGTAATGCGGAATGCAGTGAAAGTGGCGGCTCCTATGACTCTCGAACATGCCGTGATATGTGGTGCGCAGATCATGATAACTGTCATCGTGGCTCCGTTGGGTGTTGTGGCTATCGCTGCAAATTCATTCGCTGTCACTGCCGAGGCTCTCTGCTATATGCCGGGTTATGGTATCGGTGACGCTGCCACTACTCTTACCGGCCAGAGCTATGGAGCAGGCCGGAAGGATCTGGCCCGTAAGTTCGGGTACCTGACAGTCGGACTTGGAATGGTCGTGATGTCGGTGATGGGGCTTATTCTATGGCTGGGCGCGCCCGCCGTGATGCAGCTCCTCTCTCCCGTAAAGGCCATTCAGGATCTCGGGGCCGAGGTGCTCCGCATAGAGGCTTGGGCCGAGCCGATGTTTGCGGCTTCGATTGTGGCTTATGGAGTCATGGTGGGTGTGGGCGACACCGTATGGCCTGCTCTGATGAATTTCTCAAGCATATGGCTGGTGAGGGTCCCTTTGGCTGCTCTCCTTGTAGGCAGCATGGGGCTTCATGGTGTATGGCTTGCCATGTGTATAGAACTTTGTTTCCGTGGGGCCATCTTCCTATGGAGACTCTTCTCCGGCGCATGGCTCAAGCACGGTCTCAAGACTGATGGGATAGCCTCCGCTACAGATGCCGACGCTCCCAAGGAATTCCCCCCTGAATATTGATTCACACAGATGTAAAATGAAGTCCCGACTGTCAACTTGCAGTCGGGACTTCATTTTTACATCCGTTTCGATTCAATAACCGCGATAATTATATTTTCTGTGAATTCTTGGAATGATATGCAAAAGATTTACTAAATTTGCACTTTAAACTGAATTCTCTTTTGACAAGGCGTGCTCCGGATTCGGCTTCGCGCTTGAATCTTGTGCATTGTCAAGGTTATTGAAACATTTAAAACCATATGACTGAAATCATTGAAGAGGGTGTCGCCAATGAGGGCGGACTTAACTTTGTTGAACAGGAGATAGCAAATGATCTCGCTGCCGGAAAAAACGGCGGCCGACTCAATACACGTTTCCCTCCGGAGCCTAACGGATACCTGCATATCGGACATGCCAAGGCTTTTATTATGGATTTCGGCGCCGCCGAGAAATTCGGGGGCACCTGCAACCTCCGTTTCGACGATACAAATCCGCAGAAGGAGGATATGGAATATGTTAACGCCATAATGCGGGATATCCACTGGCTTGGATATGACTGGGGCGACAGACTCTATTACGCTTCCGATTATTTCCCTCAGCTTTACGATCTTGCTGTGCGTATGATAAAGGAGGGGAAAGCATATGTCGACGAGCAGACAAGCGAGCAGATCGCAGAGCAGAAGGGGACACCCACAACCCCCGGCAGACCCTCTCCATTCAGGGACCGTCCTGTGGAGGAGAATCTCGACCTCTTCGAGAGAATGAATAAAGGTGAGTTTGAGGAGGGATCGATGGTGCTTCGTGCGAAGATCGACATGGCAAACAGCAACATGCACTTCCGCGACCCGATCATGTATCGAATCATCAAGACTCCCCATTGGCGCACAGGCACTCAGTGGAAGGTATATCCCATGTATGACTTCGCCCACGGACAGAGCGACTATTTCGAGGGTGTAACCCACTCGATCTGTACCCTTGAGTTTGTGCCTCACCGTCCTCTTTATGAGTATTTTGTAAAAGAACTCGCCGATGAGTCATATTGCCCGCGTCAGATTGAGTTCAACCGTCTGAACCTCACCTACACCGTAATGAGCAAGCGTAAGCTCCTGCAGCTGGTGAAGGAGGGGCTGGTGAATGGTTGGGACGATCCCCGTATGCCTACTCTCTGTGGCCTTAGAAGGAGAGGTTATACTCCGGAGGCTATCAAGGATTTCGTCAACCGTATAGGTTATACGAAGTATGAGGCCCTCAATCATATCGAGTTGCTTGAGCATGCCGTAAGAGAGGATCTCAACAAGACTGCAACACGTGTTTGCGCTGTGGTGAATCCTGTGAAACTCATCCTGACTAATTATCCTGAGGATAAGGAGGAGATCATTGAGATGGACAACAATCCCGAAAATCTTGAGGAGGGTAAGCATCCGATGCCTTTTACACGTGAGCTTTGGATAGAGCGTGAGGATTTCATGGAGAATCCCCCCAAGAAGTTCTTCCGTCTCTCTCCGGATAAGGAGGTGCGTCTGAAAGGGGCCTACATCATCAAATGCACGGGTGTGAAGAAGAATGATGCCGGTGAGATCGAGGAGATTTACGCAGAGTATGATCCCGACACTAAGAGCGGAATGCCCGGTAGCGACCGTAAAGTGAAGGGTACTCTCCACTGGGTATCCGTGCCGCACGCCAAGGATGCGGAGGTAAGGGACTACGACCGTCTCTTCGCCGTGGAGAATCCCTCTGCTGAGGAGGGTGATTTCCGTGATCTTCTCAATCCTGAGTCTCTGAAAGTAAGAAGGAACGTGAAGCTTGAGCCGTGGGCTGCCGAGCAGACCAAACCTGAAGGACACTTCCAGTTTACACGCCTCGGATATTACACCGTAGATCCCGATTCCACTGAGGAGATGCCGGTATTCAACAAGACGATCGGCCTTAAAGACACCTGGGCCAAGGAGCAGAAGAAAGCAGCGAAATAAAAGTTGTTTCCCTCGATACTAACACATATTCATCGGAGAGCAGGGCAGAAGAATGGCTCTCCGATGAAATTATTGTATTAAACCTTTAACAGAAAATCAATTCCATGCGTCAGATTATCACTCATTTCACCGACGACGATCTATATAAATTCACAATGTGCTGCGCCGTCATCGACAATTATCCACGCTGTCAGGTGAAGTATAAATTCAATGATAGGGATAATACGGTATATCCCCCCGGTTTTGCCGAGGAACTTATGCGGCAGATAAAGCTCCTTGAGAATGTCGTTATCACCGACGAGGAGATTGAGTTCATGAAACGGCGCTGCCGGTTTATCCCGGATTGGTTTTACAGTTTTCTGAAAGGTTTCCGTTATGACCATCGTTGGGTGACAGCCTCTCAGGATGATGAGGGCNGGCTGAATGTAGAGTTCGAAGGATGCTGGAGCAACACCATCATGCTGGAAGTGAAGGTGCTCGCCATTATTTCCGAATTATATTATATTATGACCGGGCAGGACGGGCAATTCGATTTCGATGATTATTATAAGCGTTCTTTCGAGAAAGGGAAAAAGCTTACGGAGGGTGGGTGTGTCTTCAGTGATTTCGGCACCCGACGCAGGGCTTCCTTCAAAATGCAGGATACGGCGGTAAGAGCTATGAAAGATGCNTGCAAGGCCTCGGGAGGNCCGGGNCGCTTCACCGGTACGAGCAACGTCTATTTCGCGATGAAATATGATCTCACTCCGATTGGTACTATGGCACATGAGCTTATATGCGCAATCGCCGGGATGTATGGTCCCCAGATGTCAAACCATCTGGCCATGCGCACATGGGCAAGCACATATCGTGGCGCGCTCGGCACATTCCTCTACGACACTTATGGCTGGCGAATTTTCAGCCTTAACTTCTCCGAGGATTACGCCAATATGTTCAAAGGCCTCCGGGTGGACAGCGGCGATAATTATGATCAGCTCGACAAGATTGTAGCCAAGTATAAATCGCTGGGCATCAATCCGGCCACAAAGCAGGTGGTATTCAGCAACGGTCTTAATGTCGACGAGGCTCTGGCAATCAGGAAATATGCNGANGGNAAGTGTATTCCCTCTTTTGGGATAGGCACGCATTTCACCAACGATATTCCGGGGGTGAAACCGATGAATATCGTCATCAAGCTTCTGGCTGTAAAGATCACCGAGTCGTGGCCTTTCTATTGCGACACCTGCAAGCTAAGCGAGGATCACGGAAAGCACACCGGCAATAAGGAAGTGGTGAGACGGTTCCTTGAGGCATTGCACATTGATGANTGATTGACNTCGATGCCGCACAAGCAATCATAATTTTCTAATTATAATTAAAAATGCTATCTAAAGGGAAACTTGGTTTCTGGGCTCTGACAGCTTTAGTGTTCGGCCTNATGGTCGGAGTTGGTATCTATAACCTTCCTCAGAACATGGCTGCCGCCGCCTCTCCCGGAGGAGTGGCTCTCGCTTGGNTGATCACNGCGCTCGGAATACTTCCGCTCGTGATTGCTTTCAATTGGCTCAGCGACCGTTATCCTCAATACAATGCCGGTATATATCAATATGCGCAGGCGGAGTTCGGAAATTATGCAGGCTTCAATATAGCCTGGGGCTATTGGTTGTGTACGGCTTTCTCCAANGTCACCTATGCNGTGATGCTCAATGATTCGGTCGGGGCGTTTATTCCGGCGCTCAACCGACACGGCTGGGAGACCGTGCTCTTCGGCTCCTCTCTTATATGGTTGATGTATTATATCGTGTCGAGAGGACTGCAGACGGCAAATTTCATCAANTCATTTCTTGCTGTCCTGAAAGTCCTTATGCTGGTTTTCATAGTCACAGTCTTTGCNATAGGATTCAAGCTGGATCTTTTCGAGTCTGATTTCTGGGGAGGACAACTTCCGGGAGATGATCTTGGATCGCAGGTGAAATCATGCATGATGGTCACTCTCTTCTGTTTCTTCGGAGTAGAGGGAGCTGTGATGATGTCGGCGCGGGCAAGAAAGCCTTCCGANGTAGGAAGGGCCGGAGCTGCCGGATTTACAATCTCCCTCGTGCTGTATCTGGCNGTGTCGCTGTTGTGTTTCGGATTGCTTTCCAAGGCAAAACTCGCCGGNCTTCCCGATCCCTCGATTGCNTATATCTTGAGGGANTCATGNGGNGAATGGGCTTATTGGTTTGTAATCTCTGCGGTAATCGTGTCGTTGCTCGGTGGCTGGGTAGCTTGGACTCTGGTGGTGGCTCAGGTGCCTTATGAAGCGGCGNTGGTAGGTATTCTTCCTTCTCACTTCCGCAGGCTGAACCATCATGACATGCCATCTTTCGGATTGTTCGCCTCAAGTGTGGTGATGAATCTCTTCCTCATCATGGTGGTGATGGCAGATAATGTATATCTCACCTCCCTGCATATCACAGGCCTCATGATTATACCCTGTTATCTTTTCACAGGTCTTTTCCTGCTGAAAAAGGCNGATAGCCCGGNGATGAGGATAGTGGCGGTGGTGACTGTCTTGTTCTGTTGCTGGATGGCCTATGCGGGGGGATTGAAGGAACTTATGATGACTTCCGTATTCTATTGCATAGGAGTAGGGTTTTTCATTCAGGCGAGAAGAGAATACAACATAAGACATAATTTAGTGCATGGACAAATCTTCAAGGTAGGGGAGAAGTGGACATTTGCAATACTTCTCCTTCTCTCCCTGATCACTCTTGCCATACTTGCACGCGGCTAATTAATTTATATTTTTGGTAATCTTGTAAATNAACAACTNCATGAGCAGAGTAGACCTGGCTAAANTAAGAAAGAGGGGTGGTATGAGTCAGAGGGAGCTTGCGGAACTTCTGCAGGTAAGACCCAGTTTTCTGTCGGCTATCGAAAACGGGCGCAGTCGCATTCCTGAAGAGAAGTACGACAGGATTCTTGAAATATTCGAACTTGATTCTCTCGATGATTATATGACGGATGATCAGCCTGATTATGTGATGCCTCCTCATACACATAATTCCGATCCATCTGAATCTCTCTCCGATCTCCTTAACCATTTCCATGATCTGGCCCACCGTCGAAGTGCCGGAAATGGTAGTGTATCTAATGATATGTCTGAAAGGATTGACTTCCTGACCAAGCGAAACGACCGTCTGTCGGAAAGNNTCGACGACTTGCGCGATGAAGTGGATTCCTTACGTGTGGAGAACCTGCGCCTTAAGGAATTGTTAATAAAAAATGGTATCCCTTATTCCTGATTAATCAGGAATAAGGGATACCATTTNNTATTTAAGAAACTGTTATAAATGACTTATATTTATTTCAGAATCCGCGCTCTACAAGTTCGGTGAGCTGCCCTATAGTCTTCTCTCCGGTCTCGCGCATGAGTTCCTCACCTTTCTTGAACAGAATCCAGGTAGGATACTTAAGGATATTGTACTGATGCTTGAGTCGNTGGTCGTAAGAGGCATCGACNCGGAGAATGTTGATGCGGTCGCCATATTTCTCACGAAGCTCTTCTGCCAATCTCTTTATTTTAGTGGCGTCATGAAGACCGGCGTGAAGAAACACTGCCAGCGAAGGTATCCCTTCATCAATTCTNGATTGGAATGTTTTCATTTCTATCTATTTATAATAAGGTTTGATAATTCTTTATTGAGAAGGATCAAGTAGNTCCTTTTCATATATTAAACATATGAAATCCTGAAGATGTTCATTTCTGTANACATCGCCTTGCGTTTCTAAAACCATTTCNTATNCATGNTGNTTATAATAACGTTACATATTAAATGATCATCTATTATGAAAAATTTCAAGCCGCAGGCTTGGGTGCTCCCTCAGCCTGTTCTTATTCTCGGCACCTATGATGCCGATGGAACTCCTAACGCTATGAACGCCGCATGGGGCGGACAGTGGGACCAACATGAGATCATAATCTCTCTCGGTTCGCATGCCACAACAGACAATCTGAAGAGATGCGGTGAGTTGACAGTATCATTCGCTACTGAAGATACTCTTGTGGGAGCNGATTATGTCGGTATCGTCAGTGGACGTAAGCAACCCGACAAGATTGCGCAGACCGGCTGGAAAGCATCGAAGGCCGAAAATGTGAATGCTCCGGTTTTTGAATGTTTCCCTATGACTCTTGAATGTAGAGTGAAAGAGCGNCTTCAGGAGTCNGNATCCGGTTGTTTCCTGATTGCTGAGATTGTNAACATCGTATGCGATGAGAAATATCTNGCTGAAGATGGACGTCCGGATGTTGAGAAGATGCAGCTNATCACTTTTGANCCNGTNCATAACGGTTACATCACTCTCGGCCAACGTGTAGGCAATGCGTTCCGCGATGGCCTGGCCTTGAAAAAGTAATTCCTGCCNGGATAGAGTGCGNAATTGAAAGTGGAAAACTACAGAACATAATAAAAGAGACGTCCTGAACCTGTCAGGGCGTCTCTTTTTTCTCAACTGTTTTNGCTATCAATATACTTGCCTCATAGA
Source organism: Bacteroides sp. (assembly GCA_014801605.1). Lineage (GTDB taxonomy): Bacteria > Bacteroidota > Bacteroidia > Bacteroidales > Muribaculaceae > Lepagella. Next base: position 71,573 of record JAAVDU010000003.1, read on the forward strand.
GTATCCATATCGGCACTGAGACAATAAGAAGAGTGAAAATATCGGAGGTGGGGGTGATGACTGCCGCNACTATCAGGATGATTACTATCGCATGACGACGGTATTTGGCCATGACCGAGTGTTTCAGTACGCCGGCCTTTGCAAGCAACCATGACAACACCGGAAGCTCACATACTGTTCCCATGCACAGACACATCATGAAGAGTGTTCCCATGTATGAATCAAGGGATATCATATTGGTGACATCGGCTGCCACCTGATACGACCCCAGGAACTGTACAGTCATGGGAAAGATAATNAGATAGCTTANTGCAATCCCTATGAGAAACATGANATAGCCGCAGAAGAGGATTCTCGACACATAATGNCTCTCTTTCCGGTATAGNCCGGGGGATATGAATCCGAACACCTCGTAGAGTGCNTATGGCGCTGCAAGCACAAAACCCACACANANAGCTGTCTGCATATGGATCATGAACTGGCGTGCCAGCCCGATATTGATCAGCTCAAGGTCAAATGATCCCGGAGGCTCAAGCCCGAATCGCAGACACAATTCTGNAATCAACCGATAAAGCAGGAATTCGTCGCTCTTCGGAGCAAGCAGNATATCAAATATCTCACTCTTGAAGAAAAAGGTCACGATACTGATTACCATCCAGACNGCGAGTACNCGAATTATCACTCCTCNCAACACATCAAGATGATCCCAGAAACTTCCNGNGTTTTCCTCGGAGNTCATTTTTCAGTCGGGTCGCTATCCTTTATCTCATTCTCAACCTCTTTCATACCATCCTTGAAAGAGCGCACNCCTTTGCCGAGTCCTTTCATAAGCTCAGGAATCTTTTTACCACCGAAAAAGAGAAGCACCACAAGGGCTATCAATAATATCTCNGAGGCTCCNAGCCCCCCTATAAACATTAACATATATTATTCTTATTATTCAAATTATACATTCTGCTTAAGATTCTCCACGAAACTGTCAATNCTNTGCAGTTCGCCCGGAATATCGATTGATTGCGGACAGTGTGGCGCACATTGGTTGCATCCTATGCAATGGTTTGCCTGGCGAAGCTTGGGCACACTTCTGTCGTAACCGATCAGGAACGCTCTACGCGCCTCCNTATAGTCCTTGCTTTGTGTGGAGGCCGGCACATTACCTTCATTTATACATTTGTTGTAGTGGAGAAGAATAGCCGGTATATCCAGTCCGTAAGGACATGGCATACAATATTTACAGTCGTTGCAGGGAATGGTGTGATACTGCATCATCAGATCGGCTGTGTCGTAGAGAAACGCGAGTTCCTCCTCATCCAGAGGATCAAGCGGACAATAAGTGGAGAGGTTATCCTCAAGATGCTCCTTGTAGGTCATGCCACTGAGCACCGTGAGAACTCCCGGGAAGGTCCCCGCGTAACGGAAGGCCCAGGATGCCACACTCTTCTCNGGCTCTTTCTGCTTGAGTCGGGTAACGATGTGGTCNGGNACATTCGACAGACGCCCTCCAAGAAGCGGCTCCATTATCACTGCCGGGATACCACGTTTCTCAAGTTCACCATAGAGGTATTCTGCATTCGTATTGCGGTCGTTGATCTCCTTGGCATGCTTCCAGTCAACATAGTTGAGCTGAATCTGTACGAAATCCCATTTATATTTATCGTGGTTGGCCAGAAGATGATCGAATACCTTCACATCGCCATGATACGAGAAGCCAAGATTGCGTATTCTTCCCGCCTCTCTCTCCTGAAGCAGGAACTCAAGCATGCCGTTGTCGATATATCTTTTCTGAAACTCACCCATGCCGTCGCCCATCCCTATGGCATGAAGAAGCATATAGTCGATATAATCGGTCTGCAGTTCCTTCAGTGAGTTGTGGTACATAGCCATAGATGCCTCTCTGCTCCAAGTGGAGGGCGCGAAGTTTGAGAGTTTTGTCGCTATATAATAGCTATCGCGGGGATGTCGGCTCAGGGCGATTCCGGTAGCATGTTCCGACTTCCCTTTACAATAAGCCGGCGACGTGTCGAAATAGTTNACACCATGTGCGATTGCGGTGTCCACAAGATCGTTGACAACTTCCTGGTCAATCTCCTCTTCAGTACCCTCCGCACCTTCAATCTTTTTGTTGGGCCAGCGCATACATCCNTATCCAAGGATCGATACCTTNTCTCCCGTNGTGGGGTTCTCACGATAAGTCATCTTACCCTTTTCTATGCCGTCGGATGCTGAGCCGGCGANACTCTTNCTTGCCGAGTCGCAGCCTGCAAGTGCGAGTCCGGCTGCGGATGTGCCCAAACCGAGACGTCGGAGAAATTCCCTGCGGTTCATATTATATTTCATTGTTGCAATTTTTCTTAGATTTCACGATGCCGTTCATGACCCTCTACATATATAGCACTGTAAGGGTTGGCGGGACAGAGATTCTCGCATGCCCCGCAGCCGATACAACGTTCGGTATTTACTACGGGGATCTTCACCGAACTGTCATTACCGGCTTCGGAGTGAACCATGGTTATNGCTCCTGCGGGACAATGGCGTGCGCAGTTGCCACACTCCACTCCGTCGGTAAGAGGTATACAGTTNTCTTTCACCCAGACTGCATGGCCGATCTGTGTTGACGATTTATCCTCTCTGGTGATTGGCTTGATAGCTCCCGCCGGACACACCTCTGAGCATTTTGTACANTCCGGCCTGCAGTAACCGCGTTCATATGACGATTCAGGTTGCATGAGCGACTCAAGGTCGGTAGAGGGGCGGAGCACACCGTTAGGACATACCGACACACAGAGTTGACAAGCAGTGCAATGCGACGTGAGGTTTTTGATGCTCTGTGCGCCGGGAGGAACTATCTTCGTCTTCCTGGCCGGTCGTTTCTTCTCTGTGATCACGGCAAGTCCGCCGTCTACAGTTTTCTCCTGTGCCTTGACAGCTGCCGTGGCGGCGAGGGCCGCAGTAGCCGTAATAAACTGACGTCTTGACCCATCTACATTTTTTCCGTTACTTTCGGGGGTCAGGAGTGTTGACACCGATGCATCCCGACGGTAGGTGTAGCTGATCGCTCCCTTATGACATTTCCCTATGCAATCGAAGCAGGTGACACATCGGGAATAGTCGATTGTATGCGACTTGCTGTCGATACATGCCGACTTGCAGTTGCGGGCGCACAGACCGCAGCTGTTGCACTTTGATAAGTCGATCGAGGGGCGGAACAAGGAAAATCTGGATAAGAATCCCAAAACCGTTCCGACAGGACAGATTGTATTGCAGTATGTCCGGCCGTTGCGCCATGAGAGATAGAAGAGAACAATCAGGGTGACAATTGCTACCCCGAGTGTTAGACCCCCTTTCAACCATACGTCGACAGTATAAAAGGCATAACTGTCGTGAGCTTCGGCCCATTTTGCCAATAGGTTGTTGACTGATTGCCAGATCGGGGAGAGAAGGCTTTGAGCGATGCGTCCGTATGCACTGTAGGGAGCAAGTAATGCGAAGATCGACCCGATACCGGCGGCTATGGCCACTATCATGACTACAAGCATTACATAGCGCAATATTGACTTCGCCGGTGAATAGGTATATCGGTTTTTCTTACTCTTTTTACCGAACCATGCGAAAATATCCTGCATGATGCCAAGAGGGCAGATCACCGAACAATAGATGCGGCCGAAGAGTAGGGTAAGAGCCACAAGAAGGATGATCACCCCTACATTCAAGGCAAGGAGCGCCGGCAGGAACTGTATTTTTGCCAGCCATCCGAACCATGTGTGAATCGTTCCGGTGAAATCAAGAAAGAGAAGTGTCACCAGCACGATACTGACGACTGCAAGGATTTGTCTTGTCTTCTTCAACATTGCACGTTGTGTATTTTGAGGTTAGTCTGTATTTTAATCGTAAAATTAGAAAAAAATATTGTATCCGCAAACGATTATCTTTGCGGATACAATATTTTTCGCTATTTTGACCAATAGTTGGGGTCGTGGTTTAGTTATGTTCCCTCATTCCCCTGACTTTACGATATTCTGTGGGCATGACTTGTATAAAATCCTTTACGGAGGTTTCCCAATTGTCCAGTATCCTCTCCGCCAACGGGGAGCGGGTATGGCGGTAATGAGCTGATACTATCCTGTGAAGCTCACGCACGTCAGAAGGATCTTCGACAAGCGACAGTTCCACCATCTCCATGTTGCAAAAATAATCGAATGTCCTCTCAGGATCATATACATAGGCAACTCCGCCACTCATCCCGGCCGCAAAGTTCCTACCTGTCCGTCCAAGCACCACAGTGATACCTCCCGTCATATATTCGCAGCAATGGTCGCCTACACCCTCTACTACGGCGGTTGCTCCTGAGTTTCTGACACAGAACCGCTCTCCGACACGTCCGTTGATATAGACCTCACCTGAGGTTGCCCCATATAGGAGGGTATTGCCTGCTATGATATTGTTTTCGGGGGCGAATGTGCTCCCGGCAGGCGGAACAATGACTATCCGGCCACCTGAGAGTCCTTTCCCGACATAGTCGTTGGCGTCACCTTCGAGTCTGAATGTGATGCCATGAGCAAGGAAAGCTCCGAAACTCTGTCCGGCCGATCCCTTGAAGATCACTTTTATGAGGTCATTCCCGGGGAGTCCCTCATCGCCGTATTTAAGCGCTACCTCTCCTGAAAGCATCGCTCCTACAGAGCGGTCGGTATTGCTTACGGGAAACTCCATCTCCACAGGAGTACCCGCTTGTATAGCCGGGTANGCCATGGCCACGATTTTGCGGTCNAGCACATTATCAATCTCATGTTTCTGTCCGCTGACACTGATTACACTGTTGGTGGCTGCTTCTGCCGGAATGTGTAGGAGCCTGCTGAGGTCGATACCATCCGGAAGCCCGCTCTTCACTTTCAGAAGATCAGGNCGCCCGATTATTTCAGCCAGTTTCCTGATACCCCTCTCCGCCATCATCTCCCTTATTCTACGGGCGAGGAACTGGAAGTATCTTACCAGATAGACCGGTGCCCCATCATATTTAGCCCGCAACTCAGGATTCTGTGTGGCGATCCCTACCGGACATTTGTTGGTGTGACATTTACGATCCATTATACATCCGAGCACTATCATGGCGGCTGTTGAGAATCCGTAGTCTTCGGCGCCCAACATGGCCATGACAAGCACATCGCGCGCCGATTTAAGCTGTCCGTCAGCCTGAAGACGTACCTGACCTCGAAGTCCGTTCATCACAAGGGTCTGCTGGGTCTCTGAAAGACCTAATTCCACCGGTGTCCCTGCATACCTGATAGATGAGGCGGGGGAGGCCCCCGTCCCTCCGTCGCTTCCTGAAATCGTAATCAGATCACTTTTAGCTTTCGCTACACCGGCTGCTATTGTTCCCACTCCACTCTCCGACACAAGTTTAACAGAAATCTTGGCCCGCGGATTCACATTCTTCAGGTCGAAGATAAGTTGAGCGAGATCTTCTATCGAGTAGATGTCGTGGTGTGGGGGTGGAGATATGAGGGAGATACCCGGTATGGAGTGTCGGGTCTTGGCTATTATCTTGTCTACCTTGAAGCCGGGTAACTGACCCCCTTCTCCGGGTTTTGCTCCTTGAGCTACCTTTATCTGTATCTCGTCGGCATTCACAAGATAGTTGGCCGTCACTCCGAAACGCCCTGAAGCCACTTGCTTTATGGCTGATCTCACCGAAGTGCCATCCTCTCTCGGTTGGAAACGCGCCGAGTCTTCACCCCCCTCTCCGGTGTTTGATTTGGCTCCAATCGAGTTCATCGCTACCGCTATCGCCTCATGAGCTTCCGAGGATATGGCTCCGAATGAGATAGCTCCCGTGAAGAAGCGCTTCATGATCTCCTCTTCACTTTCCACCTCATCTATACTTATCCCTTCACCAAGACCACCGATCTCAAGGAAATCGCGGATGAAAATCGGATCATCGCCGGAATCCACGATATTGCAGAATTCAACGAACTGTTTATAGCTGTCGAGCCTTGTAGCTTTTCTCAATGCCTTCACAGCTTCGGGATTCCATGCATGTGTCTCGCCATTCTTCCGGTATGAATAGAGTCCGGCATAGGGGAGGGGTGCCCCTTCATCGAAATCGCCACTCCAGGCTTCACTGTGGGCATCGAGTATATCCTCTGTTATCGATCTCAGACCAAGTCCGCTTATCTTCGATGGGGTTCCTCCGAAATATTCACTGCAGATTCTCTCTGACAGTCCGAGAGCTTCAAACAGCTGTGCACCCTTGTAGGATGTCAATGTGGAGATTCCCATCTTCGACATGATCTTGAGCAGCCCTTTGTCTACGGCCTCTATGTAATGCCTTGAGGCCGTCACGAAATCAAGTTGGATCTTCTGTTCGTCCACCATTCTCTTTATCACTGCCAAAGCCATATAGGGATTGATAGCTGATGCTCCGTATCCCACAAGGAGAGCGAAGTGCATCACCTCACGGGCATCTCCTGTCTCAACTACTATAGCGGTCCGGGTGCGTTTACGGGCTTCAATTAGACGATGATGAAGGGCGGCCGTGGCAAGCAGCGAAGGTATGGGTGCGCGTTCCTTCGATACTCCTCTGTCGGTAAGCACAAGATAGCTGCATCCCTCATCTACAGCTTTCTCAGCCTCCATGCAAAGACGCTCTATCCCTTTTTTGATTCCCTCTTCGCCATCCTCAACAGGAAATGTCATGTCAAGACGACATGCATCAAAGCCCTTGTAGCGAAGATGGCATAGCAGATCAAGCTCTCTGTTGGTGATCACAGGGCGTTTCAGAAGCACCATCTTGCAATGTTCCGGAGAGAAGTCGAGCATATCCTTGCTCACTGCCCCGATATAGCTGTCAAGATTCATCACCAATTCCTCCCGCAGAGGATCTATAGGGGGATTCGTTACTTGTGCGAAGTGTTGCCGGAAATAGTTATAAATAGGTTGGCGCTTCTTCGAGAGAGCTGCCAGCGGACTATCGTCACCCATAGAATGGATCGGTTCTTTCCCCTCCACAGTCATTGGGGTCAGAATCTTCTCGATCTCCTCGCTGTCATACATAAAGGTATGCAACAGACGTTCAAACCCCTCAACCCGATCGTCAACTTTCCTGCCCGAAGTGATGGTATCGAGTTTTATTCTATAGCGTGCAAGCCAGTCGCGATAGGGGGCTGTCCCTGCAAGTGTTTCCTTGATCTCTTCATCGAAGAGTATCCTATGCTCTTTCATATCCACTATCATCATCTTTCCGGGTTTTAGACGCCCTTTCCTCTTGATTTCCGAGGGATCGAATGCCAAAACTCCGGTTTCTGAAGCGATGACAACGGTGTCGTTGTCGGTGATGAGATACCTGCCCGGACGAAGTCCGTTTCTGTCNAGCATCCCTCCGGCATATCTGCCGTCGCTGAAGAGTAGGGTAGCCGGACCATCCCACGCCTCCATCAGGATAGAATGGTATTCATAGAATGCTTTGAGTGCCGGNGAAATAGGATTCTTGTCNTTGAACGATTCCGGCACAAGCATGGCAAGTGCGTGAGGCAACGACATGCCGGCCATTATAAAGAATTCCAGTACATTATCNAGTGANGCGGAGTCGCTCATNCCGGGCTGAAGNATAGGNGTCATATCCTGACCGCCGAACGCCTCGGGATGGAGTCCCCCTTCNCGGGCCTTCATCCACAGTCTGTTCCCTTGGATTGTGTTGATCTCTCCGTTGTGGCCGAGCATCCTGAAGGGCTGGGCCAGACTCCACGCCGGGAAAGTATTGGTAGAGAAGCGTGAATGTACAAGAGCCATAGCGGAAGTGAATCTCGGATTCATCAGATCGGGATAATAATAACGAAGCTGCATGCTCGTCAACATACCCTTATATACAATGGTCTTCGATGATAATGAACAGATATAGAAATCCCCTTTATCTTTTATATCAGCTTCGGCTACCTTTTTTTCGACTCTCTTACGGAGAAGGTAGAGGCGGAGCTCCATTGGCCGCTCGCTCTCCTCGTCGGATACGAAAATCTGTTTCACGGCGGGTTCAGCTCGGCGTGCCACCTCTCCGAGCATTGAGTTATTGACAGGGACATCTCTAACTGAAAGCAGGGTCATCCCATCGGCCATGGCTTCCCGCTCTATTATATCAAGTATTGCCTCTCGCGATTCCTCATCATGGGGCATAAAGACTATCCCTGTGCCGTAACGACCCTTCTCCGGAACAGGGACACCCTGAAGGAGTATAAACTCGTGGGGTATCTGCACCATAATCCCGGCACCGTCGCCCGTGAGGGGGTCGGCACCCTCCGCCCCACGGTGTACCATGTGTTCAAGCACCTGAAGCGCTTTCTCTACAAGTCGATGGCTCTTACGACCACCGACGTTGACGAGCAGACCTACCCCGCATGCATCATGCTCGTATGTCGGATCATACAGTCCCCGGTTATTTTGTTCCATTTCCTTTATCGTTGTTGTTTTGGTGTGTTTCTACTTCAATAGATAAGGCCTGAAGTCAGCAGCAACTTATCAGTAGCTGTGATCTTTCAGGCCTTAGATCTTTTATCAGGATCCGTCGTTTAAGACTTATCTCCTTACAATCTTTTTCTTAACTCTCTTAAGTCATCACTTAAGGGAATTTTACTTGAGAAAATTTATTAATTTTCTTACAACTTGGTGCAAAAGTAGTAAATTTCCATATCATATACAAATATTTTATCATATTTCTCTTTAAAATCCCATTTTAATATTCATCTAAAGAGGGTAGTTCCCGTCGTATGTTGCATATACAAAGAAAATTTTGTAAATTCGCAAAGTAAAAAACTTACATACCCTTCAATATATAAGGGGCAGCCTCGCTTTGCGGTCTGCTCTCCGTATATTGGACAGTTTCAAAATACAATAAATCGTATTAAGTAATTCAAAAGGTAGTTTAACCGGCATTAATTTCTAATCAGGATGAACACGAAAAGCATTTCGTTAGGATTATGCGCTATGATTGCGGTGTCAGCATATGCGCAGAAAGTGGAATCATATTCCACTACACAACAGAACCTCTGGGAGAAACAGAAGGTGACAGTCGGCCGTACCGGCGACTCAAAGGCTGTCAAACTGGATAAGAACAAGCGTGCTCAGGAGGTGAAAGGTATTGGAGGATGCTTCAATGAAATGGGGTGGGACGCACTTCAGCTTCTTCCCGCCGATCGTCAGGAGGAGATAGTCCAGGCTTTGTTCTCTCCGGAGGGGGCGGCTTTCGACTATTGCCGTATGCCTCTGGGGGCCAACGATTTCTCTATGAGCTATTATTCGCATGACGATACAGCCGACGATTTCGGGCTGCAGAACTTCAACATCACCCGCGACAGATACATCCTCATTCCCTATATCAAGGCCGCTATGAAGTATAACCCATCTCTGCGGATATGGGCATCTCCCTGGACTCCCCCGGCCTGGATGAAGACCAACAATCATTATGCATCTTCTCCGCATGGTGAATACAACGGTCTGCCGAATGAAAGAGCCATCGCCGACAATAGCACGGGATTCAAGATGCAGGATGGCTATCTCTCTACATATGCCGACTATTTTGTAAAGTTTATAGATGCTTACGGCAAGGAGGGGATAAAGATCAGCGCCGTGTGTCCGCAGAACGAGCCCTGCAGCAATCAGGTGTTCCCGAGCTGCAAATGGCGCCCGGAGGATCTGGTATATTTTGTAGGCAGATACCTCGGACCGGCTTTCGATCGTAATAATGTGGATTCCGAGATTATCTTCGGAACAATCAACACATCTGATCCAAATTATGTGCGGACTGCCATGAACGATCCCGAGGCATCGAAATATATAAAAGGCGCCGGTTTCCAGTGGGACGGCAAGAATTCTATCCCTTATATCCACAAGGAGTATCCCGAACTTATGCTGATGCAGACTGAGACCGAGTGTGGGGATGGACAAAACACATGGGGTTATGCGGAATACACCTGGGATCTTATGCGCCATTATTTCACTAACGGCGCCAATTCCTATCATTACTGGAATATGATACTTCCCCGTCCGGGAATCAGCCCCTGGGGATGGAATCAGAATTCATTGGTGTCTGTCGACAAAGAGACTAAGGAGGTGACTTACAATCCTGAGTACTATCTCATGAAGCAGCTCTCTCATAATGTGAAGACTGGTGCTTACCGACTCGATACCCCCTCCGACAGCAATATGCTTGCATTCGAGAACCCTGATGGAAGTGTGGCGGTAATAATGGGAAATTCCCTTGACGAAGAGAATCCGGTCGAGATCGCTTTGGATGGCAAAACCTACTCCACGGTATTGAAGCCGCACAGCTTCACCTCCATGCTGATAAAATAAGACTCAGGCCTCTCCTTACCAGATAAAGGCGATGTCCGGCTTTATTAAACCGGCACATCGCCTTTACCTTTTGCCTCCCCACGAGGATTCATTGTCAAGTTCATCCTGACAATCCGTTTGACGAACTCTGTTTTTGCCTCGGTATATCCGTCGCGATTATTTGTGTATTCAGGTAATAGCGACATTTTCAACCTTTCATACTCTTTGGCAATTTCCGGGTGCGAAATCAGATAGTTGCGGAAAAGAATCTCTTCATTGTCACCAGTCCTGTGTATGTGAATATGAAAAACTTTGTCGGCATACCCTTGGGGAGTATACCCTTTGTTGAAGCTCATGCGGATTTCAGATTCCGACATACAGATATAGCCGTTCTGTTCCAATATTTCTCTGATAGATTGCCATCGAACGTCAGGAGCGATCTCAACGAGGATATCTACTATCGGTTTGGCCTTGATATCGGGAATTGCAGTGCTTCCGATATGATTGATGACAGGGGCATATTCTTCAAGGAGAGTTGACAGCAATCTTATCTCGTCATCCGCCCAAGACGCCCATTTGGAATTATGTGGACTCAATACTATGGGAAACAATTCCCACAGTTCCTCCAAAGTCATATCTTTTAGTTCTTTGTATCTCATTATATATGATTAGTGCTATTGATATAAATGATTAGTGCTACTGAGAGAAGTGTATGTTATGTAGCCTACACCCATGCATCCCTCATCGGTACCGTATAGAATGCTATTTTAGAATACCGGATCTCATCAGAACTTCTCTGGCCTTACCCTGATTGGCAAAAGCCAAATTGAATATTTCCTGTTGATTCATACTGATTGAATTTGACAAATATAATATAACGCGACATGCTTATGAATATTATAATAAACTGGAAATTTTTGTCATCATTCTGTACTGAATCTTGAATTATCTGTATTCTTTTCAATTCTCGGGGTTCTGAAACCTTTCCCGGTGTTGAATTTATACGTCACTCCAATTTTTGCCGTCATATAAGTTTTCGTTGAGGTAAAACGTTTATACCCTGATGATTCTGTCCTGAGTTTAAATTTCCGCTGCAACATGTCTTCAAGACCAATCGATACCGACCAGTGCTTGCCAAATTGTTTCTGAATCGTAGGATTAAGATTCAGAATCGGAAAAACGCTGATGTTGCCAATCTTCATTCTGGAGGTATAGTAGCAATTCATCGTGAGGTTAAAACCTTTCGGCAATAAAAATGTGGTACTTGCCACGACCTGAAGATAGCCGAATGTATCAAAAGAATCCTTGTCAGAGAGTTTCTGG
>JAAVDU010000004.1 GCA_014801605.1 Bacteroides sp.
ATCGCGCAGTTTCTTGTTTCGTCTGTCTTCAAGATTGATCGTGATGATGTGGTCGTTTTCCACACCTTGCTCCCTGAGCCAGTTGGCGTAAAGTGTAGATAATAGATATGATTTGCCACATCGTCTAATGCCGGTGACAATCTTTATCATTCCATTATGTTGACGAGAAATAAGCTTCTGCAGGTATCGAGGTCTTGGTATAATCATAATTTCTATTGTCAAATATTGTACCTTGTCACACTAATTGACAATGCAAAGGTAGTAAATTTTTGGACATACAGGGTATTGTAGCATAAGAAAAATTTGAGGTTCGTTCCACTGTGTGAGAAACTTATCAGTTTATTGGTAATAATACACTACTGTTCCCCCACGAAAAGTAGACACGGAATGGTAGAAAAGTTCGGAGTAAAGTAGCCGAAAAGTTCGGAGTGACTTGTATATCCCGCTGAAAATAACTGTCTTTGCTCTTCGTTATTGAATCTATAGAAGTATAGGCACATATATGGATAAGATATAGCAAAACGGGGCCGCGCAAAACAGCACGGTCCCGTGGCGATAATTCTGCCGGAGCAGGATCTTNTCACATACTCCTNATCACTCTCTCCACTACCTCCGGATAATACTTGTATTCAAGNGCATGGACTTTCCCGGCTACATCCGACGCGGTGTCGCCCGCTTCTACAGCAGTGGTCGCCTGGAATACGATCTCACCACCGTCACACTCCTCGCTCACCATATGGATGGTGATCCCTGTCTCTCGGTCGCCCGATGCCACAACTGCCTCATGCACCTTATTGCCATACATCCCCTTACCTCCATATTTCGGAAGCAACGACGGGTGGATGTTGATTATCCTGTCAGGATAGCGGCGCAGAAGATAATCGGGTATCATCAGCAGAAAACCGGCCAGCACCACAAACTCTATTCCATGGCTTCCGAGAAGATCATTCATATAATCCTCATCGTTGAAATCCGTTTTCGTTACATGCTTAGCCGCCACTCCAAGACGCTCCGCTCGTTCATAGACCCCCGCCTCTTTACGGTTGCACACCACCAGCTCCACGCGGATATCATCGCCGGCCCCATGTGCATTACCGGGCAGCTCATAGTTGAAATAACGTATGAGCTGCTCAGCGTTAGATCCGTTGCCGGATGCAAATATTGCGATATTCATAGATTACCCATTATTTAACGATAATCTTTGTACTGTGCCATGGAGAACCACCGGCCTGCCAGCGCACTACATACGCTCCCGGAGCCACTTCCCCAAGCCTTATCTCCTTGGCAAGCTCCCATTCTCCGGCTTTAGCGCCCGACAGCGCCACCAACTCTACTCTCCCTTCCGGAAGATCCTCTCCGGAGCGGATGAAGAGCGTACGCTCTGAGGCCGACCAGCTCACCTGATAGATAAACTCCTCGCCGGCGCCCCTGATCTCATCGATGCCGCTATCCACGGATGTGGTCGGGGTCAATGTCCATTGACGAGTGGGCTTCGACGGATTGTTGGAGTCGGAGGTCCACGAAATCACCGGATTACCGTTGGCGCTGCTCCCTCCCTGGTTGTTCCATCCGAGGGCGGTGGCTTTGTTTACAAAGGTATAGGCATTGCTCCCCACCACGCTGATTTTCCAAAGCTGCTTGGCATCGTCGATATTCGGATCGGCAAGACCGAGAGCAGTGCCGGGGGTGTATGTNCTCCCCGAGTTGGGCGCATTGTCGGTGACGGCAAGCCCGTTCTCCCGGTTGATTACCTGGAAGTAATCTCCNTTGGCCATGAGNTGCCATTCCTGGCTCTCGCGNTCAAGATCGTCGGTATAGATGAATACCCCCTCGCCATCTGTATCTACCGTCTGATAGTTACCGGCATTGCGGATACGGTAATAACGGCTTGTATCCCCGTCAAACGGTTTCGGTGGCTGCAGGTTGCCGAACGCCTGGGTGAGGAACACAACNCGTGTATGGATATAGTTCTTCAGATATTCTACATAATCGCTGTAGGAGTTGTAAAGCACAAGCTCATCATACACACGGTTGCTGATGCTCCATTTCTCGAAATTCAGGCGNTGGCTCTCCTCCAGGAGCTCCGCATAATGGTCGATCGCCTCGATTACTTTCTCCTCTACTCCGGCCTCAAGCATCGAATTCCATTTATCGGCTATGAGTNCCAGAAACCATGGGTCGTTCCACATCTGGCGTATCCAACGTCCCGTAAGATCGGAGCCATAACCTGTGTCCAGTATCAGTTTACGGGAGATATCTCCCTGACGCCGGCAGTTGTTGAACGCGATGTCGTAGTCCCACAGCGGACCCCAGTAGATCTTGTCGTCACCCCTCTCTTTATAGATATAGGTGCTCCAGAAACCATCCGGATTCCCCGTAAGTTCTGTTGCCACATACCAGCTCGCCAATGTCTCCGCATCCACATATTTCCGGTAGCCTTTCTCCGGATCTGCCATNTCGGCTGAGAAAAGGGCATCCTCAAACTTCTGGATATGNTTTTGGATGTAGATTCTCTGCGCGTTGTTGATNATATCGTCGTCGGGCGACTTCACTGTGATGAGCACACCCTTCACCGTCCTGAAATATACCGGTTCTCCCTGCGCGAACCCATCCACCTCNAGGAAATAGCCTCCCGTGATGTCGGAGTCTGCTGTGGCCGGTTCATCCTGCTCTGTGATATCAACACGCTTTTTACGGATCTCCATCTGGTCGGATATCTGGTAATTCCCTAAGAACTCACCGTTGAGTACCACATCGGCAAACTCTGCTGCGGCTGTGAAGGGCTGTCCNGCGATATCCCCGATTACTGAGGCAAGTGCGTTGCGCATCAGTGAATGGTCGTTGGCATTCGCCAATATCGGCCAGCTCTTAGCCTTGGCACGGTCGGGCCCTAAGAACTCCTGCTTCTTTGAGAATTTCAGACGGTAAGGTTTCTTGGGGAGTCCCCAGGTGCTGTTCCCTCGACCCCTTATCTCAAGAGCGTCATACAGTGTCACGCCCGAAGCATCCACATATCGCAACGTGGCGGGCACATATGCCTCCTTGCTCGTGATAGGCACTCTGTTCAGAGTCTCGATATACAAAGTGGGAAGATTCGAAAGCTGAGGATATTCCTCCGACACTGCGGCCGGCGCCTGTTCGGGCACGCCTCCATTGTCAGCCATCGCAACGAGGGGCATCCCGCCCAACGTGGCAATGACCCCCATCAGCGCCAGGGAATGTTGTAGTTTATTCATAAAGAATGTTGTAGTTTGTTCATAAGGTTAGCTAATTCTCTCAACAGGCCTAACGAATCCTTTCCGGAGTCAACGAATCATCTTATCCCCGGTAATATCGTTATCCTCCGCAAAAGTAATCAAAAAAATCGAAAACAAGGTTCTCTTTCCTGTCAAGCTTCTTCACTACCCTCAAACTGACCGATTCTTCCCTCAATCTGACCAAAAACTACCCCTTACTCCTCCTCTTCGCTATCTTTCACCCCTTTCCGGTTCTGACACTGCAGCGCGAAGTCCTTCGGCGTGATGTTAAACTGCTTGTAGAAGATCTTGCTGAAATAGGAGGGCGACGCTATTCCAACCATNTCCGAAATCTCTCCTACACGGTATTCCCCCTCCCGTATCAGCTGGGCCGCCTTCTTAAGCTTCATCACCCTTATAAGCTCGCTCGGCGAGAGATTGAATAGCGATTTGATCTTGCGCAGGAGGTTGCTGCGGCTCATGCACAGTATCTCCGTCATGCTCTCCACATTGAATTCAGGCTCGCTGATATGTTCGTTGATAATCTCGGTCACCCGCTTCATGAAGGCCTCGTCGGCCTTGTTCATCTGCATGTTGCCAACGTCAAACAAGGGCTTCCGCGAGAAGGCCTCTCGCTCACGGCGACGGTTGTCGAGTATCGAACGTATAAGCTGACGCAGGTATTTCACCGAGAAGGGCTTCTCGATATATGCCTCAGCGCCCGACTGTAGGCCCTTGATCTTGCTCTCGAGGTCGTTCTTGGCCGTGATGAACACCACCGGGATATGCGACATATCAGGATTACCCTTTATCGCCTCGCATAGCTGCATACCNTCCATCACCGGCATCATGATGTCGGTCACCACTATATCGATATGTTTCTCTCCGAGGGCCTTCAGCGCTTCCGAACCGTTCCCGGCTGTCTCCACGAAGAAATCGCTCCTCAGTTGTTCCCCCACCATCTCCCGGATTGAATCGTTATCCTCCACAAGCAACAGGGTATACCCCTCCTGACGCTCCTTGGCGAGATTCGATTCCTCATCAAAGAGATATTCCTGACGCTCGGTCATCCCGAGTTGCTGCGCCTCCGGAAGGGAGGTGGCGATCGGTAGAGAAAGCACAAATCTGTTGAGTCCGTCCCCCGTGTCGTCGGCAAGACGCAGCTCTCCCCCCGACAGCCGTGCCAGTGTCAGAGAGAGGGGGAGACCTATNCCTACTCCGTTGCTCTCGCTTCGGGCCGTAGCGGTCTGGTAGAAGGGCTGGAATATCTTCTCCCGCTCACTCGCGGTGATCGTCTTGCCGTCGCTGCATACCGTGATCACGCAGTTGTCACCNTCTTGCGCGAGGGTCACTTCTGTGGCGAGCACGGAATATTTGAACGCATTGTTTATGAGATTGCTCACTATCTTTGTCAGTGCCTCCTTGTCGGCTGCCGTGAAGATATCCTTCTCCGGAAGGTTATAGCGCAGGGTCTTCCCGCTCAGTGTGAAGGTGGGCTCAAAACGCTCTATCACCCCCTTGAGCAGTCGGGTCACATTCACATGCTCTATCTTGAGCGTCAGCTTGTGAGAGTCTATCTTCTGGAAGTCAAGAAGCTGACCCGTCAGCTGCAACAGGCGCGTAGTGTTCTCCCTGATGATGTGAAGATAGCGGCGTATCTTGCTGTCTTTTATCTCCATCCCCTCCACTGCCTCAAGCGGTATGTCGATCAGTGAGAGTGGGGTGCGTATCTCATGCGCTATCTCTGTGAAGAAGTCTACTTTGGCGCGGTACACCTCCTTCTCCTTCTTGTCGGAGAAATTGCGCTCCCTCTCCTGCATCATCCGCTCCTTATAGTTCCTGTACCATATGAAGAGAAGGGCCACGCCCCCGATTGTAAGGAGGATGTAGATGATGATGGCAAGTGTCGACCGCCACCAGGGGGGTGTGATCTCTATGTGTAGGTTCTTCACCGATGTCTGGCCGTCGGTACGCGCCATAACCTCAAGGTCATAGCTCCCCGGAGCCAGATTGGTGAATGATATGTGGTTCCCCTCCATCGCCACCCATTCCTTGCTTACAGGCTTCAGCCGGTAGCTGTAGAGGGTCTGGCCGATATAGCCGTAGTTGGGTGCTGCCACTGAGAGNGTGAAACTCGCGTCTCGATACGACAGACGCAGATGGTCTTGATAGATTATGTTACCCTCCTCATAGGCCCAACTCTCCGCATCCTTTCCTGAGTGCCCTCTGATGTCGAGCGATGTGAAGAATACCGGTGCCTCAGAAGTTGCCGTCTCGTCAAGAAGGGGATCGAAACTTACTATCCCGTTGACTGTGCCGAAGTAGAAAGTCCCCGTTTTGTCTTTCACCGCCGAATTGTAGCAGAACTGGTCGGCGGGAAGGCCGTCGGCGGTGGTGAATACCTTTACTGAATTGTCGGCCGGATTCAGTTTCACAAGTCCTCGGTTGGTGCCGAACCATAAGTTGTGTCGCTTATCCTCAACCACTTTGTAGACTACATTGTCGGGCAATCCCTCCCTGATCCCGTAGTTGGTGAAGCTGTCGTCGGCCGGATTGTATCTCGTCAGCCCTCCCCGGTCGGTCGATATCCATATCATCCCGTCGGAGCTCTCTGTGATGCTGCTCACGGAGTTGGAGAGCAACCCTCGCTCCGGATTGCTGAAATCAGCCTTGTATGAGGTGAATTCCCCCGAACGCGGGTCGTAGCGGTAGATGCCGTGCCCCATGGTGGCTATCCATATCCTCCCGTCTTTCGCCTCGAAGAGGTCGAAAATCCAGGCGGAAGCGGTAGCCTCCACTTTCCTGAATTCCTTGCTCCCGGCCTCTCTCTTATATAGGCCGAGTCCGTAGCCTATCCATTCATTCCCCCGGGAGTCGGGAAGATAGGCGTATACGCTGTTCCCGGCCACCCCGGTGTTGTAGTCAAGCCTTACGATATTGTCGGGTGAGTCGCAGCGATACAGTCCGGAACTTGTGGTGCCAGCATACACTGTGCCGTTGTATGATTCCACTGTGGAGATCGACTGAAGAGTGTTGGCGAATGACGGGAGATACCGGAATGTGCCGCTCTTCGGCTCAAAAAGAACCAGATCGTTGTGTTCTGTCCCCATCCAGATCCTCTCATCGCTGTCCATGGCAAGTCCCTGCACGCGCCGCGCACCGTAATCACCCTTCGGTATATGCGAATAGAAGCGGAACGGACGGTCCGACATATAGTCGATTCCTCCGTAGCGCGAGCCTATCCAGATGCCGTTGCTACGGTCGCGGTAGAGGGTGAAGATATTGTTGTCGGAGATGCCGAATTTCTCGATATGGTCCTCTGTGAAATGGGTCTCCTCATTCCTCGCGTTGATGGTGAAGAGTCCCTGGTAGGTGCCTATCCAGAGCTCATCGTTCACCTTCTCCATATCCCTCAGATACACTTTACCCCCTTGTGAGAAGGGAATCTCTATGAATGGATTGTCGGCCGATGGTATCAGGCGGAAAAGATACCCCGCCGTGGTGCCCGTGATCAGGCTGCCGTCACCCCCGTTGATTATCTTCTCGAAATTCTGCAATCTGCTGTCAAGATCCCCGGTAGTAGTGATTCTCATGAACCTATCCTCTTTGGCGTCGTATCGGTATATACCGTCTCCCGTGGTCGTGGCCCACACTGTCCCGGAGGGGTCGATGCATATGTCGGTGAAATAGGGATGGCTCCCGAGGCCTCTCTCTTTATCAAGCGGGTAAAAGGAGCAGGCCTCACCCTTGAACCTCAATATTCCCGCCATCGGGATAAGCACCCACATGCTCCCGTCGTCGCCACATTCTATTGCCTGCACCCAGTTGCGGGTCACGTCCCCCTCCGGTAGGTCGGGCTCAATATGGTGGAATCTCTCCGTGGCCATATCAAACAGAAAGACACCTTCGTCGGTGCCTACCCACAGATTACCCTCGGAATCCACACTGAGGGCATCGATGTTGTTGTTGCCAAACCCTTTCTCTCGGTCGAAGCAGACATAACGGCGCACATCGTGCCCGTCGAAACGGTTGAGGCCGTTCTTTGTGCCAAACCACATGAAGCCGTTGCGGTCNTGCACGATGCTCTTCACATTGTTTTCGGAAAGGCCGTCCTCGATCGANATATGCTCGAAAATCAGCGACTCTTTCCTCATCGCCGAGGTCTCCGGCGCCAAGGCCGTGAGCAGAAGNATGGTGAGTAGGGTGACGAAGGTTCTCATGTCTGATAAAGAAATAAGGTCTGTTTTTGGTGTTGATAGCTACACTCAATTAACGGCTCCCCCGGCCGGTTATTATCATCCCGGTTTATCTTACGAGATATTTCAGATATCTCCTCTCCCCTGATTCGGTGGTAGCATTGACTATTGCGGTGAATGGTCCCTCATAGGGGAGTGCTATCCGAAGTGTGCAGTCGCTCCCTGATGCATGCCCTATCATCTCTCCCGCCACAGTGTAGACGCTTGCCTCACTGAGGGGGGTGGCAGCCTTGATTTCAAGGCTGCCACTGATCTGTGATACTGTCATACTGTTCTCTNTCTCCGCTNCCGGAGCCTCGGTCCCGGCAAAGGAGGGACGCTCGAATCTGTAGATCCTCACATCCTTTACCGGCACGTCTACCTTCACNCTCCCCGGAGCGAATCTCTCTCCGGTCCATAGCTCGGTCACATTGCTGTAGTCGGCGGGATTGATNCCGAGGCGCCCGAAATCCACATCCTTACGAAGCANGGAGGGNTCGTTGGTCCCGTAGTTGAACACCGTGTANTAGAAGGCATCCGGTGTCTCGAGCACAAACTCGTTGTCTACCCTTACATCGTCCTGACTCCAGAGGGAGTTGGTGTGCTGCAAGGTCCCCTCCACGGGGCGGAANGTGCGCCCTTCGCGTGCCAGATGGGTGAGGTCTTTNTTNGAGGCAAACCTTACGGCCCGCGCTCTCTCCTCGTCGCTCCCTACAACATGGCCGTAGCCATCCTTCGTGTCCCCCTCGTAGGCGTAGGTGCCCCCGAGAAGAGTCACGCCGGTGATGATGCCGGAGGTGTAGCGNATCNTCGCCTCGTTCTCATCTTTGGAGCCTTTCCCGGAGAAGGGCACNACCGACAGGCACATGAGGTCGGGATCGTTGAACGCATATACACGGTCAAGCCACCAGGAGCCCCCTATGCAGTTGAGTGTGTACATTGAGTGGGAGAGCTCTCCCCATGCGTCGCAACCGATTCTGCGCACATGTGCCTTCGCCGGAAATACGGGGGCTATGGAGAAATCGAGCATCATGTCGCCGGCAAACTCCTTCAGATAGTCAAGGCCGTAGTTGTAGGCCTGCATNCCGGTGGTGATCTCCGGATCATACCAGCGGTCGGCCTCCTGGGAGCCATTGTTCATGAAGTCGATCTTTACGAATTCAAATCCGAGGTTGCGGAAGCGCTCGAAGTTCTGGCGGTTCCATTCCTTCACTTTCGGATGCGTGGGATCGAGCGACATACCTGTGATCTGACGGTAGCGCCCGTTGGCCTTGAGCACCATCTCCCCGATCTTTCCNCCGGCCCAGTCGATATTGTTGATGCAGTCCTGTTCGCTACCCCAGTAAGAGAAGGGTGTGGTGTAGGCCCCGGGCACATAGCCAAGTTCCTTGCAGCGGGCCGTGAAGCGGCGAAGTTCGTCATCGTTCAGGAAATCCCAGCCTGAGTCGAGCACTATATGGCANCGCCCCTGTTTGTTGGCGAAGTCGAGGGGCTTGAGCTCGCGCTCGAAGAAGTCGAGCATNCTCATCACGGAGTTNTAGTTCAGACCCCATTCCATACCTCCCCACGACTGCCAGCCGAAGATCGATTCATCCGCTTCCCATTCATATTTGGGACATAGCACCGTGTTGGCCTCGCCATATGTCTCTAAGGCAGTGCGCCAGTCGTCAAACATCCCNATCATGAAGCGGGGCGANGCTACCGTGCTCCCCTTCACCTCTCCGTGGCGGCTGCTTGATGCTTTGTTGTTGATCACATCCCATGTGCGCGGNCTGATGTAGCCTGCCTGNAGCGTGAGATTGCGGGTGCGGTTTGAGCCGTTGGGGGTCACCGTCACTGCCGATTTCCATGTGGAATGGTCTACCGACCCGAACAGTATTCCCTCCCTGCTGTCTACATTGAAGAGCACCGTCGCNTCGCATGAGGTGAGCGGCTGNCCTATCGACCATGCCGTGGTGGAGTAGGTGGCCNAGTTGTCGTTGGCGAATGGCATGTCGTACACCCTGTTGTTCCCCGATGGAAGGGGGAGGGTGGTGGTGGTCTTCGACACTATCGGGCATATCTCCACACATGCGGTCTCTCCCGCCGATCTCACCACCCCCTCCGTGAGAAGATAGGGTAGGGTGGGATAGATGTAGAAGGTCTGGAGCATGTCGGGCTTCCCGCTCAGTCCCGAGAAGGTATAGGTGTATTTCGTGCCGTTGC
>JAAVDU010000005.1 GCA_014801605.1 Bacteroides sp.
AACTGCATCCGCGTTAAGAACCGCCGTATGCCGAACGGCACGTACGGTGGTGTGAGAGGTCGGTAAACACGAAAGTAGGAGATAAACACCTATGATTAGTGTTTACCTCCTACTCGATTGCAGGTTTGGCAAGAATGAGAACAAAAGCGGGGGTATTTCATACCCGGATAAATGAATTCTCAACCCTTCCGGGAGGTGGCCATTACAAGCTAAAAAGGGTGTTAATAATCATAAAAAGAGTAATTTTCATCTTTTAAAAGGGGAAAAGTGAGTATAAATAGAAGAAATCGGTCATCTTCGGGGGTGGCGGTACGGTTTTCCCGGTCAAGAGTTGAATAAAAAATGCTATTTGGGTAGATTGTCACTCGTATAGACATTATTGGCGGAATTGTATAATTAATAATTAAGGAGGAAAGAGTAATTTTGCGAAGTAAGTTTTTTGTAACGGTACATTATAACTGACTAAACTCTTAACGATCCACCGGCCACTTAGACGTACCTGCACATTTAACCTTAACCAGAATGAACTGAATTATTAACATAACATTTCACTAACCATGCAGAGAAACGATCATGGAAAACTGAGATGGGCCATCCCCGGAGCGGCATTGGCGTTGATGATGGCAGGGAATCCCTGCACGGCATTAAACGCATCGGTCCTACCGGCAGGAGCAGCACCTACTCAAGCTGCGACGAAGACAGTCTCGTCGACAGTATTTGACAGTGAAGGGGAACCGTTGATCGGAGCCACCGTAATGGTGAAGGGCACCTCTACAGGAGCTGCCACCGATATAGATGGTAAATTCACATTGGCATGTCCGCCGAATGCCACATTGGTAATTTCTTATGTCGGGTATAAGCCGACCGAGATAAAAGCGAACGCAGTCCCTGCTAAGATTGTGCTCAGCGCGGAAGACAGTGCCTTGGATGAACTTGTGGTGATCGGCTATGGCACCACAACCCGCAGGGCAGCTGTCGGAGCAGTCGACCAAGTGAAGGGCGACAAGATCAAGGACCGTCCGGTAAAGAATATGACGCAGGCCCTTCAGGGAGCCGCGCCAAACGTAATCATTCAGAACAGGAGCTACGACCCTAACAGCGACGACGCCAACTTCAATATCCGAGGCATCTCCACCACCAGCGGCAACGACCCCCTCTTCGTGATTGACGGTGTAGTGGCCGACAACGGGGCTTTCAACCGTCTTAATCCGAATGATGTTGAAAACATCTCGGTGTTGAAGGATGCGGGTGCGGCTGCCATCTACGGATCACGTTCCTCCAATGGTGTGATACTTGTGACTACCAAGAGCGGTAAGAAGAACCAGAAGTCGCAGATCACTCTGAGTGCGAATGTGGGCTGGGAGGATCCTAAGAATCTCTATCATGCAGTAGACGGCTACGCCAATGCCATCCTCTGGAATATGGCTAATGTCAATTCCGGGAAGGCCCCTGTCTTCACCCCCGATCAGATCATGGATCTCTATGAGCACCGTGATATGGAGAAATGGGCGCTCGACGAGATCTACGAGACCGCTTTCCAGCAGAAATACAATGTACAGGTGTCGGGTGGTACGGAGAGCACCACCTATATGTTCTCACTCGGCTACTTTGATCAGGACAGTAACCTCAAGGGACATAACAATACCGGCAAGCAGCGTTACAACATGCGTATGAACATCGGCACCGACATAGGCCGTCTGCATCTTGGCGCTATCATGGGCTTCACCCGCAGCGATTCGAAGAAGTTTAATGGCTATGAGAGCAATGTCTATGCCGACTGTAAGCGTATCCCCTCATATTACTATTACAATATGATAGACGAAGAGGGACGCTATATGTCGAACGACGTTTACGGTAGCGGTGTGCCCATCGCGATGCTTGACGGCGAGGGCTACAACAAATACCGCAACAACGACTTTGACGGGAGCCTCACCGCCGACCTGAAGATTATCGAGGGTCTGAAACTGCGTGGAAGTCTGGGCGCGAATGTCCATACAGAGTTCCGCGACTCCAAATGGGTGCCCTGGATGTACTATGATCAGGATTACAATTATCTCTGTCAGGGCACAGCCAAGGACTATAAGTCGGATTCATGGTCGAAGAACTATTGGCTGCTCAACTCGCAGATCATGCTCGACTTCAACCGTACCTTCGGCGATCATAATGTGATAGCACTTGTCGGCCTTACCAACGAGTCGACCACCCGCAAGGAGCACGCTTATTGGTTCAACTATGCCGATCCCGAGCTTTGGACTCCGACCGACATGACCAACAGCGAGGTGGGAAATATGGGTGGCAACACACCGACCACCAGCAATGCCCGCACATCAATCACATCAGTGATCGGGCGTCTGGGCTACAACTGGAAGAGCCGTTACTTCGCCGAGTTCACTTTCCGTTACGATGGTTCATCAAAATTCCACAAGGATCACCGCTGGGGCTTCTTCCCCTCCGTGTCGCTCGCATGGCGACCGACAGAGGAGTCGTTCCTGGAGACTTACCGTCAGAATATCGGCGACCTTAAGGTGCGCGGTTCATGGGGTATCCTCGGCAACCAGGCTGTAGGCGACTATGCATACTACACCACCTACAATCCCAATGCCAACGGCTATGTCATCAACAACCAGCTTGTGACATCCACAGGATTCGATTTGAAAGATCCCAATCTGACCTGGGAGAAGACCCATACATATGACATCGGAGTAGACGCTACATTCCTCAGGGGTGCGCTGACGTTATCTTTCGACTATTTCTACAAGAGAACAAAGGATATCCTTCAGACCCCGCAGTTCCCCGACATTTATGGCACATCGTTGCCCAGCACCAATATGGGAGAGATGAGCAACCGCGGCTGGGAGCTTTCGATCAATTATTACCTCACGACAGGAAAATGGCACCACACCTTCACCTTCAATATGGGTGACACCAAGAACAAGATGATCAGCTACCCGGGCCACTATCAGATATCCGGAGATGCCGAGGCATGGCGTGTGATCCAGGAGGGTAAGCCGGTCAACGACTATTATGGCTACAAAGTGGTAGGTATGTTCCAGACATATGACGAGATCGAGAAATCAGCCACACCTCCCGGACTATCGCTTCAGCCCGGCGATTTGAAATTCGAGGATGTGAACGGCGACGGCATCATCGATGCCAACGACCGAGTGTCGCTCGGCAGCGCCTTCCCCCGCTATACCTTCGGCTTCAACTATGGTCTTGAATGGAAAGGATTCGACTTCTCGATGTTCCTTCAGGGTGTAGGTAAGCGTACACAGTTTATACGAGGCGAGATGATCGAGCCGTTCCACGTCGGCTACGCCCTTACAATGTATAAGCATCAGCTCGACTTCTGGACTCCGACCAACACTGACGCCAAGTATCCTCGTCTTGCCACTAACGGTACTGACTCCAACGAGAACAACTACCGTATGGGTAACTCACTGAACATGCTCAACGGTGCTTACGTGCGCCTGAAGAATATCCAGATAGGCTATACACTTCCGCAATCTGTCAACAAGCTTCTCGGAATGCAGAAATGCCGCATCTATGTGAACGGTGAGAATCTTCTGACCTTCAGCCACAACTCATGGATCGATCCCGAGGTCACCGACTTCAACTCCAACATGGGCAATTCCGGCGATAACTCGTATCGCGCATACCCCACACTGAAGTATTACGGTTTCGGACTTGATGTAACATTCTAAAATCAACAGAAACAATGAAAATAAATAAAATACTTGCATCAATGGCTTTTTGCGCCGGCGCTATCGCCCTGACCGGTTGCAACGACCTTGATCAGGCACCGACAAATCAATATACCGAAGATAACTTCTGGACGCCCGCACATGCGGAGTATATGGTGATGACCGCCTACAGCCAGATGTACAATGACGGCTGGATGTGGGATTTCGAGAAGCTGTGCGACAACATGTGGAACGGCTACCGTTCGGGTGATGAGCATACCATCCGCCGCGGTCTGGGGCGTCCCACCACGGGCAAATTCAGTTGGAAGGGTTATTATCAGGGCATAAAGAGCGCACATGTCTTCCTTGCCAATATAGATGGCGTGGAGGGTATGGATCCGGATAAGACCAAAAGACTCAAGGCAGAGGCCAGTTTTATCCGCGACTGGATTTATTTCCGCCTAACCTGCCTTTACGGCGATATCCCATTCTTCATGAGCGATCCCACCCTTGAGGAGACACAGGTGATGAAGCGCACCCCCCATTCGGAGGTAGTGAGTACTATAAAGGAAGATCTGGAGAAGATACTTCCCGATCTTCCTACCAAGGAGCAGCTTCCGGAGACAGAGAGAGGACGTCTCACTCAGGCTGCGGCCGCCATGCTTCTTGCGCGCATCTCCCTTCAAGACAGCGATTGGGACGGAGTGATCAAATGGACACAGAATATCATCAATGGAGAATATGGCGTCTATACACTTTTCCCCGACTACGCCGGTCTTTTCATGGCGGAGAACGAATATAACGACGAGGTGATTCTTGACCGGGGATATGTAGAGAAGCTCTATACCTGGAGCGCCTATAAGAACATGCACCCGCGTGCTTGTATGGATGCCGCCGACTTCGTGAGCTGGACTCCGACCCAGAGCCTCGTAGATGCTTATCTTACCCTCGGCGGCTACCGTTGGGATGAGGCGGGCACCGACTTTGATCCGGCGAATCCCTATGATAACCGCGATCCACGTCTGCATGCCGCAATCATTTGTGACGGCGACGTTGTGACAGACTGGTGTACCGGCGAGGAGCACACCATTTATATCAATAGAAATAAATGGGCTGATCAGAACGTATACGAAAAGGATTTCGTGAGCAATGACGGCCATGCCGACGAGTCGACCTATACGGGCTATTACGCACGCAAATATTTCGAGACTTCTGCCGACGACACCTGGTATACCTCAGGCACCAACCTCATCATCATGCGCTATGCCGATGCGCTTCTGATGTATGCCGAGGCCAAGGAGGCTAAGGGGGAGATGAATGCAGCAGTGTGGAACGAGACCATCCGCAAGATCAGAGAGCGTGCCGGCTTCACAGCCGCGAAAGCGCTTGATTACCCCGGCGGCGACGTCAAGCAGGTGATTCGTGACGAGCGTCGCGTTGAGCTGGCTTTCGAAGGACTCCGTTACTTCGACATCATGCGTTGGAAAGCGGGTACGGAATACCTCAACGGTCCTGTCAAAGGTTGTGAGTTCGTAGGTGGCAACGCTGTGCTCGACAACTATAAATTTGATGAAAACCGTGACTATCTGTGGCCTGTGCCACAGGGAGAGCGTGACCTTAACCCCAACCTCACACAGAATCCGGGTTATTGATACCAAATCATAATACTGAATACAAAATTTCAAAACAGATATTTCAAGATGAAATCAACTATAATTAAATGTGCAACCGCACTGCTTGTGTTGGCCGGTGCAACATCGTGCAGCAACGATATGAACTACACAGATGTCAACACATCACCCGTGAGCCTATTCTACGAGCCGATGAATGGCAAGGCTGTGAAGCTCGTGGCATCCAACTCCGCCTCACTTCTCTTCGAGTGGGAGGCATCGCATGCCGAGGATGGCGCCGCACCTCAATATGAGGTGGCGTTCTACAAGGGTGAGGACACCAACAACCCTATCTATAAAGTGCTCTCCGACAACATGGGCACAAAGCCAATGGCAACCATCCCTCACAAGACTCTTGCCAAGGTGTGTGCAGCGGCCGGTATAGCCGGAGGCGAGACGGGCGCGCTGAAGTGGGGTGTCATAGCTTATGCCGGAGTCAATCCGTCCAAGACACCGGCAGATAAGCTCAACACACTCAACCTTACACGTTTCGAGGGCTTCTCCGAGATTCCTACGTCGCTTTACTTTGCAGGAGCCGGCACAGAGACAGGGGGTGATGATCTTTCAGATGCAATGTCGTTGACAGCGATAGATGCTGAAATCTACGAGGCATTCGCAGAGCTCAAAGCAGGTCAGAAGATCTACTTCTCAGCCGACAAAGAGGGTTTGACAACATTTGCCATCAAGGGTACGAAGCTCGTTGAGGGTGATGAGGGTGACGGTGTAACAGAATCCGGTGTTTACCGCATCACGCTCGACTTCGGAGCAGCTTCCGCTTCACTCCGCAAGGTGGAGAAGCTCATCTTCTTCCACTGCGACAGTGCAGACCGCGACAACAACTTCGAATATCAGTATGCAGGCAACGGTGTGTATGAGACAGAGGCAACCTATAAGCTCCATGAGACCGGATGGTCATGGGATCCGTTTGAGAGCCGCTACAAATTCCGTATGACCTATGGTGACGGGACAGAGACAGAATGGGGTTCGGAGAACGGCAAGGAGAAACCGGCCGTAATGGATCCTTCGCTCGGAGATTTCTTCATCTACGAGTCAACCGCTCTCGACGACTGGTCACGCAACTATAAGATTTTCGGTGCCGATCTCGATTCTCCCTATGTAGGTAAGCCCTGTAAGTGGTCGGTTTACTTCAACTCCACCTACGGACATTACACTCATTTCTATGAGACTCTTTAATAGGGAAGAGAGGTATAAAAAAATGTAATAATAGCTGCTCCGGGTGTCTTACCCTGTGTTGGGCTCCGGAGCGGCTATAATCAAAAGAGAATCCAAAATGAAGAAATATATAGGACTCGGCGCACTCGCAGCAATGATGCTTCCGGCATTTGTCGCTTGCGACAATGTGGATGTTTATGAGCTTCCGCAACCATATGCCATCGATTGGAATGCAGCAGCCGACAGTGCGACAAATGCCCTTGTAAAGCATTTCTGGAATGAGAATGGATATTTCAACCAGAAGGCGGACTACGAAGGGAAAGTTGACAACGGCAACAGTTGGAACTACTGGCCACAAGCTCATGCGATGGATGTTATCATCGATGCCTATGAGCGCACCGGTAAGCAGGAATACAAAGATATGTTCGGCAAATGGTTTGATGGTGTGAAGACTCAGAACGACGGAGGGAACACCGGAGGCTATACCAACGACTATTATGACGACGAGGCATGGATTGCAACAACGATGGCTCGCCTCTATAAAGTGACCAACGAGGATAAGTATCTCACCGTTGCCAAAGATCTTTATGCAGATATCTGGTCGGGGTGGAACGATCTCGGAGGTGGCGGCCTTTCATGGCGTAAATCTCAGCCCTGGAGCAAGAATTCGTGTATCAACGGGCCGGGTGCAGTATTGGCTCTTGATCTTTATGAGATAACCCAGGATGAGAATTATCTGACTCAGGCAAAGGCCATATATGAATGGACACGCGATAATCTTTTCGTGCCCGGTTCCGGTGAGGTTTATGACAATCTCAATGCTGAAACAACTGAGGTGGCTACATGGCATTTCTCCTACAATCAGGCTACTGTGATGAAGGCAGCCCAGTTGCTTTACGGCTACACCAAAGAGTCGTATTATCTGAAGGATGCACAGCGTGCGTGCTACTACACTATATCAAACGGGGCATTCCTTGAGGCTGCCAACAATCTGACGAAGTTTGAGAATGGGAGCACCCCCGGAGCAAACAGTGATGTGGCACTGTTCAGAGCTGTCTTCTATCATTATTTCTACGATATGGTGACAGACAATAATCTGGACGGGGCATGGATCGCCAAATTCAAGAGCTGTTTCAACTGCAGTACAGAATATCTATGGCGCAACGGACTTGACAACCGCCAGCTGTTCGTATTGTTCGGTCCTGACTGGTCGAAGGGTCCGGCCGCCGGAGATACTTTCTATCTGAATCCTATGGTCAGCGCTTGCGCCGCCATAGAGATGAGAGCCAAGCTTGAGAAAAACAAGTAAACAGATATCAACAACCGGACCCGGAGATGGAAAGAGACTAAAGAGTTATGTAAAGCCAGATAACAATCTTAAGCCATCTCCGGGTCTATACCCAATTTTCAGACAAAATGAAACTGAGATTTTCCATACTTCTTACTCTCCTGACAATAGTGTTTTCGGGATATGCAGCCGACGACTGGGCCAATCTCGGCCGCTATATCAACGACAACAAAAAGGTGATGGCACGTGATAACAAGAAGGATCATCTTGTAGTGTTCTTAGGCAACTCCATCACGGATGGCTGGCCTAATTCCAACAAGGCTTTTTTCGACGACAATAATTTTGTGGGTCGCGGTATCTCAGGCCAGACCACATATCAGTTCCTTGTAAGATTCTATAGCGATGTTGTCAATCTGCAACCGGAAGCTGTAGTAATCAACGGCGGCATCAACGATATAGCCGAGAACAACTACGAGTATGACGAGACAAGGACTTTCAACAATATAAAGGCTATGGCTGAGATTGCTGATGCCAATGGGATAAAGGTTATACTTACGAGTGTGCTTCCCTCCGACAGATTCGGCTGGCGTCCGTTGAAGACAGAGATAGCCCCGAAGGTTATGTCGCTCAACGAGCGCCTGAAAGGCCTCGCCAAAGAGAAGGGTTACGCCTATGTAGACTATTTCTCGAAAATGGAGAACGGCACCACGCACGGAATGAAGGATGAATACAGCAACGACGGCGTGCATCCCACAGATGCGGGCTATCGGGTGATGGAAGCAACGGTGCTTCCGGTGGTGCGTTCGGTGGTGAAAAAATGATAAGGTCCGGGTTAAGATAAGGTAAAAATTGATTACATATAGGTTTGAGGGGATGAGCCAACAGGCTCATCCCCCTTTTTGTCTGAAAGGATACTTTCTTGTCGCAGATTCATTCTTTTTAAGATTTTGTAAGATGCAAATGGCAGATGTTGGGGTAAGTTTGGCAAGATTGAATACATTCAGAGAGAATAAAAGATATAATTTTGAGAAAAATTTCCATGAACTAACCCAATATTAGGATGAAAAAAACAATATTAGCGCTCATTGCCGCCGGATGTGTGGCAATTCCGTCGATGGGTAAGGCAACAACCTATAAGGTGGTGTCTCCTTCCGGTGATGTAGAGCTTGATGTGAATGTCGGTGATGATGTAAACTACTCACTTTCCAGGAAAGGGAAGAGGGTAGTGGAGAATGCTGCTATCGGCATGGACTTCGGCAAGAAGAAAAATGTAAAGGTCAAAAACGCAAAAAAGGGTAGCCACAAGGGTGTGGTAAAGCCTGTGGTGCCGCTGAAGTTCTCAACGATCGACGACAACTACAATTCACTTGTGCTGAATATGGATGGTAACTATGCCATCGAGTTCCGTGTGATGGACGACGGCATAGCCCACAGATTCATCACTTCGGTGCCTGACTCAATCAATGTAATGAGCGAGACCTTTGAGCTGACAGTGCCCAAGGATGCCTACATGCACCTTCAGCAGGCAGGAGGTTTCAAGACCAGCTATGAGGAATCGTATTCCCATAAGCCTGTCAAGGACTGGACAGGGGAGGAGAAGATGAGCACCTTGCCGGTGCTCATGGAGGATAACGGCAATGTAGCCCTTATATGCGAGACCAATCTCCGTGACTATCCCGCGTTCTTCCTGAAGGGTGACGGCAACGGTAAGTTTCATGCAATATTCCCGAAAGTGCCCCTGAAATTCGGGCCGGACGGCGACCGCAGTCTCAAGATACTTGAGGAGGCACCATATATAGCACGCACAACTGGGAAGCGTAATTTCCCCTGGCGTTACATCGTAGTCGGGGAACCGGAAGATATACTGACCAACACGATGAGCGCCAAGCTTGCCGACCAGCCTGTGGGCGACTATTCATGGGTAGAGCCCGGACAGGCCAGCTGGGAATGGTGGAACGGTGCCACCCCTTATGGTGATGATGTGAATTTCGAGGCGGGTTGCAACCTTGACACTTATAAGTATTTTATCGATTTCGCTTCAAAATACGGTATCAAATATATCATCATGGATGAGGGCTGGGCCAAGACAACCCTTGATCCCTTCACTCCCAATCCTGATGTAGATCTGATGGAGCTCATCCGTTACGGCAACGAGAAGGGTGTGGGTATCATACTATGGCTGACATGGCTGTCGGTGGAGAACAACTTCGATGTGTTTGAGAAGGTGGCCGACTGGGGCATCAAGGGTCTTAAGATCGACTTCATGGACCGTAGCGATCAGTGGATGGTGGATTACTACGAGCGAGTGGCCAAAGAGGCCGCCAAACATGGTCTGCTTGTAGATATGCACGGCTCGTTCAAGCCTGCCGGCCTGGAGGTGACATATCCCAATCTTATCAACTATGAAGGTGTGCGCGGTATGGAGCAGATGGGTGGCTGTCGTCCCGAGAACTCAATCTATCTTCCATTCATGCGTAACGCAGTGGGTCCGCAGGACTATACTCCGGGCGCTATGATCTCGATGCAGCCCAACTGCTATCGTGCCGACCGTCCCAACTCCGCCTCAATAGGTACACGAGCTTATCAGATGGCATTGTTCACAGTGTTTGAGGGTGGCCTCCAGATGCTGGCCGATAACCCGACTCTCTACTATCGCAACAACGACTGCACGGAATTCATCACCTCGGTGCCCACCACATGGGATGAGACAGTGCCCCTCGTGGCCGAAATCGGCAAGACAGTGGCAGTGGCCAAGCGCAAGGGTGACACATGGTATATCGGTGCCATCACCGGAAGCAACGACAAATGGAACGAATATACCCTGAATCTTGATTTCCTCGGCGACGGGGCCTACAGCATGACTGCTTTCTCCGACGGAATAAACGCCCCGACACAGGCGATGGACTACCGTAAGACCAACAGCAAGGTGAGCAAGGGTGACAAGGTAGATGTAAAACTTGCCCGTAACGGTGGCTGGACAGCAGTGCTCAAACCCACAAGATAAGAGATTATGAGAAGAATGAACAATATATTTATGATGGCCGGGCTTGCCGCCTGTGCGCTCGTGCCGTCATGCTCTTCATCATCGGCTCAAGGTGGAGATGGAGTAACAAAATATGTAAATCCCCTTCTGGGCACAGCCACTCTCTGGGAAACGGAGGATCTCGGCTATGAACGTCATCAGAAGGCGCGCACCTGGGGAGCGGAGGTTTATCCGGGTGCGGCTCTTCCAAACGCCATGGTGCAGCTCACCCCTGTCACTATGTGGCATGCCGGAGCCGGTTATCAGTATGAGGATACCACTATACTCGGCTTTGCCCATACCGCCATGGGCCACTGGAATCTTATGGATCTGCCCATACTTCCTGTGACCGGCTATTTCAATGCCGACAATTATGCTTCAAAATTCTCTCATAAAGATGAGTCGGCACATCCCGGTTACTATCAGGTCAAGCTTGACCGTTATAATGTGAACGCGGAGCTGACGAGCACCCTCCATGCCGGCTATCATAAATACACTTTCAAGGAGAATGATCCCAAGCGTCTTCTTGTCAATGTGGCCCACAATCAGGGGAATGTGAGAAGATGGGAGATGAATCAGGTAGGAGAGAATGCATTTGCCGGACGCCAGAACGGTCTTTACTATTATGCTGTGACCAATCTTCCTATCGATTCCATACAGATCATGGGGAGCAAGGCCGACAGGGGAGTGCCTGTGGCAGTGGTAGACTTCAAGAACAATACCGGGAAGGAACCCCTCGAGGTGAAGGTGGGTATCTCCTATGTGAGCATAGATAACGCCAAGCTGAATCTTGAGAAGGAGATGCTCTCGAAGAATTTCGAGGAAGTAAGAAACGAAGCTAACGAAACCTGGGAGAATCTTCTCGCCAAAATCATGGTGGATGGCTCCACAGAGCGAGAGAAGGGCCTCTTTTACAGCACTCTCTACCGCTCGATGCTCAATCCGCGCTTGGAGAGTGATGTCAACGGTGAATACCGCGACCGCAGAGGTGAGATAATCAAGGATGCTGATTTCGCCTACTATTCCAACCCCGCATTCTGGGATGTAGGTCGCTCCCAGCTGATTCTTCTCGGTATGCTGCGTCCGGAGGTGATGAACGACATCATGAAGTCGACAATCGACCGTGGAGAGAAGGATAAAGGCTTCATCCCGACATATTTCCATGGGGATTTCGCTCCCGCAGTGGTGATAGGAAGCTGGAAGCGAGGCATCAACGGCTTCGATCTGGAGAGGGCCTACAAGCTTGCGCTGAAGAGCGCCACGGAGGCCGGCGACGGAGGGAGAGCCTGGATGCAGGAATATCTCGACAAGGGGTATGTGGCAGACGTCAATCTACCTGACTGTCCCTTCTGGGAGGAGCATAAGGGTGGAGTGACAAAGACACTTGAGTATGCGTATGCCGACTATGCCGTGGCTCAGATAGCCAAGGAACTGGGCGACTCCACCAACTACAAGCTTCTGATGGACCACAGCAAGAACTACAAGAACGTGTTCAATCCTGAGAACGGTTTCTTCCAGGGCCGCATTGAGGAGGATGGTAGCTGGCTTACACCTTATGACCCCGACATGGGATATTATCAGCATCAGTATCGTGAGGCCAATGGCTGGAACTCACTTTTCTATGCTCCCCATGATCCGGAGGGTGTAGTGGCTCTTTATCCTTCGGCCGAGGCAGTAGAGGCCAAACTCGACACTCTCTTCACGCGCCCCTACAACGGATATGAGATAGCCAATATGACCGGCTTCATCGGCAACTACTGTCAGGGGAACCAGCCGGGCCACAACATACCCTACACATACTATTTCATCGGGAAGCAGGAGAAGTCGCAGGAACGACTTAACCAGATCATGGATCGTTTCTATGATATGGGTAAGGATAAACTGGCTTATGCCGGTATGGACGACGCCGGAGGGATGTCGGCATGGTATGTGCTCAATGCCCTCGGCATATTCACCTATTCACCGGCTGATGCGGAATATATAGTATCGGTGCCCCTCTTCAAGGAGACCAAGTTTAATCTCGGCGACAACACGTTTGAGATCAAGCGAGTGGGCGACGGTAAAAAAATCGAGAAGATTACTGTCGGTGATGATGTGCTCAACGGTTACTTCGTGCCTGATTCCCTGCTTCGTCAGGGGAAGACCCTCACCATATATACCGACTAAGCCAAAAGTAGATTAATCATTGAATCCGGGGGAGAGCCAGTCGGATTATTCCGACCGGCTCTCCCTACTTATAAATAAAACCATTCACCTAATAGTCATGAAACGTATCCTGACTGCGTGCCTGATGTGTGCGGGCTTACTGACAAGCGCACAGAATCTGGATCAAAACGCATTATATTACATAGTAGGGGATAACGGTCTTGTGCTCGACAATCAGGACAACCGTGATTCCGGAGCCACTGTCTTCATCAATACCAGGCAGGAGGGTGTGCCCTCGCAGGTGTGGTATCCCACAAAGGTGGAAGATGGGATATGGCTCTTCACAAGCGCCATAGAGGATCTTGCCATCGACAACTGCGGGCAGAAGGGCCCATACACCATAGCCCAATATCCGGCTTCGTTGGGTAATCCCAACCAGCAGTGGAAAGCTGTGCCGGCTGAGAACGGAAGTTATATCCTAACATCCGTCACCTCCGGCCTGGCAGTGAGCTATGCCGACGACGGGCAACCGGGGGAGCCTGTGAAGCAGCAGCCTGTAGCCGGAGGGAGCAACCAGCGCTGGCATTTCGTGAAATCGAATATCAAGCCTGAGCGGGAGACGATCCGCACATCAAGCCCTTATGATTGGGAAAACGAGACAATCTTCGCAATAAACAAGGAGCCGGGCCACGCCACATTCGTTTCATATCCCGATCTCCCGACCGCATTAGCCTCCCCCTCGGCGGCAAAGCCATGGGAGACACCAGAGTCGCCCTGGTATAAGTCGCTCAACGGCAACTGGAAATTCAATTGGGTGAAGCAACCG
Source organism: Bacteroides sp. (assembly GCA_014801605.1). Classification (GTDB taxonomy): domain Bacteria; phylum Bacteroidota; class Bacteroidia; order Bacteroidales; family Muribaculaceae; genus Lepagella. The sequence continues at coordinate 13,808 of JAAVDU010000005.1, forward strand.
TCCGAGCGTCCCAAGGATTTCTATAAGCCCTCATACAATGTAAGCGATTGGGCTGAGATTCCGGTGCCTTCCACTTGGGAGAACCTCGGATATGGAGTGCCCATCTATACCAATATCACTTATCCTTACTTCAACAATCCCCCCTTCATCCAGACAAAGAAGGGCTACACCTGTGCCGATGAGCCTAATCCGGTGGGAAGCTACCGCCGTCAGTTCACAATTCCCAAGGATTGGAACGGCAAGGAGATTTTCCTTCATTTCGACGGTTGCTACAGTGCGATGTATGTGTGGGTGAACGGAAAGAAAGTAGGCTACAGTCAGGGAGCCAACAACGATGCCGAGTTTAATATCACCTCATATGTAAAACCGGGGGAGAATACTCTTGCGGTGGAGGTGTACCGCTGGTGTGACGGCAGCTATCTTGAGGATCAGGATATGTTCCGCCTCAGCGGCATTCACAGGGATGTGTATCTCACGGCCACTCCCAAGACCCGGATCCGCGATTTCTATGCCAAGACAACATTCCCGCAGGGGTATGGCTCGGCCGACGTGAAACTGGATGTAAAGGTTGCTGCTCACGGCTCATTGCCCAAGGGGTGCTCCGTGCAGGCCCATCTTTTCGAGCCCAGTGGAGTGAGGGTGGCTTCCGCAAAGATTCCTGTCGGCGGTGCGGCCAAAGGTAAGGATGCCACCGGGAGCGGGGTGCTAAAGGTGAGCAATCCGAATCTCTGGAGCGCGGAGGATCCTTATCTCTACAATCTCACCCTCGAACTTCTTGACGGCAACGGCAATGTGCTTCAGGCTACCTCCACACCTTACGGACTCCGCGATGTGGAGATCAGGAACAACCAGCTCTATGTGAACGGCAACCGTATCTTCATGAAGGGTGTGAACCGCCACGACACGCATCCTCAGTTCGGCAAGTATATCCCCGTGGAGTCGATGATCGAGGATGTTGAACTTATGAAGACACACAATGTCAATACGGTGCGCACCTCACACTATCCCAACTCCCCGAAGATGTATGCCCTCTATGATTATTACGGACTCTATACCATCGACGAGGCGGATATAGAATGTCACGGCAATCATGTGGTGAGCCGCCGTGAAAGCTGGTCGCCGGCTATGGTAGACCGTATGGTGCGCATGGTGGAGCGCGACAAGAACCATCCCTCGGTGATAATATGGTCGATGGGTAACGAGTGTGGCGCGGGCTCCAATTTCAAGGATGTATATGCCGCTGCCAAGGCTATCGACGACCGTCCGATCCACTATGAGGGATATAACGATATAGCCGATATCGACTCCAATATGTATCCTTCGGTCCCCTCAATGATAGCGCGCGACCAGAACGGCCAGCAGAAACCGTATATCATGTGTGAGTATGCCCACGCCATGGGCAACGCCATGGGTAACTTCCAGGAATACTGGGACTATATCTACGACTCCAAGCGCACCATCGGCGGATGTGTATGGGATTGGGTAGACCAAGGGCTTAACAAGCCGGGTGAAGACAAGAACAATTTCTATTACGGCGGCCAGTTTGGCGACAAACCCAACGATGCCGACTTCTGCATAAACGGCATAGTGACCCCCGACCGTCAGGTCACTCCGAAGCTGCTTGAGGTGCGCAAGGTATATCAGCCTGTGAAATTTACTTACGATGGCAACGGGAAGGTGAACCTTCTCAACCGTAATTCATTCGTGGCTCTCGGGGGAGATATGGCCTGGGCACTTGTAAAGGATGGTGTGGTAGTGGAGCAGGGTAGTGTAGCCGTGCCAGCCATCGCTGCCGGGAAGAGCGGCAGCGTCACCATTCCGGCCGCAGCCAATCTTGAGGAGGGATATGAATGGGCTCTCAACGTAGATCTGCCGTATGCCACCAAGGCCGGAGAGGCACTCTGTCAGGAGCAGTTTGTGCTGACCGATAAGGTAGCCCCCGGCTTCACTGTGTCGGATGGTGGAAAATTCCGTCGCGAGGAGATTATCATCACAAGAGACAACATGAAATCAACGAGGGAGGTGTATCGCGCAGGCGATTTCTCTGTGAGTGTGGATCCTGCAAAGGGGGAACTCACCGCCATCAGCTACGACGGACGTGACATACTCACGGCAGAGGGTGCGCCGGAACTTGCATGGTTCCGCACCATCCGCAACGACAAGGACAGCTATCTCCGCATTCCGGAGCCTGTGATCGAGGCGAAGGATGTGACGGTGGAGCTCAGCGACGATGCAAGGGTGCTGACCGTGACCACCGCCCTGAACGCCCGCTTCGGCGATATGGATCAGCCTTACGACGTGGTGTATACAGCTTATCCTGACGGACAGGTGAAGGTGGATGCCACATTCACCACTCCAGGACGAGTGGTGCTTCCGCGCTACGGACTGAAGATGAATCTTGTGCCGGGTCTGGAGAATGTGGAATATTACGGTTATGGCCCTCATGAGAACTATTGGGACCGCCGTTCGTCAGCGCGTCTCGGACGCTATGCCACCAGTGTGGAGGGTATGGAGGAGCGTTATGTGCGCCCCGAGACCATGGGGAACCGTGAGGATACCCGCTGGCTCACCATCACCGACAATGCCGGTAGGGGAGTGAAAGTGACGGCGCTTGACCATATGAATTTCTCGGCCCAGCATTATGAGGATGCCGACCTGCTGAAGAGGGTGGCCAACCATCATGAGCTTCCGCGCATCAAGAAAGCGGAGACCGTGCTGACCCTTGATGCCGCACAGGTGGGACTCGGCAATGCAAGCTGCGGCCCCGGCCCGCTGAAGGAATATCAGCTTCTTCCGGACCATACCTACACACTTTCGTTTGTTATCTCCCCGGTGAGATAAGCTATCCCGTTTATTAGAAACAGACAGACATGTCAAGAAAAGGAATATTAAGTTTTATAGTAATGGGTGGGCTGGCCACGGCTTCAATGCCGGGTCAGACCACCCGTTATAAGTATCTGTCGGGCACCGGTGTAGACAATCCCGTCAAATGGGAGTTCTTCTGCACTGAGGGGGCCAACAGCGGGAAATGGAGCACCATCAATGTGCCGGGCCATTGGGAGACACAGGGGTTCGGAGGCTATAACTACGGACATGACCGCGACCCACATAATGAGCGAGGCTTCTACCGCTATGAATTCGAGGTGCCGGCCGACTGGAAAGGGAGCGAGATCTACATCAACTTCGAGGGGTGTATGACCGACACTGATGTACGCATCAACGGAGAGAGCGCGGGGCCGACACATCAGGGTTCATTTTATCCTTTCAGATACAATATCACGCCATTGCTAAAGCCCGGCAGGAACGTTCTTGAGGTGGCTGTGAGCAAGGAGTCGGCCAATCGTGATGTCAATCTTGCGGAGCGGAGGGCCGACTACTGGATCTTCGGCGGTATATTCCGCCCGGTATATCTCACGGCACTTCCCTCCAGATATATCGACAGAGTTGCGATTGATGCGCGCCATACAGGCGACTTCCGGATGGAGATAGTGACAAACACGCCGGATATAAAAGATCTCACCGCTGAAACCACAATCTATGATTCAAAGGGGAGGCGCGTGGCGGGTCCGTTTGCCGGCACACCATCCCGGAAAGAGGGTGTGTTTGAGATCACTGCACAGGTGAGTAATCCGGAACAGTGGACCTCGGAGACACCATCGCTGTATAAGGCAGTGACGATACTTAAGAAGGGTAAGGAGACACTTCACCACCATGATGAGAGATTCGGATTCCGCACAATAGAATTTCGTGAGCATGACGGCTTCTATGTCAATGGCAATAAGGTGAGATTCAAAGGGGTGTGCCGGCATACATTCCGTCCGGAACATGGGCGTGCCAGCAGCAAGGCTTTCGCCATAGAGGATGTGAATCTCATAAAGGAGATGAATATGAATGCAGTCAGGATGTCGCATTATCCTCCGGANCGGTATTTCCTTGACGTGTGTGATTCACTTGGTCTTTATGTGATAGATGAGCTGGCCGGCTGGCAGCAGCCTTATGATACCAAGACAGCTCACCGTCTGATCAAAACGATGGTGGAGCGCGATCAGAACCATCCATCGATCTTTATGTGGGCCAATGGTAATGAGGGGGGCTTCCCGAANGGGGTGAGGGATGACTATNCACAGCTTGACCTTCAGCAACGCCGCATAGTGGAGCCATGGTCGAGGCTTGACGGACTGAATGCCCATCATTATCCCCGGTATCAGGCCGTTAAAGAGGCTATAACGGAGGGTGACAACGTGTTTCTGCCGACAGAATTNCTACATGGATTGCACGACGGAGGCCATGGCGCCGGTCTTGAAGATTACTGGGAGATCATGCGCAACAACAAGCTCGGAGCAGGAGGTTTTCTCTGGAACTTCGCGGATGAGGGTGTCGTGCGCCATGATCTCAACGATTCAATCGATGTAGCGAAAGACTGGGCTCCTGACGGCATTCTCGGNCCGCATCTTGAGAAAGAGGGGAGTTTCTATGCTATCAAGGAGATATGGTCGCCGGTGGTGCCTGAGCGTCCTGTTCTTGACAGTAGCTTCGACGGCAAGGTGAAGATNGACAACCGTTATCATTTCACAAATCTCAAGGATTGCGTGTTTACCGGCACTCTTACAAGGTATGGCNACACACTTGGCNCAGGGACNACCGGCGAGAAGAGTGTGAANGGAGTGTCGCCGGATGTTGCTCCGGGCTANGAGGGTGTATTGACCCTGAATCTTCCCTCCGACTGGAGATCNTATGATCTTCTCAGCCTCCGNGCCACTGACCCTNAGGGGAGAGAGATCTATACCTGGAGCTGGCCTATATCCACACCTGCAGATATAGCGTCGAGGTTTGTAAAAGGAGCGAAACAGCCTGTCAGCGTTAAAGAGACAGCCGACCGGCTACGAGTCGCTACCGGCGACACGGAGCTGACCTTCAACAAGAGGGAGGGGAGGCTTGAGAATGTGACTCAATCGCTACGCCACGTCTCCTTTGGAAATGGTCCGAGATTTGTGGGGGGAGAGGCCCCGAAGTTCATAGGAATGTCACATAAAGATGTAGAGGGGGGACACGAGATAGTGTTCAATTTCGACAATGGTGCCACAGAGCGCTGGAATGTGCGGGAAGATGGCTGGGTGGAACTTGACTACGGCTACACCCTCGACGGTGATTATGACTTTGCGGGAATCACTTTCGATTATCCTGAAAACAAGGTGAAAGGGGCAAGGCTGATGGGGAATGGCCCTTACCATATGTGGAAAAACCGCGAGAAGGGTGTGACATTCGGCGTTTATGACAAGACCTATAACAATACCATTACAGGTCAATCATGGGAATATCCCGAGTTCAAGGGTTATTATTCCAATCTATATGCGGTGGAGATCGACAATGAGGAGATCCCATTCACCATCGTGACTCCCGACGAGGGGGTTTATCTGCATCTTTTCACCCCCGGGCGGGCCAAACATGCAAGCGGCAATGTGGAGGCTCCCTTCCCTGACGGAGGCCTTTCATTCCTGAATGCCATACCGGGAGTGGGCACCAAGTTCTCACGTGCCGCCGATGGCGGCCCGCAAGGGGAGAAGACCCATTACGACAATTATAAAATCAACAACAAACTATATTTCAGATTCGGAAAATAATGAACTGCCTGAATAGAAGAAACGATAGAATCACGAAGTTGCTTTGTGGAGGGGCTATGCTGGCCCTGCTGCTTACATCTTCACCGGCTTCCGCCCAACTCCGCACTCCGGAGCCTTACAAACCCGCTGTAGGTTTCGACTGGAAGCCGGGACCATCAAATCAGCCTGTAGGTGAGGCCAAAGGAATATTCCCGGGTCGTGTGGTGATGACCCGCAACCCGGAAGCCGCCAAATGGGGAGGGCGTTGGAATGTAAACGAGGATCAGTGGTTTTTAGACAAAAACACAGATACGGATGCCTGTGAGGAGATGATAAGGGTGGCGGTGGAGAGACTTACCGGAGCATCCGATGCAAGCCAGGCATGGAACAAGGTATTCGAACACTATAACCTCACAGCCCGCAAGCTGGCCGACAGAGGTTATAAGCCCGGCGAGACCATAGCAGTGAAAATCAATCTCAACAACAGCTCCTCCAACAAGCAGGATAATCAGACGGACGCCACTCCTCAGATGGTGCTCGCCCTTGTGCGTCAGCTTGTGAATGAAGCAGGAGTGAACCAGAAAGATATCCTGATATATGATATCAAACGCCAGATTTATTCCGAGCTCCTCACCACTGTGTGGAAGGAATTCAAGGATGTGCGCTTCATTCAGGATGGAGGCCCACGCAAAGATCAGGCTGTCAATCCGGCTTATGGCGACCACACCGGCCTTGAGGGGGCGGAATGGATGAAGGATGGGGTGCAGTATTCCCATGGCGACTATAACGACGCGAAGACCATTGCAAAACAGGTGGCCGATGCCACTTATCTCATCAACTTCGCAATTCTCAAGCTTCATTCATATCCCTATAACTATATGGAGGATGGCGACAACGGCCAGACAGCTGTGACAATGAGCTCGAAGAACCATTTCGGCTCTATAAGAGGCACCGGCGAACTTCATGCCGCCATCAATCCCACATTAAAAGCCAAGGAGGGATACTCTCCGATGGTTGACCTTGAGGCTGCCCCCAATATCGGCGCCAAGACCATACTCTATCTCCTTGACGGTCTTTATTGCGGACGTAAATGGCGTACGTATCCGCTGCACTTCCCTAATTATCCCTTCAACAACAAGGTTGAACCCTATGAGAATCCTGAATGGCCTGCGTGTCTTCTCGCATCGTTCGATGGNGTGGCTATCCAGTCGGTAGGTCTTGATCTCATGTATGCCCAGTCAAAGAACAACACCGAACCGACTTATCACGATGTGCCCCGTATACTTCTCCGGGACAATGCCGACGATTTCCTGAAGGAGATGGCCACTCCGCAGAATGCCCCCTCGGGTGTGAAATATATGCAGGGTGGGAAGCCCGTGGAGAGTCTCGGCGTGTTTGAGCACTGGAACAACGACCATGAGATGCAGTATAGCCGCAATCTCGATCCGGAGAATGGAAAGGGTATAGAGTTTATCTATGTGCCTCTGGGGAGTGCGGCCCAACTCAATCAGGGCCTTGATAAATATGATTTCTTCTATGCCGGTGAAAGTCCCCGCCACAGGATGTACAAAGTAAAGGATGGGGAGGTGATATGGAGCTACATCGACAATGCCGGTCGCGGGGAGATCAGCGATGCAGTCCTCATGGACGACGACCATGTGCTTGTGGCGCATCAGCACGGCATCATGGAGGTAGACGAGAAGGGGAAAAAGGTGTGGAGCATGGATACACCCAAGGGTTATGAGATCCACTCTATCCAGCCTGCAGGAAAGAATCATGTGGTATATGTGCAGTGTGGAGAGCCAATGACAGCCGTTGTCATGGAGATTCCGAGCAAGAAAATCGTTAAAGAGTTCAAGCTTCCTTACCGCGACGGAGGGAGCCACGGGCAGAACCGAATGATCAAACTCACGAAGAAAGGGACTCTTCTTGTAGCCAACATGCAGCTGAACACAGTGTATGAGTTTAATGACAAGGGTAAGCAACTCAATGAATGGAAATTCAACAGTGTTTGGGGTGTGGATGAACTTCCCAACGGAAATATCCTTGTCACCGGCAATAATGGAGAGGTGAGAGAGATCAACCGGAAGGGGAAAGAGGTGTGGAGCTATAATTGGGTGGCGAGCGACCGGTATCCTCACGTAAGTACCCAGAGATCGTATCGCCTTGATAATGGCAATACCGTTATCGGCAACTGGTTTAATTCCTGGGACAGCAAGCAGAAACTCGACCGCAACAATTCTCCGGCACAGTTTATCGAGGTTACTCCGGGGGGAGAGATAGTGTGGGAACTTCGTAGCTGGAATGCTCCGGCCGACCTCGGCCCTTCTACAGTGTTCCAGTTGCTTTCGGAGCCGGTGGAGCGCGGCAAGACACATTTCGGCTCTTATAAATAATTTTTATAAAGATGAACAATCGTTTATGAAGAGGTCCATTCTGATATTTCTTCTCCTTCCCGCGCTGAGTGGCGCCGGGAAGGTGAAGCTACCCGCTCTGCTGAGCGACAACGCGGTGCTTCAGCAGCAGACGGATGTGAAGTTGTGGGGAGAGGCCACCCCCGGCAAGGAGGTGCGTATAACCCCCTCCTGGAGCAAGGAGACATTACGGACTAAGGCTGCGGAAGATGGCAGCTGGAGTGTGAGTGTAGCTACCCCNGAGGGGAGTTTCACACCCTACGAGATAACATTTGACGACGGGGAGAAGACCACTGTCGGGAATGTGCTTATAGGGGAGGTGTGGCTTGCATCGGGCCAGAGCAATATGGAGCAGACTCTTTACGGCTACGAACAGTGTCCGATAGAGAATGCCGCCGATGAGATTGTGGAGGCAAGCAGAGAGACAGGGATCAGGATGTTCAATGTGGAACGCACCCGGAGCTATGAGCCTCAGGAGTGGGGCGGTGGTAGCTGGATGCTTCCCGATATAGACACAGCGCCTGTGTTCAGCGCCACTTCATGGTTCTTTGCCAAATCCCTCACAAGGGCATTGAATGTGCCGGTGGGGATGGTCACGGCGGCTGCGGGGGGCTCCATGATAGAGAGCTGGATGAGCAGGGAGGTAGTGGAGGGNTATCCCGACATACCTACCGATCCGGAGGGGATAGAGAAGATGCATTCCTGGCTGCGCCCTCTGGGTCTGTATAATGCCATGTTTTATCCAATCAGACATTTCACCTTCAAAGGGATACTGTGGTATCAGGGATGTTCCAATGTAGGGAAGCACGACACGTATGCCAAACGTATGGCTGATATGGTCAGTCTGTGGCGTAATGATCTCGGTCAGGGGGATATACCCTTCTATTATGTGGAGCTGGCCCCCTTTGCCCATAACGACCGTCCGGACGGGATAGATGGCGCATTGCTTCGTGAGGCACAATTCAAGGCTCAGGAATTGATACCGAACAGCGCGATGATATGCACTAACGATCTTGCCGAGCCGTATGAGGTGTATAATGTGCATCCACGCGGCAAGGAGAAGGTAGGCCGCAGATTGAGCTATGCCGCCTTGAAACATACCTATGGCAAGGAGCGTCTGCATTACAACGGTCCACAATATAAGGAGCTTAATGTCGCGGGACGCGAGGCCACAGTAAGTTTCACCAATATTCCGATGGGTCTGTGCCGTACGGAGGGTATCGAAGGTTTTGAGATCGCCGGCAACGACCGGGTTTTTCATCCGGCTGAGGTGGTGAAGGTAGACAAGAGAGGTGGAAAGGTCACTTTGAGGAGCGATAGTGTGGAGGAGCCAGTGGCGGTGCGTTACTGTTTCCGAAACTTCCAGCTTGGCAATCTCACCGGGGCCTATGAGCTTCCGGCTGTGCCTTTCCGTACAGACAACTGGTGATTTTATAAGTATCATATTAGAAGAAGGAGCTCCTCCATTTCAGGGAATGGGGGAGCTCCTTCTTCTGTATGGGATTATAGGTGTTTTTTCAGTGGGATGGAATTATTTGAGGATCTTGCGTACAGAGCCGTCAGACATGCGNACGATGTTGAGTCCCTTCGTCATTCTGTCGAGGCGCTTGCCGTCGATGGTGTAGAATGCCTCGGGCTTAGCCTCCTGAGANTCNGTGTCGATGGTGCCGACGCCTGTGCCTACATCACCTCTGTCGATTATGAATGTCTGGAAATATGCCGGAGCATCCAAGTCGTTGAAATCCTCGGAATAGAATCCGTAGCCAAGGATGTAGCGACCATCGGCCGACATATCGGGAGCCACACAATAGCCTATTGAATCAGGGACGCCGAAGATGGCATTATATTCGGGGAAAGCCTCTGCAAACGATTCAGCCTGTGTCTCGCCCGGCTTGATAATGAAGTTGCCGGAAGCTCCTATCATCGGCTGTCCGATTACGCCGATAACAGTGCCGTCGTTGGCTATTGCTGTGGGATTGAGGCCGAATCCATACTCGTCGATTTCCTGTAGCTCATTGTATATGGTGAGGTNATGCTCCTCCACGTCATATACTACCACAACATTGCGGATTTCCGAATACTCATCGTCAATTATCTCCTGGATAGTGCCGGTGGAGACTACATATTTACCGTTGTCGCTCACATTGGCGGGCAACATGCCGAGCAGCGGTTTGGANGAATTCTCGACTTCCTCCTCAGTCATTGCCACATATTCGGCAAAAATGGGATTCACCTCATATTCTCCGGCGTCGTTCATTGTCCAGATGATGGTAGGGCCCCATGAACCGGCATAGCCGACAATCACCTTACCGTCGCCGCTTACATATTTCGCGGCACCACCATCCTCGGCAAATATGCCGAGAATCTCAGCGGAGGGCATAGGGAGCGGTGTCCACTCTCCATTGTTTTTGGAGACTGCGGGGATTGTGAAATAGCTGCTGATCACGAGGGATCCTACTTTGATGCTGCCGTCGTTGGAGAGATCCTCGCCGAGCACATATGAATACTCGTCGGTGGGGGTNGGGAGCACTGTCATGGTTCCGTTGATCGAGTATGTTATGCCGGGGCCGTCATAGCCGATCGCGAGGCCGTTGTTGTCGACATGGCGGAGCTCCGCACCTTCGGGATCTTCGCTCATGTCATAACGTACATCGCCGCTCTGGGTATCGGCTACAAAGAGNCCCTGGCCCATCTCGAGGGAGCCACATACATATTTTCCGTCGGGGGAGATGCCGAGACCGATGAGCTGCGGCTCATCCATTCCGGGGACGCCGAGACCGAGACCGAGCAATTTGATTGTTTCCGCATTTACGGATGCACATAATGCAAGAGTAAGGGATAGGGTAAAGATTTTTCTCATATGATGATATTTAGATATTATGATGATGCAAAAGTAATAAAATTTTTTCAGATGCAAACAAATTGTGCGGAATATTTTGAAAAATATTTATTGATTCCGATAATCAGGGAGGATAAAATGATAATTGATGGCGGGTGTNGAGTAAATATGTGTCAGAACCGACGGTTCAGCCGATGGTGCGTACGGCATCCTCAAGCAGGGAGCGGTCGCCACGTGCTTTATTGCGCACCTTGGTGCGATAGTTGTAGATGGTGGTGACAGAGTATCGCAGGAACCGTGCTATCTTGTCGGAATCGGTGATTCCGAGGCGTATGAGCGCGAATATTCGTAGCTCGGTGTTGAGGGTGCCTCTCTTTTTAGGTATAATGGCCTCTTCGGGGAGGAGCAGGGCGTTGAAGTCATCCACGAAATTGGGGAAGAGGTTGAGGAACGTGGTGTCGAAGTTCTCGTAGAATCCTTTCAGTCGGTCGTCGACCGTGTCGGTAGCTTTAAGCCGGTTTTTCAGCTCCTCGTTTTTCCCTCCGGCAGCGAGTTTGAGCAACGACTTGCGATATGTGTCGAGCGAATCGATCTGCATCATGCACTGGTCCATGTATCGGCCTATGTATGCCTCCTTGAGTCGGGAGTTCTCCTCCACCTTCCGGTAGGCCTCCTGCAGCTCAGCATTTGCCTTGTTGAGGCTTTCCACAGCATTGTTGAGCTGAGTGTTCATCTCATTGAGCCGGCGGTTAGCCTCGTTGAGCCGTGTATTTGTCTGGAGCAGGCGCTCGTTGGCTGCATTAAGACTGTCGTTCGACTTCTTCAGGCGTGAGTTAAGGGTGTTGAGGGAGTCGTTGGCTTCGGCAAGCTGTCGCTTCGACCTGTTGATGGTGCGCATCTGTTTGGCCACATATATCAAGGCGATTATCAACACTCCGGCGAGAATGCCGATAATCCAGAGGGCGGAGCGTAGAGATTCCCTCTGTTGGCTTATCTTCTCCACATATATACCCGATATCTCGGGATAATAGGCGCTCAGTTCCACAAGCCTCTGGCGNGCGTTGCTTTTGTTGGCATCGTCGAAAGCAATATTCATGAAACGGTAGGCCCTCTCCAGATCCCCCTCTTTATATAGAAGGAGAGCGAGCTGGCGGAGCGAGACGTACTCCCTTACGGCAGCCTTGACATCGCCTATCGAAGATATTATTAGCTGNCGNTTCAATTCAGAGGTATTTCCGAGGTGCTGATATGAATCGGCGAGAGTCCAAGCGCAGATGGCCTTTTCATGGTCGGAGAGATCATGGTCAGCCATATATCGGCTCATAATCTCCACCGCCTCCCGGTATTGTCCGTATGCATTGTGCTGGTCGGCCATACTGATGGCCCGGGCGAGCGATCCCGGCTCGTTGCTCTGTATGATTGAATCCCGATAAGCGCATGTCTCGGCGTTATACTTTGCCCTGATGGGGGAGAATACGGAGAAGTCGGCCATGTTTCCCTTCAGAGTACGCATTATGTGGTAATAATAGGGGTGCATGTAGTCAGGAATCCGGCCGGGATTAATGTTCTTCATCACGTCCCACACCTCATGGTACATNCCGACGGCGAGAAGAGATGANGCACGGTTCATTCGCGCCTCAATCACTTTTACGGAGTCGCCNAGGCTCCGGGCTATCCTTTCCCTTTGCAGACTGTAGTAATAAGCGGAGTCGGTGTTGAACGGGTTATAGGTATCAAACAGGTTGCCGACCAGAGAGAATCTTTCCTCATCATTACCGGCCCTCTGCAGACGAGTCTTCAGATCTGTGATTATCTCCTCACGGCCGTGCACAAACGTCTCCCGCTGCAGCAAAGCCTCTTCAAGGGCCTGCATCAGCGAGTCGGTCACCTGCGGCGATACTTTGGCGGCAACCGCGACCGGGAGCAGAGACAATATCAAAATAATGAGCCATGGTTTCATATTCGCAAAAGTACATAAAATTTTGTAATCGGTCAAAGAAATCGGTAAGCTTTTGATAGGGTAAATGATAGGTAAAAGCCCTGCAACAGCTCTCTGATCACTACATAATCCGTCGGAAACATTCTTTATTTTCAATAAGTTAGTATTGTGCTTTTCTACATTTGGAATGTATGCACTTGTATCGGGAGGGAAGATGTGATAATTTTGCATCCGGAGAGATTAACATAGAAGTGTCTGACCGCTTCGGGTTTCCTCTCCACCACGTGACCGGGAAAAACCAAAACCTAAAACAATAACCCTATTACATGAAACCTCTACAGAATCTGGAGCGGCAACTCAGAAGACTCATGCCGCTGGTGCTGGCAGTCATGGCTACCTTGAGCGTGTCGGCACAACAACAGCAAGTGACGGGAACAGTGACCGATGAATCGGGCGAACCTCTGATAGGAGCCACGGTGATGGCTCAGGAGAGCGGTCAGGGCACCGCCACCGATTTCGACGGCAACTATACAATAATGGCAGATGCCCAGGGGAGCCTCCGCTTCTCCTATATAGGCTACGAATCGAAGACAGTGCAGGTGGATGGAAGAAACGTCATCAATGTAGTGCTTCAGGAGAACAATTCACTCCTTGACGAACTCGTGGTGGTGGGCTACGGCACAATGAAGAAATCCGATCTCACCGGAGCTGTCGGGTCGATCGGTGCGAAAGATATAAAGGATGTCCCCGTCAACAATGTGGGGCAGGCCCTTCAGGGGAAGATTGCAGGCGTGAATATCGTGGGTGGAGAGAAACCGGGCGACAATGTGACCATAAAGGTGCGTGGCCTTGGCTCCATCAATAACTCGGATCCCCTTGTGGTGATCGACGGAGTGCCCACCGATCTCGGACTCAATGCCCTGAACCCTCAGGATATCGAGCGCCTCGATGTGTTGAAGGATGCATCCGCCACAGCGATCTACGGNTCACGCGGAGCGAACGGCGTGGTGATGATCACCACACGCAAAGGTGTGGCCGGCACACCCCGTATAGCNGTATCGGCAAATGTAGCCTTCTCCGATGTATCGAAGAAGTTCAAGCTTCTCGACTCATCAGGCTACGCCTCACTAAGCAACGACATGCTCTCGGCTGCCGGACATAACACCAACCCGGCCTGGGCCGATCCCTCATCGCTTACAACCTCGACCAACTGGGTAGACGAGCTTCTCCAGACCGGAGTGATGCAGAACTACACCGTCTCCTATTCCGGCGGCAACGAGAAATCACACTATTACTTCTCAGCCGGCTTTCTCGACCAGAGCGGTGTGGTGAAACATGTNGGCTACCGCCGCTTCACATTCCAGAACAACAGCGACGTCAAGCTCAAGGATTGGCTCAAGATCTCCAACAGCCTCCTTTTCAGCGCCGATATAAAGAAATCGGGGTCGTACAGCATGTGGGATGCCATGCAGGCGCTACCCGTATTCCCTGTAAAGGATGAGGATGGTGAGTGGTCGGGTCCTTCAGGCAATTCCGAATGGTATGGCAGCGTGCGCAATCCGGTGGGCTCCAACGATGTGTACAGATCAAACACCAACGGCTACAATCTGCTTGCCAACATAGCCGGCGATTTCACTATCGTTCCCGAGTGGCTTCAGTTCCGCTCCCTCTTCGGCTTCGACGGCAAATTCTGGTTTGACGACAGNTTCTCTCCNAAATACAATTGGAAACCGACTCCGGTGGAGGAGAGCACCCAGTATCAGAGCTCGAACCGCAACTTCACCTATCTCTGGGACAACTACTTCACTTTCATGCATAAGTTCGGCAAGCATGATGTGAATGTCATGGCCGGTATGTCGGCCCAGTGGAACCATGCCTATTGGATGAACGGCACGATGAGCGGCTTCCTCTTCGACACCGTGCATCAGCTCGCCAACGGAGAGAAGATCAAGGATCTCGACGGTTCGCAGAGCGAATGGGCCCTTCTCTCTTATATGGCCCGCGCCAACTATACCTACGACGACCGCTATCTCCTCACCGCCACCGTACGCCGCGACGGCTCAAGCCGCTTCGGACGCTCCAACCGCTGGGGCACATTCCCCTCTGTATCGGCAGCGTGGAAAATCTCATCCGAGGAGTTCTTCTCGAAAAATTCACCGGTGAGCGATCTCAAGCTNCGTCTGGGCTGGGGCAAGACCGGCAGCCAGGCTTCGGTAGGGAACTACGACCATATCCAGACCCTCATCACACTTCTCTATCCATTCGGCACCACACTTGAGAATGCCGAGCAGAGCGCGCTCTACTCACAGGTGCTTGCCAACAGCGGAATCCACTGGGAGGCAATCGAGCAGTGGAACGCCGGAGTGGACTTCGGATTCCTCAACAACCGCATCACGGTCAGCCTTGACGGATATATCAAGAACACCAACCATATGCTTGTGAAGGCCGCTTTCCCTATCACCACCGGTTTTGAGGATACCTTCGACACTCCGAAGAACGCCGGAAAGGTGCGTAATATCGGCTGGGAGCTCTCGGCCCACTCCGTGAATCTCAACGGCGACTTCGGCTGGGAGACAGATCTCAGTCTCACCTACAACAAGAACAAGATCCTCGACCTCAACAGCGACACCCCGCTATGGCGCAACCAGTTTGGCGGAGCCTANGCCACAATGCTGGCCAAGGATTATCCCATCAACATATTCTACGGTTATGTGACCGACGGCATCTTCCAGAATGCTGAAGAGGTGGCGAGCCATGCAGTGCAGCCGGGCGCCGAGGCCGGCGACATCCGCTTCCGCGACCTCAACAACGACGGCGTGATCAACGAGAGCGACCGCACGGTGATCGGCAATCCCAACCCGACATGGCTCTATTCAATGACCAACCGCTTGACCTGGCGCGGTTTCGAGCTCAGCATCTATCTTCAGGGTGTAGGTGGAAACAAGATCTACAACCGCACACGCTCGGCAATGGAGA
This sequence comes from Bacteroides sp., assembly GCA_014801605.1. Taxonomy (GTDB): domain Bacteria; phylum Bacteroidota; class Bacteroidia; order Bacteroidales; family Muribaculaceae; genus Lepagella. Next base: position 29,576 of record JAAVDU010000005.1, read on the forward strand.
GCATGTCGGCCGCCTACAACCAGCTTGCTTCCACAGCGAGCCGCTGGAGAGGGGAGGGGACATCTAACTCAATGCCCCGTGCGGTATGGGCCGACCCCAACGGCAACAACCGTATCTCCGACCGCTGGGTGGAGAACGGCTCCTATCTGCGACTGAAGAATATAACCTTCGCCTACAACTTCCCCGACAAATGGATGCGCAGAATCGGTTTCGAGAATGCCCGAATCCTCTTCTCCTGCGAGAATGTGGCCACGATCACCGGCTACAAGGGACTTGATCCGGAGGTGGGAATCGACGGCATCGATTACTCCAGCTTCCCNCCCTCGAGAGTGTTCAATGTAGGACTCAACTTCAATTTCTAATCAACCATCTCTCATACTCACATAATCATGAAAACCATGAATCTGATAAAAAAGACAATATATGGTCTGGCCTTGTTGCTCTCGGCCGCCGGAGCAGCCTCCTGCAGCGATTTCCTGGAAAAGAATCCTTATGACAGGGCCGACCCCCAGAGCGACATCACCGACGAGATCGCCGTAGCCATGGCCAACGCATGCTATGTGCCTCTACGCTCATCCAACCTCTACAACCAGCGTATCTGGGGCCTCGATATAGTGGCNGGNAACTCCAATGTGGGGGCCGGCGGAGGCGACGACGGCATAGAGACCATCCAGGCTTCAAACTTCACCACGCTGACCGACAACGGAATGGCTCTATATATGTGGCGCTCTCCCTGGATAGGAATAGCGCAGTGCAACAACCTCATCGCCGCTCTCTCGGCTGAAAATTCATGCTCCGAGGGGATAGCACGCCGTTCGGAGGGTGAGGCCCTCTTCCTCCGCGCCCACTACTATTATATTCTGGCGCGACTGTTCGGCGGAGTGCCCCTGCGTCTGGAGCCTTACGATCCCGACACTTCAAGCGCGATAGCCCGCACCACCCTCGACGAGACATACGCGCAGATCATAAAGGACTGTTCGAGAGCTGCGGAGCTGCTTCCCGAGAAGGCCGATTATGATTCGCATGAAGTGGGACGTGCCTGCAAGGATGCCGCGCTCTACATGCTTGCCGACATATATCTCACCCTCGCTCCAAAGAATCCCGAATATTATCAGGATGTGGTGGATATCTGCGATGAGATCACATCGCTGGGCTATACGCTCGACACCCCCTATGCCGACAACTTCAACTGCCCCGTGCGCAACGGTGCGGAGTCGATCTTCGAGGTGCAGTATTCCGGCTCTACTGAATCCGACTTCTGGGGCAACACCCCTTACGCTTCCTGGCTCTCGACCTTCATGGGTCCCCGCGGATCGAATATGGTGGCAGGAGGCTGGGGCTGGAATCAGCCNACCCAGGAGTTTGTAGATGCCTATGAAGCGGGCGACCTCCGCAAGGATATCACCATCTTCTACGACGGATGTCCCGACTGGGAGGGAATGCCCTATCGCTCCTCATATTCCAACACAGGTTATAACGTAAGGAAATTCCTTGTGTCGAAGAGTATCTCGCCCGAGACCAACACCTCTCCCGCCAACTTCGTGGTGTATCGCTATGCCGGCGTCCTCCTCATGCAGGCCGAGGCGTTGAANGAGCTCGGNATGACCACCTCTGCGGCAGGGCCTCTCAATCAGGTGCGCAAGCGCGCCGGACTGGCCAATGTATCGGGCAGTGTCTCAAAGGATGCCATGAGAGAGANCATCATCCATGAGCGCAGAATGGAACTTGCTTTCGAGGGACACCGCTGGTTTGACATGATCCGCATCGACGGNGGCAACTATGCCGTGGAGTTCCTCAAGTCGATAGGGAAGAACAATGTGACTCTCGACCGTCTTCTCTTNCCGATTCCTCAGACAGAGATGGATGCAAATCCACTCATGCGGCAGAATCCCGGTTACTAAGGAAGTGNTTTCAAAACATACGGATACNTAATTATCATAATCATGAAACTATCGAGAATATACAATATAGCAGCCGGAATGCTCCTTCTGACAGGAGGTGTCGCCTGCACCGACAACAACTATACAGAGCTTGACAAGGGCTCCACACCACTGAGCATAACCACCAGCCAGACAGATCTTTTTCTGAGCGAAAGCAATCATTCTGCCGAGGCTGTGGCCATAGAATGGACCACAGGCGAGAATTTCGGCACGGGAAATGCTATAACCTATACATTGGAGCTGGCTGAGACAGCCACCGACTTCAGTGCGCCCGTGACAATATTCAGCGACAGCCGTCAGGTGTATTCCTGGAAACCCACGACAGAGAGTCTTAACGATCTATTGATAAGCCGCTTCGGGCTCACTCCCGGAGAGGGTATATCGCTTGATGCGAGAGTGACAGCCAAAGTGGCGGGTATGGAGGAGCTTCAGACAGCTGTGGCCACCTTTACAGCCGTGAGCTACAAGCCTGTCAGCGAGACTCTCTACATAATAGGGGGCGCGGCTCCGGCAGGCTGGAGCGCCGACGACGCGGCAGAGATGCAGCGCAAGGATANCGGAGTCTTCACCTGGACCGGCGACCTCAAGGAGGGTGAACTGAAATTCATCACTACCCGAGGGGAGTTTCTCCCTTCATANAACAACGATGGGAAAGGGGGTCTTGTATTCCGCACCGATGATTCTCAGCCCGATGAGAAGTTTATGATAGANGAGACACATTGCTATCAGGTGGATGTAAACCTTCTGAATCTTACGGTNACATTCAAGCAGGTGGAGGGTGTGGCTCCGCAGTTCGACAGGCTCTTCTTTGTAGGTAACGAGACAGACTGGGGCTTCCGACCCATGACTCAAGATCCCGTAGATCCTTTCCTTTTCCGTATAGGGGTATTCTTCGAGAAGGGTGGCGAATTCAAGTTCGGCACGTCGGATGGTTNNTGGGAGAACATGTACAAGGCCGCGAGCGCAAACGCCNCCTACACCGACAGCAATGTTGAATTTGTGGCAGGATATGATCCCGACAACAAGTGGTTTCTGACAGAGAGCGAGACCCACTATGCCTANAAGATCTGCCTTGANATCCGCAGCGGGGCAGAACGCATGATGATGATGCTCTTCAATCCTTATGANGAGATGTATCTTGTAGGTGACGCCACACCCAACGGCTGGGATNTNGNTAACGCCACTCCTATGAAGCGAGATGAGAGCGATCCCAACATCTTCACCTGGAGCGGACACCTCAACACCGGTGAACTGAAATTCTCCGCCGACCGTCAGTCGGACTGGAACGGCGCCTGGTTTATGGCCACTTCCGAGAACGAGGCCCCTACGGGGGAACCGCAGCAGGTGCTNTTCATCGACAAGAGCTCACAGGAATGTCTTCAGCAATACCTTGATGTGTCGGCTGCCGGACTCGACCTCAAATGGAAGATCACTGAAGCCGGCGACTATACAATCACTCTCAANCAGCTCCTGGAAGAGGTAACAATTGTCAAGAACTAATAAAACAGATCACAGTGAAGAAAAAGAATATTCTCTCCGTAGGCGTGCTCGTTGTGGCAGCTGCCTGCTCCGCCTCCAAAGATGAACCNACACCCGTGGCTCCCCCTTCCGGGGGGGAGGGTGACGGAGGAGTGGCGGAAACAGTAGTTGTGAAATCCGATCTCCGGATAAATCTCACCACCGACAAGGCCTGCTATTCTCCGGGCCANACAATATCCTTCACCGCCTCAGAGGCTCCGGCAGGCGCGAAAGTGCGCTACCGCACGGGGAGTGAGGTGATAAAGGAGGAGAATCTGACCTCATCGCAATGGACCTGGACAGCTCCCGCAGAGGATTTCCGCGGATATCTCGTGGATATCTACCAGCCGGCAGAGGATGGAAAGCAGGAACTTATTCTCGGAACAATAGCGGTAGATGTGTCGAGCGACTGGACCCGCTTCCCCCGCTACGGATTCGTAGCCGATTTCNATGCGTCGAAGCTGGCTCCCGGGGTCATAGAATCGGAAATGGATTTTCTTAACCGTTGCCATATCAACGGCGTTCAGTTTCAGGACTGGCATTACAAGCACCACTGGCCGATGCCCGGNACCCGNGATAATGTGCTTGACTCATATCTCGACATAGCCAACCGCACCCTCAGCGCAGAGGCCGTGAAGCGGTATATAGAGGTGCAGCATGGGTTAGGGATGAAGTCGATCTTCTACAACCTCTGCTTCGGAGCGCTCGATGATGCGGCTTCCGATGGAGTGAAAGAGGAATGGTATGCTTTCCGCAACCGCAACCGAGGCGACAAAGACCGCCATGAACTCCCCTCAAGCTGGAAGAGCAATATCTTTGTGCTCGATCCCGGAAATGCGGAATGGCAGGCATATCTNGCTGAGCGAAACGATGAGGTGTATGCAAATTTCGNTTTCGATGGATATCAGATCGACCAGCTCGGCTATCGCGGCGACCTCTACGATTATGCCGGGCAGCCCTTGAATCTGCCGAAAGGGTATGCATCCTTCATCAACGCCATGAAGAGTGCCCATCCCGACAAGAGTCTCATAATGAATTCCGTGTCAAGCTACGGTGCCTCACAGATTGTAGGCACCGGGAAAGTGGACTTCTGCTACAACGAGCTCTGGAACGACGAGGCCGGCTTCACCCATCTGCATGANGTGATAGCGGCCAACGACGCTTACAGCGGCGAGACACTNAANACTGTGTTTGCGGCATATATGAATTATGACAAGGCGGGACGGGAGTCGGGCTACTTCAACAATCCCGGAGTNCTGATGACCGATGCTGTNATGATGGCTCTCGGAGGCTCGCATCTTGAACTCGGCGACCATATGCTCAGCCGTGAATACTTCCCCGCCTCCCCGCTGGCAATGGATGAGGATCTGCGCACCGCCATGATCCGCTACTACGATTTCATGACCGGCTATCAGAACCTTTTGCGCGNCACCTCCACTAAAGATGAGGTAGTGTCTGATCTGAAGTGTTCCGATGCCTCGAAGAATCTCAAGTTTAACGCATGGCCTCCGAAAGAGAGAAGCATAACCACCTATTCGCGTAAGGATGGCAACCGCCGTATAGTGCATCTTCTGAATTTCCGCAATCAGGAGGATATGGGGTGGCGCGATCTCAACGGCACACGTCCCGCACCCCGCCTCACCCTCAACACCCCGCTCACGATGACGGTGGAGGGGAAGGTGAACAAAATCTGGACCGCCTCACCCGACCGTCATGCCGGCGCACCGGAGGAACTTTCATTCGTACAGGAGGGTGACAAGGTGAGCTTCACACTCCCCTCGCTTCTCTACTGGAGCATGATAGTGGTTGAATAAAAGTTATCGTCACAGAAATGAAAAGAATGATCATATCAGGTATCGGCTGTCTGCTTCTGGCATCGGCCGGTGCCGAAACGATAGTAAAGACTCCCGCTTTCAGCTGGCACGGAGATACCATCACGCAGGGGGAGTATATGGCCACGGCTCCTTCGGCCACTGAGATAGTCTCCACCTATTCGGCCCAGCCGGGATATTTCATGGGAATCGACAGGAAGTGGAAACTGAAGAACGATATCAGCGGGTATCCTCAGCTCACTACTCCCAACAGACTTCATGCCGCCATCTACAATATGGGGCTTGACGAGATGGTGAATGCCGTGGAACCCGACACCACTCTCCGCACCGGCAAGGAATGGGCCGGGGTATGGACCCGTGATGTAAGCTATTCGATTCTCCTCTCGATGGCCTATCTTCAGCCGGAGGCTTCGATGATATCCCTTATGAAGAAGGTGGATCCGCTGGGACGCATCATACAGGACACGGGGAGCGGTGGCGCATGGCCGGTGTCGACCGACCGCGAGATCTGGTGTGTGGCAGCCTGGGAGGTCTACAAGGTGACCGGCGACCGGAAATGGCTTGAGTATATCTATCCGATTATCAAGCGCTCGCTTGAGACCGACCGTACCTCATTCTACGACACGGAGACAGGGCTTGTGAAGGGTGAGACCTCCTTTATCGACTGGCGCGAACAGAGCCATCCCCGTTGGGTGCAATGTGCCGATATCTATAACACTGAGACCCTTTCCACCTCTGTCGTGCATGCCGAAGCCTGGAAAGTGCTCGGAGAGATTGCCACGATTCTCGGCCATAAGGATGTGGCCAAGGATGCTTTCGCACAGTCGGAGAGGATTGCAGAAGCCATCAACCGTAATCTCTGGATGGACGACAAGGGCTACTATGCCATGTATCTTTACGGACGTGACAATCTCATTACCAATCCGCGAGCCGAGACTCTCGGTGAGTCGTTGGCGGTGATGTGGGATGTGGCTCCGGAAAAGAGGGCNAGAAGCATAACGGCCAATAACCCGACCACCCCCTTCGGAGCAGCTGTGTTCTATCCCTCCATTCCTGATATTCCCGCTTACCACAACAAGTCGCTTTGGCCCTGGGTGGGTGCATGGTGGGCCCTTGCCAACGCTAAGGCAGGCAACGAGGAGGGTGTGATGCAGGCTATCGGAAATGTGTTCCGTCCGGCGGCTCTCTTCTGTACCAACAAGGAGAACTACAACCTTGAGAATGGTGATATAGCCACCGAGCTCAACTCCTCCAACATGCTGTGGTGTCTGAGCGGCAATATCGCGCTTACCCATAAGATCCTCTTCGGTATAGAATTTGAAAAGGATGGTCTCGCTTTTCATCCTTTTGTGCCGAAGGCTTTGGGGGCGACCCGTTCGCTGAACGGTTTCAAATATCGCGACGCCACCCTTGATATCACCGTCAGCGGCTATGGCAACGAGATAAAATCTTTCAAGGTTAACGGTAAGGAGCAGGCACCTTTCATCCCGGCCAAGAGGGCCAAGGGGAATATGAAGGTGGAGATCGTGATGGCCGACAACGCTTTGCCTGTCATCGGAATCAATGAGACGGCCCAGAAAAACACTCCGATCACTCCTATAGCATGGCTTGAGGGGGAGAAGCTTGTGTGGAATCCCATCGAGTATATAGGGGGGTATATCGTTCTGAAGGATGGCAAGGAGGTGGCCCGTACGCGCGCCACGACCTTCGATGCCTCTGCTCCCGGAGAATATCAGGTGATAGGGGTGTCGTCAGATGGAATCGAGAGTTTTGCATCCGAGCCGCGTTCCACCCGCAAGGAGACCTATATAGGTGTGGGGAATGTAAGCAACGACAAGACTTCCACTTTCAGTGTCCCGGTCAGGGTAGATGAGCCAGGTGTATACTACATCAGTGTGAACTATGCCAATGGTAACGGTCCTGTCAATACAGAGAACAAGTGTGCCATCCGGACTCTTACGGTCGACGGCAATCGGGAAGGGCTTGTGGTGCTTCCGCATCGAGGGCGTGACAATTGGGATGAGTACGGCTGGAGCAACTCGGTCAAGGTGGAGCTGACTCCCGGCGAGCATACTGTCGGTCTGGAGTTCCGTCCCGAGAACGAGAATATGAACATCACCACCAATCATGCGGTCATCTCCGGCCTGCGTCTCGTGAAAGAGTGACGGCATGGAAATATTTCAAGTAAATGGTAATGTCAGGCATAACGCACGATAATCGGATCGTGCGGAATCAAAGAAGGTAGAAAAGATTGGATTTGANCCGGACTCTCTTCCCCATGTGAGGAAGCGGGNCCGGATTGTTTTNTCGGGATATTTGGATGGATGGGAATAATTTAGTAATTTTGTATCACTCATCAGAGGGCCGGTAATCGGAATTACAATGGCTGGATAAGATGTCGGGTGCGCCCGGATTTCTTGTCCGGTCATTTTTTTTTGTACCGGCTTGGTGTGATGAGAGAAGTGGAATGACTGAGTTATACAGCTTAAAATTAAAGAGAAAATATTTTAAANCTAAAAACATATGGATAGCAATCAGACTACAGGACTGGATTATTCACAAGGGAAGATAAGCACCTTGTTCAGAAAGATTTTCCTCCCGACATTGCTTGGAATGATATTCACGGCACTCATCACCATAATCGACGGNATATTTGTCGGCAATGGAGTCGGGCCTGACGGGATAGCGGCAGTAAACATCATCGCGCCATTTTATATGGTGTCTACNGGAATAGGACTGATGCTCGGGATAGGGGCGTCGGTGGTGTGCGGGATGGCCTTGGCGGCCAACGACAACCGGCGGGCAGACACAGTGATGTCGCAATCGTTTGCGGTAGCCACCCTCATCATGGGGATAATAGTGGGTGGTGTCTTATGTTTTCCTCGATTCACCGCCGTAGCGCTCGGATGCTCCGACCATCTGATGCCGCTCGCGCTTGACTATCTCTGCTGGCTGATTCCGGGCTGTCTGTTCGTGGCATGGAGCAGTATTGGAATGATGGTGATCCGACTCGACGGCTCCCCGAAATATGCCATGCTGATCAATATCATCCCTGCAATCCTGAATATAATCGGAGACTATATACTCATCTTCCCTTGTGGAATGGGTGTCAAGGGTGCTGCGATAGCCACTGCCGGGAGTGTGGCCATAGGGGGTATAATGTCAGTGGTGTATTTCAGACATTCTTATGTATTGAAATTCGTGAAGAGGGGAGAGGGATGGTTCAGAAACATCTGGACGGTAATGATGATAGGGTCGTCGGCCTTTGTGACAGAGATTGCGATGTCAGTGATGATGCTGACCGGTAATTTCATATTCATGAGATATTACGGCGATGCGGGGGTGGCTGCTTACAGCATAGCCTGCTATCTCTTCCCATTGATATTCATGATGAGTAATGCAGTGGCGCAGTCGGCACAGCCCATCATCAGCTACAACAGAGGTAGAGGTGATATGGAAAGGGTCGGTGCGGCTTTCCGTGTGAGTTTGAGAGTAGCGCTTGTTACAGGAGTAATTGTCACCTCCGGGATATTTTTCGGAACGGACGGGATCATATCGATGTTTATACCCCTCCAGTCGGAAGCCGGGGTGATAGCATCCGGAGGGTTGCCGATATTCTCATTCTGCTCCATCTTCTTTGCCCTCAACATAGCGTTCATAGGATATTGCCAGAGTATAGGGTTGGCAGTGCGTGCAATGGTGTATACGTTGCTCAGAGGAATCATATTCCTTGTGCCACTGTTCTATCTTCTTCCTGCATGGATGCCTGAAAAGGGGATGTGGTTTGCAATCCCTGTTTCAGAAATCCTCACGCTTATTGTGATACTCCTCACATTCAGGAGAAAATAGAACTTCCGAAATTCTGACAAAGCGTCAGGGATCTGTAATTGAAGTGAAACTGGGAAAAATTCAGTAAAGTATAAAATGGTAGGACCAAAAGGGCTTGGTAAATTGGATTTTTTAGTAACTTTGCCTTTCGGGAGGGCCGCAGTACTGACTATGAACGCTTCCCTTCTACGTACGGAAAAGAGAGATTGCAAATGACTGACCTTAAGGAACAATTCGAGAGGATATTCACTGACAACTATCGCCGTCTTCTGTTTCATGCGCGTAGGTTTGTGCAGGAAGAGGAGGAGGCGGAGGATATCGTTGCAGAGGTGATGTGCGACTTCTGGCAACGCATAGAGGAGATAGATCTTGACAGAGGCATCACTACCTATCTCTACCGGGCTGTAGCCACGAGGGCCCTCAATTATCTGCGTCATAAGAATGTGGCGGCAGTCAGACTTGAGCTCCTTGAGGCGATCAACGAGCGGCGTATGGAATTCATCTCACGGGAGGATCCCGATAGCTATCTCCACGATGCAGAGATAGGTCTGGCGATAAAATCTGCACTCTCNGATCTCCCTGATAAATGCCGGGAGGTTTTTGTGTTAAGTTATGTCAACGGTCTTAAGAGCAAAGAGATCGCTGAGGCGATGGATGTGTCGGTAAGAACGGTGGAAGCCCACATATATAAGGCTTTGAAATTCCTGCGTTCACGTCTTGATTATCTTCTGGTAGCAGTGCCGGCTATAGTGGCGGTCAAGGAATTTATAATGTAGCCGTAAGTATATCCGGGGGGTATGGTGTTAATAAAGTAAGTAGTTATGTTATGGCAAATATTTCTGACGAATTAATAATACGTTTCATCCACAATACCTGCACCGATGAGGAGTTGCTTGTTGTGAAGAGCTGGCTTGATGAATCGGAGCAGAACGTCAACCATCTGTTTGAACTTGAGCGGGTAGCCCTTGAGTCGGAGGGATTGCGTGCTGACCATGCTTCGCGGCGTCGTGTATTCAACGCCGTACAGAGGGGTATTGTGAAGAGTGAAACCGAGCGTCGNCGCCGGTATCGNCGATCGCTGTTCATCCGTGTTGCCGCNGCGGCAGCGATGATTGCNGTTGTGACGNTAGCGGCTGTTTANATGATGCGGCCGCCGGAGGTCAGAATGATAGAGGTAGTGGCTACCAACGAGAATGTCACGGTGTTTCTACCCGACAGCACAGANGTTGTGCTCCACAACGATTCGCGNCTGCGTTATCCTGAGAGATTTGCCTCCACATCCAGGGAGGTNGAGCTTGAAGGTGAGGGTTTCTTCAATGTGTCGCACGATAGCGCACGTCCTTTCAGAGTGGCGGGGGAATATCTCAATGTTGAGGTATTGGGCACGAAATTCACATTCATCAGCCGCGACACCACAGAAAACAGTGTCAGTCTTCTTGCCGGTTCGGTAGAGGTCTCCACCGCTCCGGAGAAGGATGGTATAGTTCTTGTACCGGGTCAGAAAGCCATGTACAACGNNGGGAACGGCCATCTTACGGTAGGGGAGACCAACGCAGCGGTGGATGCAGCCTGGCANGACCATATCATACCTTTCGAGAATGCCGACATAAAGGAGATAGTAGGGATACTGAAACGCTTATACGGAGAGGATATAGTGATANCCGAGACTGTAGACCGAGGCACCACTTACTCCGGAGTGACCTACTACTGTTCAGAGATCGACAGCACCCTTACGCGACTTTCCAACACCCTCCCGATAAGATTCCGGAGAACGGGGAATAAGATACTCATCTATCCGAGATAGAGGGCTCGGGCCCTCAAATCAAAAAGGAGCGCCGGAAGAACTGCGTCACAGAGATATGGCNCAGTCNTTCCGGCGCTCCTTTAGTTATGACACAANGATGTGNCTATCANCGGAGTGAGGTGGGAGTGGCGAAAATTTTAAAAAATATTGAATTTGGAGTAAGTAGTAAAAGGGGATGGTGTGTTCATATCATACATCATGATTCAAAAACTATAAACAAACCAAATCATGTTCATCAAAACCTTAAAGTTAAAGCCGCGTCCGCTGATATGCGGGACAATGCTTGCCATGACGCTCATGGCAAATGCCGGAATCACGCTCACGACCGGTGCGGATACAAGACTGGGCGATGTCATCGCTGCCATACAGAAGCAGTCTGACTACAAATTTTTNTACGATGACGANATAGCCAAGTCGCAGGTGAAAAAAGTCAGTCTGAAAGATGATGATGTTGCTCAGGCCCTGAAGAAACTATTCGACGGCACACAGATACAGTATACCGTCAAGGAGAAGGTGGTTTATCTGAAGAAGACACCCGCAAAGGATGCGTCTAAAGCAGAGCAGGGTGCTCCCCACAAGATCAGCGGCGTCATACTCGACGAGAATGGCGAACCNCTGATCGGCGCTTCGGTCAGAATCAAAGGTACCAATATAGGGGTAGTGACCGATCTNGACGGCAACTATGAGATAGAGACCACCGAACTGCATCCGGTGCTTGAATGTACATATGTGGGTTATCGTCCCACTCAGATAAAGGCCAGCGACTCCTCCAAGATAGATATCAATATGTCGCCTGACGCACAGGTGCTCAACGAGGTTGTAGTCACGGCTCTCGGCATCAAGAGGGAGCAGAAATCATTGTCGTATAATGTGCAGAAGGTAGATGGCGACGAGCTTCTCGAGAATAAGGATGCCAACTTCATCAACAGTCTGGCCGGTAAGGTGGCAGGCGTCAATATCAACGCCTCTTCGTCGGGNACTGGTGGTATCTCGAAAGTTGTGATGCGCGGTACGAAATCNATCATGCANTCGTCAAACGCTCTGTATGTGATNGACGGCATGCCGATGCGNGGCGGNCGCAGCGACGGCGACACAGGTGCCTTCGGCTCGGCCGGCGCCACAGAGCCGATAGCGGATATCAACCCCGANGATATCGAATCGATGTCGATCCTCACCGGAGCGGCGGCTGCGGCNCTTTACGGCTCTGAGGCGGCAAACGGCGCTATCGTCATCACCACNAAGAAGGGTAGTGTAGGNAAGACAAAGGTGACCCTCTCCTCCAATCTCGAATGGAACGAGGCATGGGTGCTTCCGCGCTTCCAGAACAGATATGGCGCAGGCCAGAACGGCACCTACACTCCGGGTTCCTCCTACAGCTGGGGCGCCCCCCTCACCCCCTACAACGACTATGGCTACGACGTGGCTTCCGACTACTTCAACAAGGGATTCGTAGCCACCAACAGTGTGACCTTCTCCACCGGCACAGAGAAGAACCAGACGTTTGCCTCGGCAGCGGCCGTCAACTCNAAGGGGATAGTGCCCAACGACAGATACAACCGTTACAACTTCAGCATACGCAACACCGCCACTTTCCTTGACGAAAAGATGACGCTTGACCTTAATGCAAGCTATATCAAGCAGAACGACAGGAATATGGTGAACCAGGGAACATACATGAACCCGATCGTGGGTGCATATCTCTTCCCACGCGGCGGCGACTGGGGAGAGGTGGAGATGTATGAGATATATGATCCCGCCGCCAAGGTGAATGTGCAGAACTGGCGATACGGCGACTACGGCATGACCGTACAGAACCCCTACTGGGTGAGCTACCGCAACCTGCGTGAGAGCTCTAAGGAACGCTATATGCTTGGCGGACACCTCCAGTATAAGGTATTGCCCTATCTGACACTCAGCGGACGTGTGCGTATCGACAACTCAAACACTTCATATACCGACAAGCGCTACGGCACCACCAACTCCACACTTTGCGCCAGCTCTTACGGCTACTTCGGTACCAGCCGATATAAAGAGAGACAGACCTATGCTGATTTCCTCGTCTCCTTCAATAAAGACCTCAGCCCCGACTTCAATCTCCAGGCCAATTTCGGCGGATCATTGTCGGATATGAGCTACGACGGTCTTTCAGTAGGGGGTGGAATCTCCGACGGAGTGGGGAGATATGAGGGTCAGACAATGGGCCTGGCCAACTTCTTCACCCTCGCCAACACCGCACCCAACGACCGTAGCATGTCGCAGGATGGCTGGAGAGAGCAGACACAGTCGCTCTACGCCAACGCCGACCTCGGCTATCGCGGCACATATTATCTCACACTGACAGGACGTAACGACTGGCCGTCGCAGCTTGCAGGCCCCGACTCACGGTCGTCATCCTTCTTCTATCCCTCGGTGGGTGTGTCGGTGCTCATGAACCAGCTTTTCAACGATGCCGGTCTGAGATTCAATCCCGACTTTGTGTCGTTTTGGAAAATACGTGCGTCATGGGCATCGGTGGGCACCACTTTCCCGCGCTTCATAGCCAATCCCACGTATCCCTGGAGCGGAGGAGCATGGTCGGTGCTGACACAATATCCTATGAGCGACCTCAAGCCTGAGCGTACGAAATCATGGGAAGTGGGTACTACAGTGCGCTTCCTCAAGGATTTCAACTTCGACGCCACATGGTATCTGGCCGACACCTACAACCAGACCTTCAATCCCAACCTGGCAGTCGGAAAATACTCCAACCTTTATGTTCAGGCCGGCAATGTGCGCAACTGGGGTATGGAGTTCGCCCTCAACTTCAATCATACCTGGGGCGACTTCAACTGGGATTCGGGTGTGACCTACTCCTTCAACCGCAACCGTCTCCGCGAGCTCGCGCGCAATGTGGTGAATCCCGTCACCGGTGAACGTTTCTCCATGGACCAGATCGAACCCAACACAGCCAACAACCTCGGCGCCACTCACTTCATACTTCGCGAAGGGGGGTCGATGGGTGATCTATATTCATCGGTTGATCTTGTGCGCGACGCCAACGGCCAGATCTACGTAGACCAGACCGGCAACGTCTCTCAGTCAAAAATCAGCGAATCACGCGATTATATAAAGCTTGGCTCGGTGCTTCCCTCCGGCAACATCGCATGGTCAAACACATTCCGCTACAAGAACCTCTCGCTCAACCTGATGTTCTCCGCACGCCTCGGCGGCATCGTCTTCTCCCGCACACAGGCCATACTCGACCGTTACGGTGTGTCGGAAGCCACCGGCAAGAGCCGTGACCTGGGCTATGTCAACATCAACAACGGCGACCGNATGAATCCCGAGCAGTGGTATTCCACGATAGCCGACGGCGANATGGTGCCCCAATACTACACCTATTCAGCCACCAACGTGCGTCTTCAGACAGCCTCCGTCAACTACACCATACCGCGCANACTTCTCGGNAATGTCTGCGACATCAAGGTGTCGATTGTAGGNCGCAACCTCTGGATGATCTACAACCACGCGCCGTTTGANCCGGAAGCCGTTGCCTCCGCCGGCAACTACTATCAGGGTATGGACAACTTCATGATGCCCTCTCTGCGTAGCTATGGGTTTAACCTCAATTTCAATTTCTAACCTCACAATCATTCTCCAACCGAATATGAAAAAGTCAATCTTCAATCTCGCTCTCGCCGGGGCCTCNCTCATGATGGCCACAGCCTGTACGGGCGACTTTGAAAATATAAACAGGAATCCGTACGAACCGGAGGATCTCACCCCCTACGACTACGCCCTGGCCTCATCGATGTACAATATATGCAACGGGGTGCGCTCGAACGATGTCAACCAATACCAGTTAGTGGAGAGCCTTATGGGTTCTGTGCTCGGCGGCTATTTCTCCGACGGCAACGGCAACTTCACGATGTCGTTCGCACGNTACAATCCGGCCAACAACTGGAGNCGTGTGCTTCTGGAGGCCAACTCCTCCTCGATCATNCCCACGCTNTATACCAACTANTCCATGATCGAGGGATTCTGTGAGGTGTCNGGTTCCACTGTGCCTCTCTCTATCGCCAAGATCATCAAGGTGGCTACCATGAACCGTGTGACCGATACCTACGGCCCCATCCCTTACTCCAAGGTGGGTTATGACGGCAACATCCTCACCCCGTATGATTCGCANGAGGAGGTCTACAATCTCTTCTTCAGCGAGCTGACCGAGGCAGTGGCCGACCTTTACGCCAACCGCGGCGCGGCCCTTAACCCCCTTATCGACGATGTGTACGGGGGCGACATCTCCAAGTGGGTGAAATATGGCAACTCCCTCAAGCTGCGCCTTGCGCTGCGCATAAGCTACGCCAATCCGACGCTTGCGAAGAGGATGGCCGAGGAGGCCATCGACCCTGCCAACGGAGGAGTGATAGAGACTGTAGCAGANAATGCTGTCTACAACCACTACATCAACGGCGGCAACCCCATATATGCCTCCACAGTAGGATATGGCGATGACTCACGTCCGGCGGCCGATATAATATGCTACATGAACGGCTACAACGATCCGCGTCGCGGTGCGTATGTCACCAAGTCGAACTGGACAGAGGCCGACGGCAGCTTCATGACCGCTCCGAGCGGCAATTCGCTTGAGTATGTCGGTGTGCGCCGAGGCTGGAACAGCTACGANCGTGANGGCTGGGCCCTGAAGATGTCGGGCATA
Source organism: Bacteroides sp. (assembly GCA_014801605.1). Taxonomy (GTDB): domain Bacteria; phylum Bacteroidota; class Bacteroidia; order Bacteroidales; family Muribaculaceae; genus Lepagella. The sequence goes on from JAAVDU010000005.1 coordinate 45,197, forward strand.
GGCACAGGGGCCAAAGATGGCCTGATCTGGCTGACAGCCGCCGAGGTTTCCTTCCTGCGTGCAGAGGGTGCTGCCGTGTTCGGATGGAACATGGGCGGGAGCGCTGAAGACTTCTACAATAACGGTATCCGTCTGTCGTTTGAACAATACGGACTCGACGGNGCCGAGCAGTATCTTTCCGACTCANTCTCCATNCCCGAGGGTTATTATGATCCNTCGCAGGCCAATCCGTGGGACGGCTCACTGCCTGCCGTCACAATCAAATGGGACGACTCCGCCACAACAGAACAGAAGCAGGAGAGAATCATCGTGCAGAAATGGATTGCCAACTGGACTCTCGGCATAGAGTCGTGGTGTGACGTGCGNCGCACAGGATATCCGAAACTGATCCCNGTAGCCTANAACGGCTCCGGAGGTATCGTCGACACCAATCTCGGCCCTCAGCGCTTGCCCTATCCTCAGGAGGAATATACCAACAACGGCGCAAACGTCAACGCTGCGGTGTCGGATTATCTCAACGGTCCCGACAATATGGCCACCAAGCTGTGGTGGGCCTGCAAACCCGGTCTTTGAACATCCATAACGATTAATCAACATAACTTATGAAACTGAATGACTATTTAAGGGCTTTCATGTTCACTGTCATCGGAATGTCGCTTGCCACCTCATGCGACGACTGGACAGAGCCCGAAAGCGTGGATCTGAAATACGGCACGATAGAGAATGCCGATCCCGCCGGCTATGAGAACTATCTCGAGAGACTGCGTGAATACCGCTCTCTCCCGCATAAGAGTGTATATGCATGGTTTGACAACCATGGCGAGGCATTCGCTTCGCAGGGACATCGAATCTCGGCCCTTCCCGACTCAATCGACGTGGTGGTGCTCGCCAACGTGGAGAGTGTCACCAACCAGATGCTCGATGAGATGAAGGAGGCACGCGCCAAGAAGGGGCAGCAGTTCAGCTACTGCATCGACCTTGACGGCATAAAGGGGGACTACACAGCGCTCTGTGAGGATCTCGCTGCCAAGCAGCTTGCGTTTTTCGCCGAGAACGGCGAGGATGCCGAGCTCCCCGAGGAGCTGAAGACTCCCGATATAGTGGATTATATGGCCAAGACGGCTCAAGAGAAACTGGCATATTTCGATGCAGTCGGCTTTGACTGCCTTATGGCCGGCTTCACGGGGAAGAGCACAAATCACCTCGATAAAACCGAGCTTACGGAATACAACCGACAGGCCAATGCTTTCCTCGGCATCATAGGGGCATGGCACGCACGCCATAAGGAGGTGCCCCTCGATATCATAGGGAAGCCTCAGAATGTGGATGCCGCCACTCTCGGAAATGTGCGCACGGCTTTCCTTTCCGACGGACTCACCGCCACAAATCAGGATATGTTTACTTATATCCTGCTCAGCGCCGGGGACGCACTTCCGGCAGAACGCTATGGCATGGTGGCCTCTTCGCCGCTTGCCGACGGGTCGGATCCGAAGGTAGGCTATCTTAGCGACGGCACATCGGCGGTCGAGGCTCTGGGATTCTGGGGCGCCGGCAGCAGCGTCGGAGCTGTGGGTGTCTTCAATGTGGCCGACGATTACTTCCTGACTCAGGGACAGTACACCTCCACGCGCCGTATGATCCAGAATGTGAATCCTGCGGCTAAATAACCAAACTATCATTAACCAGATTCATACCAATGAAATCCAAGATAACTATTCCTCTTCTGGCTCTGCTCGCTCTCGGACTTGCGGGCTGTCAGGACAATCTCGAGAATGTGGCCGATATAATCTATGATTCAGGGGCCCAGATACCCTCTACCGTGCTTGTGGATGGCCAGAGCGACTCTCAGACCGTATCGTTTGAGGTGAGTCTGCCGAATGCGACTGCCGTAAAGGAGAGTGTCACCTATGTCGCCGACTTCTCTTTGGTGGAGGTATACAACGCTTTATACAACGAGCAGGCCGTAGCTCTGCCTCAGAGCAACTTCCAGCTCAAGTCGGCCACAGCCGAATTTCTCCCCGGGTCGGTGGTCTCCTCACCTGTGGAGGTGACTGTGACAAGTCTGACCGACCTTGACCGCAACACCGTCTATGTGCTCCCCCTCACTGCGTCGGGGGCTACCCTTCCGGTGCTTGAGAGCCAGAAGACCCGCTACATAGTGGTGAGAGGCGCCGCGCTGATCAACGTCGTGGCCAATATGTTTGAAAACAACGCCTCGCTTGTGGCTCCTTCCGATGCAACGGGTCTTTCCAGCCTCAATCAAGTGACAGTGCAGTGGATCCAGCGGATCGATGAGTTTGTAGGTCAGGACTCCAATATCCAGACAGTGCTGGGAATCGAGGGTCAGTTCCTGCTCCGAATATCCGACTCCGGCCTACCGGCCAACCAGCTTCAGTTTGTGACACCCTCCGGCAATGTCACGGATGCCTCATGGCAGTTCACAGCGGGAGTATGGCAGTGTCTTACCTTCACCTACAACTCCGACAACGGTGAGGCCACTCTCTATATCGACGGAGTGAAGAAGAACACCTGCACATCCGGTTCGCGTGATGCCATCAACTGGGCCACCAACAACTTCTATGTAGGGAAATCATGGAACGACAACCGCTATCTCAACGGCTGCCTGTCGGAGGTGCGCATATGGAACACCATCCTCTCCGACGGCGTCATAGCGGAGCCCGACCAGGCATATATCGTGCCGGTGGATTCCGAGGGGCTGGCGGCATACTGGAAATTCAACGAGGGTTCAGGCTCGCTGATCCATGACTATGCCAACGGCTATGACCTTCTCTGCGTGACATCGCCGAAATGGGTGACAGTGGCCCTTCCCGAGAACTAACCAAACGATCAATCCTCAAAACTGACAATAAATGAAACTGAAAACATTGATAAACTCTCTTCTCATCGGGGCGTTCGCCATATCGGGAGTGGCCTGCGATGACAACGATGTTGTGGTAGGCAGTGTAGACACCTCACGTATCGAGGCTCCTCAGGGTGATGTGGTGTACATCACCGANGGCCGGGGNTACCGCACTTTCTCTACAGTGGAATTTCATAATACTGCCACAGAGGGTCTGACCCTCAATACCCGCAAGGCTCTTGCCTCCCCCTGCAAGGTGACATTCGCCTACGATTCCAAGGTGCTGGATGACTACAACAAGGCCAACGGCACCCAATACAAGGCTTTCCCCCAGTCGATGGTAAGCTTTGCGAATGGGGGAGCGGTGACACTCGAGGCCGGGAGCACGAAAGCCACAGCCCACTATACCCTTTCCTCTGACGGCTCGCTCGATCCTGCCGCCACTTATGTACTTCCCGTGAAGGCCACAGTTGAAGGNGGTGCGCTCNTGGGAGCGGAGGATGCCTCTAAAGTGATACTTGTGAAGGACCTTTCGGCCCTTTCCGATGCCACGAAATATGTGGAGGATGAGNATGGCAACATGGTGCCGGGCGTAAAGGTGTTCTCCTGTATGGAGGTCAACNACACGAATCCGCTCAACAACCTGAGCTTTACACTCAAGAACAGCGGTAAGCCTCTGGTGGACTGTCTGATCATCTTCTCCGCCAATATCAATTACAATCCGGAGACAGGGCGCGTCTATATCTTCAACAACGAGAACGTCCAGGCCATNCTTGACAACCGCGCCAAATACCTGAAGCCCCTTCAGGACCGTGGCATCAAGGTAGTGCTCGGCATCCTCGGCAACCATGACCGTTCCGGCATCGCCAATCTCGANGCGAACACCGCCAAGCTCTTTGCCCGCGAATGTAAGAATATGTGTGACGCATATCAGCTCGACGGTATCTTCTGGGACGATGAGTATTCCGCCTACCAGAATCCCGCACCTGCCGGCTTTGTGAGTCCCTCACGAGAGGCTTGCTCACGCCTTATGTATGAGGTGAAGAAACTTCAGCCGGAGCGCTGGAACATAGCTTATGTCTACAGCACNACAAGNTCAGNCGACGATATAACCGATCCGGAGACCGGTGTCACNGTCAAGGGTGGTGAATATATCGACTATGCTCTTCATGATTATGGCGGTTCGTATGACCTTGCCGACAACTACNACGGCATGCAGCGTTCGCAGATGGGTCTTTACTCGCAGGAATTTGCCCNGGGANNTANGGCGAGTCTTGAGAATCTTGAAAAGATGCGTAAAGATGGCTATGGCGCTCATATGATCTTCTCGATGGATCCCAACAACAGCAATTTCGAGTGGANCCAGTATGGAGCGATGGAGAACTGCGCNAAAGCGTTCTACGACGATGAGCTCGTGTTTGACGGCATCAAATATCCCAAGGACTGGAAGTGATGACGGAGGATTTCCGTAAGTTTAACTGACCAATACAAGAAAAATATGAAACTTAAATATTATATCGCCGGTGTGGCAATGACACTNTCTGCGTCATTTCTCNTCACCGCATGCGATGACGACGATATCATCGATGAGCCGGTAGTGGTGGTGACTCCTGAATCCGGCAACAGCGACCTGTCGCTGACAGAGAAATCCGTACGTGTGAAGATCGGAGCCGACAACCGTGTGGCTTTGCCNGCAGGGGGNTCGGATGTAAAGGCNTTCTCGCTCGATCCCTCTGTGGCCAATGTGGTAGAGGAGGGTGGAAAGATCCTGATCGAGGGCTTTAAGAACGGAACTACCGATATAATGGTGTCGGATGCCGGCAACAACTATAAGACTCTTCCGGTGACTGTCTACACTACGGAGAATATGCAACTGTCGCACTCCGCCATGNATTTAGAGGCGATTCTGGGCACCAGCGCTTTNTCGGAGGATGTGAAGGTGACTCTGGGCAACGGAGGCTATAGCGCCAAGTCGGACAACGATGCCGTGCAGGTCTATGCCGATGAGGAGACCGGGGTGGTGACCGTCAACGCACGTGCTAAGAAAGATGTCTACACAGCGGTGGTGACAGTGAGCGACGCCTCCGGTCTNGAGGCTAACTTCACTGTGAANGTGACCCCNACATTCGATCCCTTCACTCCGGCTCAGATAGAGGATATNCTCTCCAAGAAAGAGAGTCTGGTGTGGGCCGACTGTAAGGATCCCTCCGACGGAAATGAACCCTATTACTTCGGTTATCGACTCTGGGGTTACGGAGAATTCCTGAACGGAGATTCAGACAACACAAAGACAATCGGGTGGTGGTTGTATCTGGACGGCGATGATTACGGTGGCCTCAAGCTGGAATATCCCTCTTCTACAGCGGTAGGCACCTCTGCTGAGGGTAAGATGTATTTCCGCTATTCCTACTATGAGTGGTATGGTCTCTACGAATATCCTGTAGAGGTGACGCTGCTTGAGGATAATGATGAGCGCATTGTGGCCATAGCCTCTCAGGCCGACCTTGCCAACGAGCGTCTCAATCGTGGCTATTTCATAGTCTATAAGTAAATATGATGTAGCGACTTAAGGTAAAATTATATAGATTGGTTCGACCCCCGGGCTCTTATATTCAGCTTGGGGGTCATCTGTTATAAACCCTGCAATACCATAAGAAATGCGAAAGATACTTCCCTTATCGGCAATCGTGGCAGTGGCTGCCTGTACGTCCCATCATGGTGTCGTCGACGACTGCACCGTGTATGTGGATCCCCTTATAGGCACTGATTACACAGGCAACACCTACCCCGGGGCTCAGGTCCCCTTCGGCATGGTACAGCTCAGTCCCGACAACGGCCTTCCCGGCTGGGACCGCATAGCCGGATATTTCTATCCCGACTCCACTATCGCGGGCTTCAGCCATACGCATCTCTCCGGCACAGGAGCCGGCGACCTCTACGACATCTCATTCATGCCGGTGACTCTCCCCGAAAAGGTGGGGGAGGAGCCTTTAGGTATACATTCACGCTTCTCACACGACGACGAGACTGTCAGTGCGGGATATTATCAGGTGCGACTCACTGACTACGACATCAATGTAGAGCTCACCGCCTCGGAGCGCTGCGGAATGCAACGCTATACATTCCCCGGAGGGAGGGGAGCCGTGATTCTCAATCTGGCCAAGGCGATGAACTGGGATGCCACACAGAACAGCCGTATCTCAGTAGTGGATTCAGTGACCATAGAGGGATATCGCTTCTCCGACGGCTGGGCGCGCGACCAGAGATTGTGGTTCCGCTCCCGCTTCTCCACACCCTGGGACAGTGTGGAGATCATATCGACCCCCATTCTCAGGGATGGCAAGGAGATAGGGAAGGGGGAGACAGCCCGGTTCTATTTCGACACCACGAAGGGGGAGACCATCACAGTGGCTACCTCGATCTCAGCCACCGGAGAGAGGGGGGCGGCGCTCAACCTTGCATCGGAGATGCCCGACAATGATTTCGACAACTACAGGGAGAGAGCCCACAACCAGTGGCTGGCAGCCCTCGGACGCGTGAGGGTAGAGGGCGACAATGAGGATGACAAGGTGAAGTTCTACACCGCGCTCTATCATTCAATGCTCGCGCCGACACTCTACTGCGATGCCGACAGCACATACCGTGGACCGGACAAATCAAACCATAAAGGTGAGGGGAACCTGAATTACGGCACTTTCTCACTCTGGGATACCTACAGGGCCTCCCATCCCCTGATGACTATCCTTATGCCGGGACATGCCCGTGACTTCGCACTCTCCCTTATGGCTTTCGGCCGTGAGAACGGACGCTTGCCGGTCTGGAACTTCCAGGGTTCGGAGACAGATATGATGATTGGTCATCATGCCATCCCGGTGATAGCCGACGCCTACCTGAAGGGTCTCCTTCCCGAGGAGAGAGCCGGAGAGGCACTCGACCTCTGCATCGCCACAGCCAACAACGACAGCTACCGTCAGGTAGGGGAGTACCGCCGATTAGGTTATGTGCCCTGCGACCTCACCGATGAGCACAACAGTGAGAACTGGTCGCTCTCCAAGACTCTGGAATATGCTTTCGACGACTATTGCATAGCCGTCATGGCCGAGAAGATGGGGCGTAATGAGACAGCCGAGGAATTCTATCGCCGGGCCGGCAACTACCGTAATGTTTTCAATCCGGCCACAGGATTCATGCAGCCGAGAAAGTCTGACGGCACCTTCATCGANGATTTCGACCCGCAGGATTATTCCGAACATATATGCGAGAGCAACGCATGGCAGTATCTGTGGTCGGTGCAGCATGATGTGGAGGGGCTTAAAGAGCTGCTCGGGGGAGAGAAAGGGATGTATGATAAACTCGTCGGTATGATGACCACCACACCCTCCGATTCGAGTGAGCTCCCGATCTTCAGCACAGGAATGATCGGGCAATATGTACAGGGCAACGAGCCCAGTCATCATGTGATATATCTTTTCAATAAAGTGGGGCGTCCGGATCTGACACAGAAATATATCGCTCAGGTGGTCAACGACCTCTACGACACCACTCCGGCCGGACTCTGCGGCAATGAGGACTGCGGGCAGATGTCGGCATGGTTCGTGTTCAGTGCGATGGGTTTCTATCCCGTGGATCCCGTAGGGGGCACCTACGAGATAGGCACCCCCCTTTTCAAAGAGATGGAGATAAAGCTTGACAACGGCAAGACACTCCGCATCACCGCCGGAAACCTGTCGAAGAGCAATATCTATGTAAAGGGGGTGAAAATCGACGGAGAACCCTGGACCGAGACCTATATTCCTCATGAGAGAATCATGCAGGGCGCCCACATAGAATTCGACATGACCGGCGCTCCGGATAAGTAGAAATCCGAATAAAGGTGTTATCTTTGCAGTGGGGATATCCCCACGCGCCCTCATTCGCGCCGCAATACGATATCAAGAAATTACAAACCTATAAATTCAATAGTCATGAAGCGCAAGATATTATTCGCGATTCCCTGTCTGACGCTCGCCGGTTCCTTAGTATTCTGTACAAGGAATGTGGCCGGAGAGGCAGATCAGAGCTATACCCGTTATGTGGATCCCTTCATAGGGACCGGTGGCCACGGCCATGTATTCTTAGGCGCCAACGTGCCTTTCGGAATGGTGCAGCTCGGCCCGTCGCAGAGAGTGCAGGGCTGGGACTGGTGTTCCGGCTATCATTATTCCGATTCCACACTTCTCGGCTTCAGCCACACGCATCTCAGCGGCACCGGCATCGGCGACCTCGGCGATGTGCTGCTGTTCCCGGCCATGAACCGCACCGACAGTGTGGCCACTTTCAGCCATGCCAACGAGACATGCCGCCCGGGCTACTACAAAGTCAAGCTCGACGGCTCCGGGATAGAGGCAGAGCTCACCGCCACCACACGCACCGGCTTCCACCGCTACACTTTCCCCAACTCGACCGATTCAGCTTTTGTCAAGCTTGACCTGGGCTACGGCATAGGCTGGGACAAGCCCACTGAAACCAAGATAACCGTCGACAACGACAGTGTGCTTTCCGGCTACCGCTATTCCACCGGATGGGCCAAAGACCAGAAGATATACTTCACGGCCACATTCTCGCGTCCTTTCGCAGGATATACCCTTGAGGGGGACCGCGACGTGACCCTCGCCTTCGCTCCGTCGGCCGATCCTTTGCTGGTGAGAGTGGGTATCTCCCCCGTGAGCACAGCCAACGCGGCCCATAACCTCGCCGAGGAGAATCCCGGCTGGAATTTCGACCTTGTGGCCGAGAATGCCGACAAGGAGTGGAACGAGCAGTTGGGGAAGGTGGCCGTCACAGGGAAGAATGAGAGCGACAAGCGGAAATTCTATACCGCCCTCTATCACTCTCTCTTCGCTCCCGCTGTTTTCTCGGATATCAACGGCGACTACCGTGGCGCCGACGGAAATGTCTATAACACCGAGGGTAAGTTCACCCCCTATACCATCTTCTCCCTCTGGGACACATATCGTGCCGCCCATCCGCTGGCAACCCTGATACATCCCGAGATACAGAGTGACTACGCCGAGACCTTCATCGATATCTACCGGCGTCAGGGTAAACTCCCCGTATGGCATCTGCACGGCAACGAGACCGACTGCATGGTGGGGAATCCGGGAGTCATAGTGCTCGGCGATCTCCTCTCCAAGGGATTCGTCAACGACACAGTGGCGGCCTATGAGGCCATGCAGGCCTCGATGATGCTCGATGAGCGCTCGCTCGGGGCGCTGAAGAGATATGGCTACATCCCGTATGACGCTCCGGAGTGTGAGGAGAGTGTGGCCAAAGGGATGGAGTATGCCATAGCCGACGACGCGGTGGCCAAGACCGCCGAAATGCTCGGAAAGGGTGNCGANNCGGAGTATTTCAAGAAACGTGCGGCATCNTATGCCGGTTATTTCGACCCTGCCACAGGCTTCATGCGCGGAAAGTCGATGGCAGGCAACTTCCGCGAAGGGGAGTTTGATCCCTTCAGCGCCTCCCATCGTGTAAATGACTATTGCGAGGGTAACGGATGGCAGTATGTTTGGCTTGTGCCTCATGATCCTCANGGACTGATCGGTCTTTTCGGNTCGGAAGATAAGTTTGTGAATAAACTCGATTCACTCTTCACNATAGAGGGTGATCTCGGCGAGGGTGCNTCCCCCGACATATCNGGTCTGATCGGACAGTATGCCCACGGCAACGAGCCGAGCCATCACACAGTCTATCTCTACAATTATGCAGGAGAGCCGGCCAAGGCCGCGCCCCTTCTCAGAGAGATCATGAGCAATCTCTATACNGAGNATCCCGACGGACTTTGCGGCAACGAGGATGTAGGGCAGATGTCGGCATGGTATATCCTCTCGTCGATGGGTCTCTANCAGGTGGAGCCGATGGGTGGAAAATTCGTGTTCGGCTCCCCGATNTTCGATTCTGCCGTGGTGTCGGTGGGCGACGGGAAGCATTTTGAGATAAAGGCCCGCAATAATTCTCCGGAGAATATCTATATCCAGAGTGTGGAGCTCAATGGGAAGCCATANGAAAAGTCGTATATCATGTATGATGACATACGCCGTGGCGGCACACTTGAGTTTACCATGGGCTCCGAACCGTCAGCTACCTTCGGTAAAGATANAGATGCACGCCCGTAACGCCCGTANCCCGATCAGCTGGATCCCCACGGCCTATTTCGCCATGGGGCTCCCGTTTGTGGCTGTCTCCCTGGCCTCGGTGATAATGTTTGCCGATCTGGGGATAGATGAGGCCCGGATAACGTTCTGGACCTCCCTGCTGATTCTTCCTTACTCGCTCAAACCGCTGTGGAGCCCCCTTCTCGAGCTCTATCACACCAAGAAATATTTCGCCATATGGTGTCAGCTGTTGTGCGGTATCAGTTTCGGCCTTCTGGCGCTGGCTTTGCCTCTGGATGATTTCTTCCCGATCGCCATCCTCCTCATGGCTGTCATAACCTTTGCGGGAGCCACCGACGACATCGCCATCGACGGTATCTACCTCACGGCGCTCGACAAGAAGACNCAGGCAGAATACATAGGCTGGCAGGGAGCCTTCTACAATCTGGCCAAGGTGCTNGTGAACGGCGGTCTGGTGTATCTTGCAGGGTGGCTTATCACCCGNTTCACAGCCAACGGTTCGTCGGCCCCGGCCCGGGAGTCGTGGATGTTGATAATGGGTATNGTAGCNNTTGTGCTTGTGGGAGTGGCGGTCTACCATCGTTTCTTCCTCCCTACAGGNTCACGCAATGAGGAGTCGCCCGGGAGCTTCGGGGAGGCTATGNAGTCGCTTTGGGAGGTATTCAAGGACTTCTTCACAAAAAAGCATATATGGCTCTATATCCTCTTCATAGTCTGTTACCGTCTCACAGAGGGTTTCGCGGTGAAGATGGTGCCGTTATTCCTGAAGGCACCGATGTCGATGGGAGGGCTCGGGATGTCGAATGAATCGATAGGTCTTATCTACGGCACATTAGGCACCGTATCCTTCATCGCAGGCTCCGTGGCGGGAGGCTACTATGTGGCGCATTTCGGATTGAGAAAAGTGCTCTTCTCGCTTGTGTGCGTCTTCAATATCCCCTTCGCCATATATCTGCTTCTTGCGCATTTCCAGCCCGGAGCGCTCGCTCCTGTGGCCGTAGGGCTTGTGGCGGAGTATTTCTGCTACGGATTCGGCTTCGTGGGGCTCACCCTTTTCATGATGCAGCAGGTGGCTCCCGGGAAACATCCCATGGCCCACTACGCATTCGCCTCCGGGATAATGAACCTCGGGTTTATGCTTCCCGGCATGATAAGCGGATATGTGTATCAGCATCTCGGCTATGAGATGTTCTTCCTTCTCGCCTTAGCGATGTCGCTTCCGGCCTTCATCCTTGCGGCGGTGATTCCCTTCTCCCATTCAAGTGAAAATAAATAAAGAAGTATATCAAATGGATAACAATAATACATCCTCTGCGGCTATGCCGTGGGAGGATCGTCCGCAGGGTTGCTCCGATCCTGTATGGCGCTTTTCGGGCAACCCTATCATCGGACGATATGCCATACCGTCGTCAAACAGTGTATTCAACAGTGCGGTGGTGCCTTTCGGAGATGGATACGCCGGTGTGTTCCGCTGCGACAACAAAGCGGTGCAGATGAACATCTTCGCAGGGTTCAGCAAAGATGGCATCAACTGGGAGATAGAGCATGAGCCGATAAGATTCCGCCCCGGCAATACGGATATGATCGAATCGGACTATAAATATGATCCGCGTGTCACCCGTATCGGCGACCGTTACTGGATCACATGGTGCAACGGCTACAACGGCCCGACGATCGGAATCGGCTATACCTTCGACTTCAAGGAATTCTATCAGTGTGAGAATGCCTTCCTCCCCTTCAACCGCAACGGTGTGCTTTTCCCCGAGAAGTTTGATGGCCGCTATGCGATGCTGAGCCGTCCGAGCGACAACGGGCATACCCCTTTCGGCGACATATTCATCAGCTACAGCCCGGATATGAAATATTGGGGAGAGCACAGATGCGTGATGAAGGTGACCCCCTTCGAGGAGAGTGCGTGGCAGTGTCTGAAGATAGGGGCCGGATCTGTGCCTATCCTCACGTCGGAGGGGTGGCTGATGTTCTACCATGGCGTGATACGCACCTGCAATGGCTACCGCTACTCCATGGGAGCCGTCATACTCGACCGTAACGACCCGGCGAAAGTGCTTTACCGCACACGCGACTATCTGCTGGCACCCGCGGCCCCCTATGAGCTGGTTGGTGATGTGCCTAATGTAGTGTTCCCGTGTGCAGCCCTGACCGACGGCGCACGCGTGGCCATCTACTACGGCGCGGCCGACACCACAGTGTGTCTTGCCTTCGGCTATATCGAGGAGATAGTGCGGTTTGTGAAAGAGAATTCATACACGGCATGAGACGATACTTGTTTTCCCTGCTTTCAGCTGCGGCCGTGCTCCCCTTTCATGCTTATGAAAGGGGAGACACCGCAGTGTTGCGGTATGTCGATCCCTTCATAGGCACTACCAATTTCGGCACCACCAATCCCGGAGCGGTAGTGCCCAACGGCCTCATGTCGGTGTCGCCGTTCAACGTCACAGGGTCTGAGATAAACCGTTATGATAAGGATGCGCGATGGTGGTCGACCCCTTACGATGCCACCAACAGCTTCTTTACAGGTTTCTCGCATGTGAATCTGAGCGGAGTGGGCTGTCCGGAGCTCGGATCTGTGGTCACTATGGCCACTACAGGACCATTGAATGTGGACTACAGGGATTACGGCACCACCTACACCGGAGAGCGGGCAACCCCGGGCTATTATTCCCTCTCGCTTGACAAATATGGTATTAAAGCGGAGGTGACGGCTACACGACGCACCGCCGTGGAGAGATACACCTTTCCGGCAGGAGAGGGGAATATACTTGTGAATCTGGGAATCGGCCTCACAAACGAGACCGGGGGGAGCATACGCCGTATAAGCGACACCGAGATTGCGGGGAGCCGACTTATGGGCACATTCTGCTATAATCCCGACGCCGTCTTTCCGATGTATTTCGCTCTGCGTGTGAGCAAGACCCCGACGGCAAGCGGCTTCTGGAAGAAGCAGCCCCCTATGCAGGGGGTGGAGGCGGAATGGACTCCCGATAATGGAAAATATAAGATTTACAAAGCATACGGAAGGGATATGTCGGGGGATGACCTCGGCTATTGGTTCTCCTACGACTCATTGGCTGCCGACGAGCAGATAGAGGTCAGAATCGGAGTCTCTTTCGTCTCGGTGGAGAACGCTATCGAGAATCTTGATGCCGAACAGCCGGCAGGGAGCGGGTTTGACAGTATACATGAGCTGGCTCGGGCCGACTGGGCCGCGCATCTCAACCGTATAGAGGTGGAGGGTGGCGACGAGAGGCAGAGGAGGGTATTCTATACCGGTCTCTACCATACCCTTATCCATCCCAACATACTTCAGGATGTAAATGGGGAATATCCTGTCATGGAGTCGGCGGAGACAGGGCATACCGACCGCGACCGCTACACTGTATTCTCCTTGTGGGACACCTACCGCAATCTTCATCAGCTCATGGCCCTTGTCTATCCGGAGAAGCAGGCCGATATGGTCAACTCCATGGTAGATATCTACAAAGAATGGGGCTGGCTCCCCAAGTGGGAGCTTTACGGGCGTGAGACCTTCACGATGGAGGGGGATCCGGCCATCCCGGTGATAATAGACACATGGCGGAAGGGTATAAGGGATTTCGATATCGACACCGCCTACGAGGCCATGAGGAAATCAGCGACATTGCCGGGGAAATATAACAGGATGCGTCCTGACATCGACCCATATATAGAGCGGGGCTACATACCGCTCGGAGTGCATCAGGGTGATAATTCGGGTGATAACTCCGTGAGCCATGCCTTGGAATACTATGTCGCCGACAATGCCCTCGCATGGCTGGCGGCTGAGCGTGGCGACAGAGAGCTGGCCCGGGAGCTTGAGAAGCGGGCCAAGGGTTATCGTCATTATTATTCCAAGGAGAGCGGCACATTGCGCCCCTTGAACGACGACGGGAGCTTCCTGAGCCCGTTTGATCCCCGGCAGGGTGAGAACTTCGAGCCTGTGCCCGGTTTCCATGAGGGGAGTGCCTGGAACTATACATTCTTTGTGCCGCATGATGTGGATGGACTGGTGAGACTTATGGGTGGAAAGAAACCCTTTGTGGAGAAACTGCAGAGGGTGTTCGACACCGGTCTCTACGACCCGGCCAACGAGCCTGATATAGCCTATCCCTATCTCTTCACGCGAATCAAGGGTGAGGAGCATAGAACCCGGAAAGAGGTGTCGCGTCTGCTCGACAGATACTTCACTACCTCGCCCGACGGAATCCCCGGCAATGACGACACCGGCACTATGTCGGCATGGGCTGTATTCTCGATGATGGGACTCTATCCCGACTGTCCCGGAGTGCCGGAGTATGCCCTCACATTGCCTGCATTCGACAAGGTGACGATTCATCTCAATCCTGATTACTACGACACCGACACCCTGACGATAGAGCGCCTGGGAGATGAGGGGAGGATACTTTCCGGCAACCGCGACACAGGCCACAGGATCACCCACTCCGATCTGATAAAGGGTGGTAGCCTCAGACACTATTGATAGATCGCTCTCNCCCCCCTGACGGCTATTGACGGTTGAAGGTCTCGCGGTATTGCAACGGAGAGAAGCCGCTGTGTTTCTTGAAGAGCCGGGAGAAATAGGAGAAATCGTTGTAGCCGAGCTGAAGGGCTATCGCTTTCACCGGTTTGTCGCTTGAGGCGAGCAGAAGCTGGGCCCGCATCATCCTCTGCCGGATGATGTAGCGGATAGGGGAGCATCCTATCTCCCTGTTGAATATCTTTATGAAATGGTCGCGCGACAGGCAAGCCTCTCCGGCGAGACGCTCAAGCGGAATGTCATCGCAGAGGTTGTCGTGCAGATATCTCAGAGCCATCCTCACCCGGGGATCGGCTGTNTCATATTTCGGTTTAGAGCGTCCTACGAACCTCGACAGGAGCTGATAGATTATTCCGGCCGCCTCCATGCGTTGATGGAGCGGCCGTTCCTTATTAAGGCTCAGCGGTTCTGAAAGGNTGCATATCCTGCGGAATAGCCTGAGATCACCGTCGGTNTCCTCTATCTCGAAGGGGATATCCAGCTCCTCAAGGAATCCNGCCCCCTCGGCNCCATCCTCATAAAGATGGATATAATAATGATTGAAGATCCCCTTGCCGATATTAGAGTGGCGCATGAAAGCNGGTATGATATACATATGCCCCGGAGTGAGTTTCACGGAGCCTGACTCGCAGATAATCTCCCCTTCACCCTCTACCACATAGTAGAGGCGGGTGAAAGGGCTGCTTATATTCCGGAGGTTACGGTCGCCGTCATGACATTCGAAGCCCACATCGAGCAGCAGGATCTGTGGCAGACGTGGAGATAGGGGGGTGTCGGTATTCACGGGTTAATCCATATTCAAAGGTTGATGGGTGCAAAATAAGTGAAAAAAGGGGAGGCAGCCAAAACCGGGAGTGATAAAAATTAAGGATGCGGCACGATTTTGTCCTATTCAAACACGAGAAAATGATAGAATAATGCCGTGATAGTCCATAAATTTGCAGAGAGTATCGAATATACTCAGATATTACACAGCATTACAAATACATGATTATGGATAAAGAGATCAGAGAGAGTGGGCCGGAGGGGTATCCTGTGCGTGGATACGACGCCCCGGTGAAGAGATACTGCCAGATTCTTGAGATAGCCGACAATCCGGAGCTCATACGGCGTTATCGGGAATGTCACGACGAGGAGCATGTGTGGCGTGAAGTCCTGGAAGGGATCCGCAGTGTGGGTATTCTGGAAATGGAGCTCTACATCTGTGGCAACAAGGTGGTGATGATAGTCGAGACCCCGCTNGATTTCAACTGGAACGACGCCATGACACGTCTGGCCGGGCTTCCCCGTCAGGCGGAATGGGAGAGCTTTGTGGCCGCCATGCAGGGAGNCGATCCCGACGCCACCTCCGATGAGAAGTGGAANATGATGGAACGCATGTTCCGGCTTTACGGAGAATGATCTTTCGCCTCAGGCGAGGCCGAGGTGGATTATCTCCACGAATACAGGCTTCATTCCGCTCACGAAACATTCCACGGCAATCACCATCAGGATAAGCCCCATGAGGCGCATCATCACGTTGTTGCCGGTCTCNCCGAGAATGGGCACAAGGCGTGTGGAGGCGCGCAGTATTATGTAGCTCAAGAGATAGATTATGAGTATACATCCGATGAGTGTGGCCCGCATGGCCCATGTGTCTGATTTCTCCATCAGCACTATGCCGTTGGCTATGGCTCCCGGGCCGCATAGCATCGGGATGGCGAGCGGAGTGACAGAGATGTCGTCGGCATACACCTGCATCTCCTCCTGACTGAGCTTCACGTTTGAGTATTTGGCCTGGAGCATATCAAACCCTATCTTGAAGATGATGAATCCGGCGGCGATCTTGAAACCGTTGGCCGAGATTCCGAAGAGGGTGAAAAGCACCTGTCCGCATATGGTGAAGAGAAGCAGGATTATGATGGATATGATTGTTGCGCGGCGTATGATGCGTGCTCGTTGCGCGTTGTCAAGACCTTTGGTCATCGACAGGAACACCGGCATGGTGCCCAGCGGGTTGGACAACGTGAAGAACGATGTGAGACACAGGAACGCAAAAGGTAGAAGATCCTCCATGAATCGGGTCAGTTTTTTTATTCAGCGACAGTGTGTTGCCGTCNCATTATACAAATATTGAAATGCGTCTATGATAAAGAAAAGCATTGTGGTCATAACCGGCACGGAGCCGATCATATAACCACAATGCAAAATTAGTGAATAAAATTGGAATATGCCCAATCAGAAAGGAATTATTTGAGTCTTATTTGATGTGAAACCAGTCGATATCCNTCCGGCNCCGGCTCAGTCCGGCTNTACTGATTGGGTCAGCCCACCGGGAGATCGATGGCCTCCATGAGCTTGATGGCGTCGATGTAGCGTTCTATCCCTTCGGCCACAAGCTTGGCGTCGTGCATGGCGTGTACCACAGTGGCCGGACGGTTGGTGACGTCGCCTCCGGCGAAGACTCCCTTCCTGGTGGTCATGCCGTAAGGATTCTCCCTTGTCAGCACATACCCCTTGTCGTCGACCTCGATCCCCTCTGTGGTGGAGACTATGCGTGCGGCGGGCACACTGCCAACGGCCATCACCACATGGTCGGCGGCTACGGTGCGTATATCCCCCTCCGTGTCAAGGGTGACGCTTTTGAGTTTCCGGTCGTCGAGGGGTTCTATATTTATGATTGATGTGTTCCACAAGAATTTCACCCCCTCCGCTACGGCGTCGTCATATTCGGCGCGCAGGGCTTTCATGTGGGAGATGTCGCGATGATACACGATGTAGACCTCCTTTGACCCCATCCTCAGGGCAGTGCGGGCAGCGTCGATAGCCGTGTTGCCGCAGCCGATCACGAACACCGTGTCGCCATCCCCCACGATCACCTCGTCGCGGTTCATCAGTCCGTTCTCATAGAGGCTCACACGGCGCAGGAAACGTATGGCCTGACGCACACCGGGATGTCCGGCTCCGGGAATGTCGAGGCGTTTGGGCACACCGGTGCCCGTGCCCATGAATATGGCGTCGAATCCTTGTGCGAAGAGGTCGTCGACGGTGAAGTCGCGTCCGGCGGTGGAGTTGAGATGCACCGGCACTCCGAGATTGGATATCTTGGTGATCTCCCGGCGCACCACCTCCTTGGGCAGACGGTATTCCGGAATGCCATACATGAGCACACCCCCCGGCTCAGCCTCCATCTCGAATATCTCCACAGCGAATCCTTTGCGCGAGAGGTCGCCGGCTATGGTGAGTCCTGCGGGGCCGGAACCTATCACGGCCACACGTCCGCGGCTCTTCTCAGGGATAGCCTCATGAGTGAGTCCCGCCTCGGAGTCGAAGTCGGCCACGAAGCGCTCCAGTTTCCCGATGTTTATGGCTTCTCCCTTCTTGGCGAGCACGCAGTGTCCCTCGCATTGGCGCTCATGGGCGCATACACGCCCGCACACGGCGGGGAGATTGCTGCGCTCGTTGATTATGCGCATGGCATTGCCGAAATTCCCTTTTGCCATCTGGCTTATCCAGTCGGGGATTTCGTTGCTGATGGGGCATCCTTTCTTGCATGATGGCACTTTGCAGTTCAGGCAGCGTTGTGCCTCGCGTATAGCCTGCGGGAGGGTATAGCTTTCGTTTGTCTCTGTCATGATCATCTGTATTCTGGGTTTGAATCGGCAGATGCCGTTAATCTTCAATATAACGTGTAATTCGGATGTATGTTGCTTATCACCTGTTTACAGCAGGAAGATTGCTAACCATTCCCCATTTCGGATTGTTTATATATTATATTCCGTATTATCGAAATTACAAGATTATTGAAAATATAAGATTATGAAAAACACTGTATCTTCCACACCCTCTTCCGGCGCTGACCCGGCCTTATCTCCGGACAACAAGGGCTCGCGTCTCTCCACCATTCTATGGGGCAATCTTCTGGCTTTCTCCGCAGCCTTCTGCTGGGGTCTCAACGAACCGGCCAACAAGTCGTTGATTCCCGACTGGATCTCCGCTTCGGGAGTGGCCCTCTCGCGCATATTCGGCGCCACTGTGATCATCTGGCTCATCTCCCTCTTCGTCAAGAAGGAGAAGATACAGCACACCGACTGGAAACTCTTCGGATGGGCTGCCATGATGATGCTCGGATTCGTGTATGTATTCTCACTGGCCTTCAACACCGCCTCCGCGATTGATATAGCTATAATACTCACCTTCCAGCCGATGCTGGTGGTGCTCATAAACGCCATATTCCGCCATAAGAAAATCAGCGGACTTGAGATTGTCGGGCTTGTGATAGCTTTCGGCGGGGCGGTGATGGTGATCCTTGCCGGCGGAAACCTCGACAGCGGACGCCTTATAGGCGACCTCTTCGCAGTGGTATGTGCCGTGACCTATGCCGTCTATCTCGTGATAATTGAGGGGCCTTCCCAACGTTACGGCACAGTCAACATGATGCGCTGGATATTCCTTTTCACCTCCATACTCGCTCTCCCTCTCATCTTCACCATCCCTCACGACATGAAGATACTCACTCATCCCGCCACGGTGCCTACACTCCTTCTCCTCTTCATCATCCTCTTCCCGACGGTCTACTGCTATATTGTCACCCCGCCGTCGATAAAGATGATAGGTAGCGGCATCTTCTCCTTCTATCAGTATCTTGTGCCGGTGATCACATGCGTTGTCTCCATCATCTTCAAGATCGATACCTTCCACTGGTATCAGCCGGTATCGTTCATCATCATCGTCGGAGGCGTGGTGCTTGCCAACTATGCCAAGGCGAAAGCCAACAAAGGTTAGAGAAGGGATAGATGAGATATAGCCCGGATATGGAGAGGGGGCTGTCCTGATTCAAAGGACAGCCCCCTCTCTATGGGATTGTATGTGGTAGGCCTTACTTTACAGTCACTTTACGTACTGTGCCGTCGGAATACTTCACGATGTAGACACCACCGGCCTCTGCTGCCGATACCTGGCGTCCGCTGAGGTCGTATACAGCCTTCACATCAGCGTCGGCGTTGATCTCGGCCACACCGGTCATCGTGTCGGCCTGAACGGGGAGGCTTACCTCCACGCCGGGACCCTTCACAACGATAGTGCCCTCTACGGGAGCCTCCATGTCGGCATCGCGGCTCACTGTCAGCACACAGTTGTTGTAGCGGCCGGCTACAGTGGCGGTCAGACCTTCGGGAGCCTCAACAGTGAGCTTGCTGCCGTCGTAGTAGCTTCCGAGAGCCACTTCCACGGCCTCTGCATCGCTGCCGAGCACGATATTCTCAGCCTCTGCTGTAAGCCAGGGATACTCTGCGTCAAGACCGATGGCGAAGGAGCCGCCGGGATAGATATACTCACCCTCAGCCTGGAACACCATACGCTTGAACGAATAGTAGGTGTCTTTGTCGACATGGCCGTTCAGGTTGATCTGAGTGAGCTGATAGCCGAGATCCATTCCGGTGACAGGGGTTGCCGACTGGAGGGGTGCGAAATACTCTACCTTCTCGTTGTGGAAGCCCTCGAACATGATCACGAACACAGGATGCTCGTCGGTGGCCTGTACGGCTACGGGAGTCTCGAAAGTGAAGGGGAGGGTGAGGTAATCCTTGGAGTCCTTATCCTCGGCTGCTATCACCTGTGCGCCTGTGATGTGGGCCTGAGCCACAACGGTGAAGGTGTTGAAATCGGTGTGCATATCCTCGTCGAGTGCGTAGATGGTGGCTGTGAGCTCCACATCATCGGCCATCTTGCCCCAGCCGTATACGGTGATGCCGTTCACTACTGTAGGAGCGTCGTAAGAGGCCCAGAAGAGGTTGCCGATTCCGAGGAGGTGGGCGAAGTTACCCTCCATAGGCTGCTCCCCGTCGAGGGAGTAGTTGAGCCAGTATTGGTCGGTGAACTCATTGTAGCCGAACACGGGGATGCTCATGGCGCCCATTTCATAATCCATTACGCTTATGCGGGTGAGGTCGTCGGCATTTACGCCGAAGGGGAGGAGTGAGAAATTCAGCTCGCCGCCGTCAGAGGTACTCACCGCAGCCTTACCGCCTGCCTGGAAACAAGCGTAGGGGGCTGTGTAGGAGCCGTCGGAAGCTCCCGGTGCGGAAGCTGTCAGTGTCGGAGGATAGAAGAGGTTGTTCTTCAGCGAGGATGCAGAAGTGTAGTCGGGCACATAAGTCACCTCAAGCTCATACTGGTCGTCGGAAGTGACGAATTCGCCGGTGGCCGGATCGCAGTATCTCCAGGTGTAGGTGGCCTCATCCTCAGAGGTGTTATACCATGTGAGGGGGGAGTACACCGGATACATCGCGTAGTCGGCGGTGAGATATGTCATATTGCCGTCGGATGTCAGGCCCCAGAAGAGTGTGTTGGTGGGGTTCATGTAGCTGACGTTCTGAAGCTCCGGCATACCGATTCCTACAGCATCGAGGAAGATGGTGTTGCCGTCGCAGCCAACATATCTGAAGGCCACTTTCACTTTCTTGCCGGAATAGGCGGCGAGACTTACGGTCTGTTTCGAGAATTGATTGGTATCCATCAACCTCAGCTCGTCGGGGGAATACCCGAGATATTCCTCGGCATAATCGCGTAGAGTGATCCATTCGCCACCCTCTTCCTGAAGGAGCACCTGGAAGTTGCAGATAATTTCCTGCCCACCGATATATTGAGATGTGTTCCAGTCTATATTGTCGGAGTTGTAGAACCAGAAGGGGGAGAGGGTCATCCAATAGGAGAGGACCATATTCTCGCCGAGCTCCACTTCAGGAGAGATGAGCCATTCATCCTGCGGCACCGTCCCGAAGAGTACTCCGTAATAGGAGTCGCCGTCAACAGCTGCCGGAAACCACATATTGGGAGCCTGGGGGAGCCATCCGTTGTCGACAGTGCCCTCACCTTTATGCTCTACTGTCCACCCTTCGGGCACCCAGTACCAGTCCTCGCCGTCCCAGCCGCCGAAATTCTCGTAAAGGATGTAGCCATCCTTGGTTTCCGACTTGAGCGCTCCTTTGCTGACGGGAGCCGCGAGGCGCTCTTTAGCGAGGGGATTGTTGATGATGTGTTTGAGCCCGTCANGTTTTGCCGCGATAACGTCGTTTGAGATACGTTTCATGGAGCGGGCCGACTTGGAGGCTTTTAGAGCTCTCTCCGNCACATTTACCTTTGCGGAGACTGCCTCACCNACAGGAGTTGCCGAAGCGACCATNGTGGCTGCCAGCATACCTGTAAGTAGAAGATGCTTCATAATAATTTGGTTGAGATATGATAAATTAAATCAGATNTCAGTTTGCAATTATCACACAAAATTAGCATTTATTTCCGAAATCTCCTATATTTTTAGCCGAATTTACCCAATTTATTATGATTTTACTGTGTAAAGTAATCCGATGNCCCCCTTTTCGGCGTCTGCTATGACGTATGACCAGTAGCGGCAGATATAGCACAATGACTATGAGTGAGAGTAGGAGTCCACCGATTGTGCCGGCGGCGAGGGGAAACCAGAAACTCTCCCTCCCTGTGCCTGCCATAAAGGGAATGAATCCCAATATCGTGCTGACCACAGTGGTGATCACCGGCATTATCTTCACCTTGAAAGCCTCCAGATATTTCTCGACTTCCACGTCGGTGGAGGAGGGGGTAGCCGTTCCGGTCTCAGACGCGCTCTCGTGGGTGTGTTTACGTATATTGTCAAACTCATTGATGATATAGATGGCGGCATTCACGGTGATTCCGCTCAGAAGTATAAACGATGCGAAGCCCCCTTGGTCGAATTTAAGATCGAAGAGGGTGAAGGTGAGAAAAATACCTACATACGACATCGGAATCACGGCTATTATGGCCAACGGACGGCGCAGGGAATTGAAGAGGATGGCGCTGAGGAAGAAGATTATGGCCGCGATGACCCCNAAAAGAAGATAGCGGGAATAGTCGGTCGTCGCCTCCTCCCATCTTCTCTTTTCCTTCTTCGCGCTGTAGCCGGCAGGAAGTCGGTCGGTCAATTTCTCAAGGATGCGGTCGAGCGAGCGGTTGGCCTGCTCGGTAGAGCCTATATACTCATATTGCAGACATAGACGGTATGACCTGTTCTCCTTGACGATATCCTGAGGTGACTGCACTTTNTCAAGACTTGCCAGTTCGGATATGCTGACACTCTTNCCCTTNATCACTACAGGCATGTTCATNAACGCCCATACATCNTAGTCCCGGCTTTGNCGCGANGAAAGCCATAGCCGNTCCTGNTNCTCTTCAGTCGTGATATACCCGCAGTCGATATCCCTGCCAAACAGTGTGGATAGCGCCGAATAGAAATCCTCTACCGTGATTCCGGATTTTGCAAGTGCCTCACGGTCGGCCACAAGCCTGAATTCGGAATAATCGGTTTTGAAATATGAGAAGTCGGCGTTCATCTCCACCCCCTTTATGCGTCGGTTGGCCAGCAGGGTGTCGCGCAGTTCCTCGCCGAGGCGTGTCAGCTCGTCNTAGTTGAAGCCATACATCTTCACCCTCATGTTGCCCGCACTTTCGCGCACTTCGTTGCTGAATCCCTGCTCCTCAAGGCCGTAGACATTCCAGCTCCCCCCTCCGAGGGAGAGTGCCTTGGAGATGATCATGTTCTGCAACTGATGTGGATAGCCGCTCCCGGCTGCTTCCGGAGTGAAACGTATCGATATGTAAGCCCGGTTGGCCCCCGACACATTGGTCTGGAACATCCTCACATTCTCCTCCCCGGAGAGGAATGTCTCCATGCGGCGTATCAGGAGATCCATCTGCTCTATTGTGGCGCCATTGGGGAGAGAGGCACTCACATAGAGCATGGGCTCTGACTTGTCGCGGTCGAAGTAATGACCATCCCTGACCTTCTGGAAGAACACCCATCCCGACCATCCTATACCCCCGGCCATGAGGATCAGGAATATCGGCCGCCATCTCAGAGCGAAGCGGATATATGACCCATATATGGATGTAAGCCATGCCGGCATCCCCTCTCTCTTGCGGGTGGCCTTGCAGCCCATCCTCCCGGCGAGGGCCGGCACAAGGAAAAGAGCTACGGCAAGCGACACGAGAAGATTGACGGCCACAACAATCACGAAATCCTCCAGGTTGAGCCGCACCTCCTCGTTGAGCAGAAACACCACCACCAGTGCCCCGGCCGTGGTGAGCGTGGCTGCCAGTATCGCCGGGAACGCCCGTCGGTCACCCCGTCGCAGATAATGGTCGCCCATCACGATTATATTGTCGATCACCAGATTTAGCGAAATCGTTATGCCGGCGAGGGAGTATAGCTGGATTTCGGTGGAGAATATCCGATAGAATATCACCGCCACGCATAGATTTATGGCAAGGGAAATCACTATAAGGAGAGTGTAGCGCACATTGCGGGTGACGGCCACAATGAACACCAGAAGGATGATGACCGTAAGGGTGGTGCGGGTCCATATCTTATGCAGCTCCTCGCGGATGGTGTCGGTATTGTCGTTGGCTATTATGAAGCTCATCCCCTGCGGAGCGTGAGAGGCTATCTCCTTGATGGCTGCCGCCACTCTGTCNGACGTGTCGAGCTGATTGGCGTCGTCGTCGGCCGTGACCGCTATATAGAGGGAGTTCATGCCGTTTATGCGGAAATAGGATTGTGGCTTACCCTCTCTCCTCACCACTTTCACCAGCCGGTCGAGTGTGAGGCGTTCCCCTGAGGGAGAAGTCACCGTCACATCATGCGGATTGAATGTATGGTTATGTCCGGAGGAGCTCTGCCGGCGTATGGCGGAGGCTATCTCGGAGGGTGTCATGCCGAGGGCGACCAGCCGGTCGGCGTCATACTCTATCCGCCACTCCATCGGGACAGCGCCGTAGATATCCACACTTCCCACCCCTTTGATATCTGAAAGAATAGGGAGCACCCTCTCGGTGAGGTAAGACTCTATCTCGGTAGAGCTTCCGGGAGATGTGACAGTGTAGGTCATGAAGGGGCCTGCAGCCTCATTGCGTGTATGTCCGGTGGAGATAGCGGGATATGATACCCCCTCCGGAAGGGAGCCCCATAATTGCCTCACTATTGTGGCGGCCTCCAGGCGAGCCATCGCCATGTCGGTGTTGCGGTCGAGTTCAAGCCTCACGCTCCCCCCGCCGTTGCATGAGCGCGACTCTATCTTTCTGATCCCTTCGATACGTGCCAACGCCCCCTCAAGATTTCCTGTCACCTCCTGCTCCACGATGCGTGATGAGGCTCCCGGCATCGAGAAATCTACCGACAGCGACGGGAGTTCCCTCGACGGGAAGAGCTTCACCGGCAGGAGCGGCAGGAGGGAGAGTCCGGCCAGCGAGAGGGCGATGAAGATGATTATTATGGAGAAAGAGGTGCGTTGCGGTTTCATTCCACATTCTGCTCGATGTCAAACTTGCGGCTGAGCGGTATATTCATCTCGAAGTCGTGGAGGGTGAGCTTACGGAGCTTGAAATAGCTTAGCCAGTAATTCTTCAGGGCGGTGATGTAGTTGCGGTTGGCCTCCTCCCGGCGCGACGATGCGAGCGACATGCTGCTGAGGTCGCTCTTTCCGATCATGAAGCGCCGGCGGGTCTGTCCGAAAGCCATGTCGGCGAGGTCCATCGCCTCGCGGGCCGACTGTATGAGGCTCACCTGTATATTGAAGTCGTCGACGGTCATCACCACCTCCTCGTCGAGAGTCTGCTCCTCCTGGCGGGCCGCGATCCGGGCTACATCAAGGTTGCTGAGCGCCATGTTGTATCTCCCTTTGCGCACACCCCAGTCGATCAGAGGTATGGTGAGCGACACCGACACAAGATCCTGTCTGAGGAGATGGCGGTAGGCGGCTGAGAAATTGTCACCCACCTGGTTGAATCCGATGCTGGCGTTGAATGAGGCGTTAAACATATTCTCCACCTTCGTCTTGTTGACAGTCTGCTGAGCCTCGAGCACACTCTGGCGGTGGCCGAGCAGGGCAGGGCTGTTGTCGCGGGCATACATGAGGGCATCGGCGGCCGACACCTCACGCGCCACAGGGATGGGAGGGAGCTCCACCTCAAGCTCCGTGTTGCGGTCCATGCCGAGGAAGGAGGCGAGGGCAGCATTGGCACGTTTCAGGGCGATGCGGCTGTTTTCAAGGGAATTGCGTGCATTCACGAGGTCAAGCTTGAGAGTGAGGAGCTCCGCCTGCGATATGGCGGCTATCTTGAACCTCCTCTCCCCGAGGAGGTAGAGTGTGTCGGCCGACTGCACATTCTCCCGGGCGAGACGGTATTCCGTCTGGGCAAGTGCCACATCGAAGAAACAGGTCACGGCGTTCTCCGACACCGACTCCATGTTGTAGAGGAACTCCCTTTTCACCTTCTCATACTTCAGCGGTTCTATCTTTTTCTCCCAGCGGAAAGCATTGTAGCCGAGAAGCTGCTGCTGATAGCCTATCCTTACAGGCACACTGGAGAATTGCGTGTAGGTGCTCGCTCCCATATTGCGCAGATAGTCGATGTCCGAATCCACGAAGAATGTTCCTCCGAGCCAGTCGAGATTCTGTGTCAGATTGAGCCCCATTGAGGCGTAATACGACTGCTGTGCGCGGTAGACGTCGATATTGTTCTCGAAATCATAACGTGAGGTTATGTCGCGGTAGTAGCGGGCCGGGGTGAGGCTCATCGAGAGAGAGGGGAGACGGTTGGCCTTGAAGGAGCGGAAAGCCCAGTAGCCCGATCGGTATAGATTGCGGTATCTGAACGCCGAGAGGGAGCTGTCGGCGGCTATCTCGATGGTGCGTTGCAGGCTGAGCCTCGTGGGCTCGGCGGCTCCCGCTTCCGGAGCGGAAGTCAACAATCCCGCGAGCGCAAGGAGCGGAAGAAATATTATGTCAAGCTTTCTGAGAGCCATGTTTCCGGTAGATTAAGAAGTAAATGAGGGGGATTATGAAAACGCTTATGATTGTGCCCACAGTCATCGAGCCTATCATCGCTATGGCGAGAGGGCGTTGCAGACGGCTCCCCATGTCGTCGGTGAAGAGCATCGGCACCATCGCAAGGATAGTGGTGAGTGAGGTCATCACGATAGGGCGGAGACGTCGGGCTCCCCCGGTGTGGATAGCCTCCATCAGCGGCATCCCTTCGCGGCGCAGAGTGTTGATCGCGTCGAGTTTGAGAATGGAGTCGTTGACCACAATGCCGCATGTGACGATAATCCCTATGGCCGACATGAGGTTGAGGGTGTGTCCNGTCNNCCATAGGGCGAGTAGGGCGAAGGCGGTGTCGATAGGTATCTCCAGCAGCACGATGAGGGGCTGTAGGAAACTGCCGAANTGTGCGCAGAGAATGAAATACATCAGCACCACCGACACTCCNAGAATCACGGTCAGTTCCTTCATCATCCGCGAATTNGAGAATATGGCTCCGGNGAATTCCGTCTCCCANCCCCCAGCTTCTGCCGCCGCCATGTCGATCTCCGTGAGAATCTCCCGCTTCTGCGGAAGATCCTTATAGGTAAGCCGCATATATTCTCCGTTCTTCCCGGCCATGACGGTGCTGAATTCCTCCGATAGCCCCGTGCCCACCAGTTGCCTGAGGGGGATGAGGGCTCTCTTCCCNTCCTGATNCTGNCGGGAGGGGACCATGCTCTCGGCAAGCAATGCATCCGGGTCGTCGCTCCGGGGAGCCAGCGCCACCGGAAGCGATTCGTCGAAAGAGCGNAGGGTGGTGATATTTCTCACCCGGAGAGCGTTTTCAATCACCCTCTCCACCTCNGCGGGATCCACATTGTATAGGGCCATACGGTTATAGTCGGGTATGATCTCCCTGCGCTGCCGCAGAGGCATGGANGCGGAGGGTTTCCCCGCAGTCTCGGTGATGGCCCGCTCGATAACGCGGAATTCCTCCGTAGTCACTGCCCCCCTCCCTTTGCGGGCAAGGCGGATCTCCAGGTCGGGCTCTGCCGATGAGAATACTTTCTCGAAAACATTCTCCGGAGGATAGAATCTCGCGGTGGCTGAAGGATATTTCATNTTTAGTATATTCATTATAATATTTATCGCGCTATCCTTCCCCTCCGGTGAGAGAGCGCGGAGGTAGAGCTCGCTCTCGGTGCGTCCGGTGGGTGAGCCGTCGTCGATCAGGAAGTCCTGCACTCCGACGGTGGCTGAGTGTTCGGCAAGAAGGGAGGTGCAGAGCGATGCGAGGCTGTCTGTCCGTCGTGCGTTTTCGGCTATTGTGATCTCCTCGTTCCAGTCGATTCGGGCCATACTCTCGGTGTGGTCGATGCGCGGCATCCTCTCGGTCTGCATGATGTTGAAAAGAATTATGCAGAGAGGAATGGAGAGTAGTGTGAGGGAAATCCACACCCCCTTATGAGAGAATACCGCATGAATTCCGCGGGAGTATATCCGCTCCATGGCGCTGTCGAGGCGGCGGGTGGTTTTCCATCCCCTTTCCCCATTCTTGTGCGTGAAGAATAGCCGGTAAAGCACGGGGAGGAGAGCTATGCCGGCTATATACGACATTGCCAGCCCGGCAGAGATTGAGAAAGCCTGGTCGGAGAAGATCGCGCCGGCTATCCCGCTCATGAATATAAGGGGCACAAACACCGCAACAGTGGTGAGCGATGAACTGAGCAGAGGCGTTATCATCTCTGTGGCGCCACGCTCGCATGCACCCTCCACTCCGAATCCCCGTTGACGCCATTGGGTGATGTTCTCGGTCACGATCACGGAGTTGTCGATCATCATCCCCACGGCGAGTATAAGACCCGAAAGCGACACAATATTGAGCGACACCCTGAAGAGATAAAATGTGAGGAAAGTCATCATCAGCGACACAATGATCGAGATGCCGATTATGAACGGGGTGCGGAGGTCGCCCATGAAGATGGCGGTGATGAGAAACACCAGAATAAGGCCCAATACAAGATTCTGCACAAGGTTGGAGATGGTGAAGTCGAGTAGGTCGGTCTGGTTGCGGCTCACTGAGAAGAGGTATTGAGGATACTCCTCGGCAAGGGCATCGACTGTCGAGGCGAGGGCATCCTTCATGGCGTCGATATTCTCCTCCCCCTGCTTGATGACTGCGAGCGCCACCCCCCTTTTACCATTGTAGGAGACAATCCCCGCAGGCTCCGGTTCCACCACCGATATTTCGGCTATATCCCCGAGGCGGATGAGTCGTCCACCCCGTTCGAACCGTATGTCAGCCACATCCTGAGGTGTGCGGAGCCGGTTCGACACGTTGATGTTGTATTCATAATACCCCTCCCTGACCGTCATGCTCCCCGGAGTGCGGTTGGCCCCCTCCACGGCCCGGCTGATGATCTCGGGGGTGATTCCCGAAGGCTCGGTCCTCTCCGCGATAGGGGAGATGCGGATCATGCGCGAAGGCACACCGGAGATATCGGCGATCGCCACCTCCGGAAGTTGCTCGATGCGCCGGCGCACCACATTCTCGGCCACTTTGGCCATCTCAAGAAATTCCCCTTCGGATGTATTTGCATTGCGGGGAGTGATATGCAGGTAGAGCACAGGGATATCGGTAGCGCTCCCTTTCACTACCTTCGGCCGTTGCATATCGCGTGGCAGGCCACTCATCACTGCATCAACCTTCTCGTTGGCCTCGATGAAGGCGAGATCCATATCCACTCCATAGGCGAA
>JAAVDU010000006.1 GCA_014801605.1 Bacteroides sp.
AGTGAATCCGAATGCCTCATCGACAGAGAAGGCTACTCCTCCGGCTCCGTCAGCATAGACCACACCATAGCCATACTCACAATTGTCACGCAGGTTTTTATAATCTTCATATGTAGGGATTGTCAACTTAGCATTATTCTTATTTACAGCTGTCCAGTTCTCAGCCCAGGAGGTCTCAAATCGACTGGAATTTTCGGTATATTTCGTCCAGGCAAATCCTTGAATGTCATCCCAGTTCGCATCTCGGGTGGAGTATTTTGATGAGGTCGCATTATCCACATACGCAGTCTTGAGTAAGGTGCCGTTACCGGAAATTTTTTCTAACCATCCGTAATTCTCGCAGTTGCTTTCAAGGATTGCATAGTTGTAATTACACCTCTTGAAGAGGGACCCTATCGATAGTGGGCTGTTGGTCACCACCACATCTGTGGATGTCAATATCTGTGGCAGATAATTATCAGCTTTGCTTCCTGTGGCATATGCATTGTAGCAGCTCCACATATTGCCGCCGAGCTCTACGCCGCAGTCATAACCCTGGCGCACGAAGATGAGGTGGTTGCAGGTGTAGTCGTGATATTCCACAAGGATGATGCCACACCTTGTTTGGTTGGCTCCACATGTCCCCCTCGGGGTATATGTGAAGTCAACGGATGTGCCGGAGGAGCCATGTATATATGCATTCTCACCCGTGGAGGCGTTCGTCACTGTATTGCCGTTACCCTTAAGTTCGATCAGACCATCCGGATCCGTCAGAATGGAAGCACGCCATGGCCCTTCCGATTCGAACTCGCTGAAGCTTGACGCCCCCGCTCCGTCGAGCTGAAGAAGCTGTACATGGAAGGGTTCGGTACTGTCATGCTTACGCCATATCGCTTTCGGATTGACAATACGTGGTACCTGATAGATTGTGATATCCACATATTTTACATATTTTTTATCTTTATCCTCTACATCATCTTTCACCTTTAGATCTTTCACCTCGAAGGGGTGATCGTATGTGTCGTCATACGTATCTTCTGTCGCATCTTCTGTCGGATCGGGGGCAACCTTAGGACGAAGTGAGAATCTCACTACCGCCTTTCTCCGGTAGGCATAGAAGGGGTTGTTGCCTGAGAAGTCGGAAGATGGGATAAGCTCCTTTGGACGAGTGAACATAGGGAGCTTGATCGTGACGGATTTTTTATCTGTCTGGATCACATCATAGGTGCCGCTTATCGCCTCACCGCTTACCGGAAAATCATCGCCAATTTCATCAAACAGATAATCGGCATAGAAGCGTTTCTTGCCTAAATAGTTATTCTCAAGATATTCATTACCGGCCTGTCCATAGGTTTGGTCCTGCCCTACGATGGGATTCTGATCGGCTCTCATCGATAGGAATCCGGCATAGTTCTTATTCTTATAGGTATGCTCGTAGGCCCATTTATTCCATGCGAAACCGTTGAGGTTGTCATATTCTCCTGCAAACTCGTTGGCCAGCTTGTCGTTCGAAAGCTGAGTTGGAGCCCAGTTATTCTCTATGATCTGGGCGTGCAGTTTGTATTCATCCTTGAGCTGTTCATACCCGGTGATTCTGATGGGAAGCTCAAGCGACTGGTTGTAGAGATATGATATGTAATAAGGGTTGGGCACAAAGATGGTGGGTGTCACCTCATCATAATCTATATGCCAGTCGGCCTCGTTGGCCCATCCTCTGAACTTGAGGGTGAGTTTATAATGATAGTTTCTCTGAGCGTCATAGTTGTAGGTGGTATTCTTTCCGAGCATGAAGCGATACTTGATCGGCCCCTTGCTCAACTTATCAGCGTTCTGGCTCACATAATAACCTATCACTTCAATGTATGTGCCATATCTTACACGATCCTTGAAGTCATTTTCCCAAGGCTCGTCAGGTTCATTGACAGGTGTGCCCGTCTCCTCCGGGATTTGAACCTTAAGATACCTCTTACGTTCCGGCTCGGAGAGGTGTTCAAAGTCACCCTGCATATTTTCGAAGAAATAGAGGGCATCGTCATCCTCCTTATGCTCGGCGTTTCCCTGCACTCCGGAACCCTTCTGAAGCCTCAACCATCCATTGTAGTCGTCCGGCGTCGTCTCGCCGTCGCCGTAATAGATGCACTCTCCATCCTTGATAAGATCATCGAGACTCTTCGGTTCGTTATCCTCTCCGAGCTTGCATTTGAGCGGGATATCATGGATTGTCACCGAGCGGATATAGACCGACACCGCCTCCTTAAGGCCCGAGGGGTCGAAGGCGACAGTCACTTTAGAGACCGTTCTCTTTATCCAGCAGTGGAGGTCGGTCTTTTTCTGATTAATAAGGAGATCGGGAGCGATGAATCCTGCGGAGGTCTGATTGTCGGAAGTCGTGAAGTAGCCGAACATAGCGTTGTTTTTCGCCACATCTTCTTCGTTCCATTCTACATAATGGTTTTTCAACGACTCCTCAGATTCTGTGACCTTCAGCGGAAGATCTCCAAGATTGGCCACGGCATATATGCGGTAACGCCCGTAAGGGAGACTCTTGAAAGTGAAAGATGCCATCGGGGTAGATGATTCCGCCTTGTCGAGAGGATAGTCTGTAGTAGGTTGATTTGTTTTATAATCAGACGGCATACCGGTATTCGCTTTTTCATCATAATTGTAGTCGTTACAATCGTTGGCCATGAATTGAGTATAGTATTCGCCGTTTGACTTGTAGATCACTATACAGAGATTTTTGATCGACTTTATGGCAGTGCCCGAGGAGCGAGTGTCAAGACCTGTGGCAAGCGGAATGAATGATACGGTGGCATGCAGGTCGCTCTCCCCCTCGCCGATAAATGAATCGTCGTAGAGTCTGTCGTCCTGACATGCCGTCATGGCAATCGCAAGCAGGAGTGCGCTNACCACAGGCCATATGTTTATTTTGCAGAAAATCATGATTTCCTTAAGTTGAAGTTCAAAAGTAAAGTGT
Organism: Bacteroides sp.; assembly: GCA_014801605.1. Lineage (GTDB taxonomy): Bacteria > Bacteroidota > Bacteroidia > Bacteroidales > Muribaculaceae > Lepagella. The sequence continues at coordinate 2,957 of JAAVDU010000006.1, forward strand.
TGGTGTCGGTTCAGTCGTCGGTTGAGGGTTTATCCTCNTCAGTCTTATTTTCATCTTTNTTATCNTCCAGNCCGAACCAGGGGTCGAGTGTACAGCCNATATANGGCATCAGAGTTACCTCCAAATTCAGTTCCGCGCTGTTGGCCATCCTGACAATGGCATGAGTGTTGCGNGGCAGGTCGGGTAGGTTAGGGAGCNGTTTCCANTCACTCCACACCTCCNGGAGGTCATCTTTGGCATCGCATATCTTAATGCATATCTCATAGCTGCTGTCGGCTGTCTTTGTCTCGCANAGATAGATAGGGTCGGTGACAAAATATTCCGTATTGTCATCTCCGAGCACTCTCTTCTCCAATTTGTCGAAAGTGAACAGGAACTCTTCGGCAGCCGCATTTTCNGGCACNCCATAGGATGTGATAGTGCGTCCTTCNGTGGCGGGATNGGNTTTCNCCGGAGAGTAGGAGAGATCGTGAGGGAGGAAATATTGCCTTGTGGCAATCTTTCTGAGCTTGAGTGTGAGGGAGCCCGGGTCTTCACGCAGGCCGAAAGTGAACTTAACCGGCACACGAGTCACAAAGAGGTNGATCGTCTTATATCGGTCTATCTCCACAAGCGGAATCTCAAGGGAGATATCGAAAGATTCGGTCATCGGTATATACTCCTTGAGATCGAACAGCGGGCTTGCAGCGTCGCGCGATAGCTCAATTCCTGAAAGTTCGGTCTCCGGATAAACCGACTCCTCGATAGCATTCACAAGCANATCCTGCACATNTTTCGGNAGCGACCGCTCATTGGCGAAGAGGTGNACGTGGTAGTCGCCCGCNTCNACCTTGAANATAAGGTTGTCGTTNTTGATNGTTCCGTCGTTGTAGTAGCCTACAAGACGGTTGTGAACCACCTTCCCCTGCGGGTCGGTGATTATGACCCTGAGATGGTCGATTTTCTCATACTTCGACTGGGCATCCTCGAAATAANAAGCNTNGTCNGCNCTTGTNGANGGATAGAACGGATCGGCACACGCCACATTGAGGGTGAGGTATATAGGCCNACCCTCGGCTACGTCGTCCGGATCCGGCTCATAACCCCGGTCACTGCGGCAGGCACCGGCGCACAGGAGCATCATGGCGGCCGCCANGACCGTCATATATTTCCGTATGCTGTATGTCAGATATTCTGAAGTCATGATAATGTCAGGGTTCTCGGTCGCTGAAATCCTTGAGTCAGAGACCTAAATCTATATTGTCGTTGAGTCGCACCACCCAGTCGTTGATCACGATATGGGTGCGGATCCAATAGTCGTTCTTGTCGAGGAAGAAAATCATGTTCCAGCGGCTTTCACGGTCGAGAAACTCCTGNGAGTCCATTCTTGAGAACTGCTGGCTTTTGAGAAGGAGGAGATAGTTGATGAGGGGGATATTCACAATGTTCTCCCCATCGCTTTTGCGTGTGATCACGAGTCGCGGCTCGTTGCCGGTATAGAGGCGAGAAGTGCTGAATTCGGCGAATGCGAGCACAGCCTCGCTNCCGTCTTCGTACTCTCCCGCTACGGCCTGTCCCTTAGTCCAGGGATAGTAGGTNNTGGNCTCTCTCTCCACAGGGATATTCTCCCAGTCGAGGAGAGTGTTGTCGTCGGTGATTGTGAAATTGAAATCGCCGTCGTTGACGGGATCTCCATTCAGTTGCTGAAGAAGTATTCTGATGTTGTTGGTGTCCTTCATCATCTTCACGGTCCCTTCGGTGTAGGTGAATTCCGTGTCGGTCACCTCGAAGTCGAGCAATCCGTAGAATAGTGGATGAAGGTTAGTGCCAANNGGGTGGGTGAGACAGTTGCTGTCCATCTCCACTTCGAGAGAGGAGAGGGGNTGCTCGGGAGCCGGCTGCTGCACGAAATGGAACGACGACTCCTCGCAAGCCATGCCGCCATAAGCCACGAAAGTATATTTTCCGGCAGGGAGGTCTAACGTCATACGATAGTTCTCGTCGGCAAGCACGTCTGANGTCTCGGTGCGGGTCTGNAGATAGTTGCCGTTTTCATCGTAAACGAGAAGCGTAAGACAGTCCACCTGAGAAGGGAATGCATTAGCAAACTCCATGTTGTAGTCATATACGAAACGGAGTCGTGCACCCTCGGGACACTCCTCGAGGTGCTCGTTGAAAGCGTTGCAGGCAGGGAGTGTCATCATAGGCGCGGCCAGGATAGCCGTGCCTATGATGTNGTTTAATATATTTCGTGTCAGCGGGTTCATCGCAATAGTTTAGAATTCTACGTCGTTAACTCGTACTACCCAGGGGAGTACCTCAACCTGTACCGTCAGATAAACGTCGTCGATCTCGTCGTCGGTGTCGGGTGTGGGAGGATTGGGGTCATTCTCGGTGATACGGGGATGTCCGATAGACTTGATATTAGTTACAGCGATTTTGTAAACGTTGTTGCGAACAACACAGAACTCCATCGGGCCCATGATACCGTTNCGGCCGTTGTCGTTATGACGGTTCCAGTAATANTAGTAGCAGTAGTAGCCGATACCNTCAGTGCCGTCTTCGCTTGTCTGGTAAAGTGTGAAACCNGCCTCGGTCATGGCTTTCTTCATATTTATCGTAGNCTCGGAATCACTGCCGGGATAGCCTGCCTGCATCCATACATCCCATAGATAACTTGGAGAGTTTTTGTCTACCGTCTGTACAGGATCAGGCACTTCCCATTCCTTACCACTTGAATCCTTGAATGTATATTTCCCGCATGTACCGTCTCCGAACACAGCTCTGAAGAGTGAGTTGCTACGGTTGATCTCGAGTCTCCAATAGCCACCTCCTTGATCCTGATATTCAGGATCATTAGAGGCTTCCCATACGGGCACGATCGCAGCTTTCTTTGCAGCATCTTCCACATTAGGCCAGGTGGCATACATACCGCCGCTATTATTCTTTACACCTGTAAATTTATAGATAATTGGGTCAGTGTTCTCACCTTTAAGCACACCACCGACGTTGTTGATGGTTTTTGCGAGTTGCTGAACATTATCGTCTTTGCTATTTAAGGCATCCTCTGTGGCGACCATCTTCCCTTTGAAGACTATACCTGTAGTCTGACCGTTTTTCTGAGCCCCGGTATTGGGAATACTGTTTTCGGTGAGATATCGCCAGATTTTATATTCATTCTTCCCGTAATTGTCTGAGGTAGCATTATCTTTCAAAACATCATCGATTACAGATGTATACCATCCCTCAATGGTTAGATTATCAATCGCTTTATTATTGTTGAAGAGAGGATAGTCGTAGTAATTCGAGAAATTGCCATCAATGATATCTATCATAGCTTGCGCATTCGGACTCACCACATAGTTACCCTTATTATTTTCCAGATATGTACCGTTGGCATTTGAGAACCAGGGAAGCTCAGCACCACAAAGGATAGTATTGGTCAGGGTGTTCTCAGGTGCTTCTGTCACGCGACGGAGGTAGTAGAACTGTTTGTTCATATTCACCAAACTCATCTTGTTTAGTTTGATNGTCACATAGCAGTCTCCNTCANCCTCTTTACCCTCCTCNTNAGTTNTGATTTGGTAAACTACCGGATAGGTGTTGGTTTCGCCCCCGAACTTAGGAGAACCATCCTTGAAATCGAAACGGGCAGCCGTACGCTCGACTCTTACAGGACCACGCTCATTTTCTGAGCTGTTGTCAATGTTGATTGTCTTATTGGCACCTGAGAGCAGGAAGGGATTATTCTCAGAGGTGAANGCATCCCAGTCTTCAATTGATTGNGGGAANGTACGTGTGGCGATGGCGCTGTTACTCATGAGGAAGTTATTCTCACTCCAGATGATTTCGGTTGCGTCATTGGTGACATCAACTGTTCCGATAGCGTTTATCCAATTTTTCTTGTCCCCCTCGATTTCATTTGCAGCTTCCAAAGCTTCGCGTATGCCGGCTGTCGGATTGCAGAATACAAAGATACGTACATCGCGATCTGTTTCGTTTGGAGCAAGTCCGAGATAATAGTCCTCGATATCATTTTTGGAGAACTTGGCACTTGTTTTGTAAAGAACGGGATCGGAGGGNTTATCTACAGAGATATTGCGGGCNGGAATCTCNCCATAAGTGATAAAAGTGTTGTCCGGCTTTGCTATAACCACATAAACCGTATTGACGGTGTTCTCATAGTTCTGGCCCTCCTCAACGCCGCTGTTGCTGGAGTTGTCGCCATCTGTGTAGCTTCGTGAAGTGCCGGAGGTCGGCATCTTGATGTTGACACTCATGTAGACACCTTCACCATTATCCTCGGATTGTCCGGGACGGGTGGAGACATCCTGTACAAGTGTATCGGAGCTGCAACCTCCCAATATCAGAGTGGCCATTGCTCCAAACAGGAATTGTTTAGTCAATCTCATTGTCATTGATTAAAAGTTGTTATTAATTGAATTTATTGATTGCTTGTCATATATCCGCATCGGCGGAGGTAATGTCCGGCATTGCCGGTGAGTAGTGACTCCCTTTTTTCAGTTCTTCAGCTTGATCTCATCTTTCGAACCGGCCGGGACAAAACGGAGCTTCCCGTCGCCCGATTCCTTAAGTTCTCTCAGCGCCTCCTCGGCAAGGGGGTCGCCCATACGCTCGGCCTGCTCATAGAAGCCTTTCGCCTCGGCGAGATTACCTCTGTAAGCGGCGATCACACCCCGTGCATAGGCCACCCGGGCGGTGTTGCCGGCTCTGTCAAGGTAGTTCTCCGCCCCCTTGAAATCCTCACGGTCGATAGCCGCATTGGCGGCTCCCATGCAGAAATCCGCATTATGAGGGAATATCCTTGCCGCAGTCTCGTAGAGGTCATTGCTTTCCGGCGAGCCGGGTGTGAGTGTGGAGAGCGCGAAGGCCACCTCCTCCTCGCTGAGCTTCTGAGGAGCTGTCCTTGTGAGAAATATGATCTCCTGAGGATTAGTGAAAGTGCGGATCGTATAGAAGATGGAATAGTCGGAATGACGCAGCGAGGGATAGACCGTGGCCAGCAGAAAGGCATACTCCTTCGGGAAACGGCGCTGNATGGCAGTATTCTTCGGGTCAGGCTCGAGATCACTGTCGATGATGGCGAGAATCTCCTCACGATAAGGGATTGATGAATGCATCACATACTCTCTGAGCCCCTCCCAGTCCTCCGGTTCGAAGGCAGTCTGTATGAAGTCCTTAGGGAAGGTGTACATCTTCTCCACATAATCCTTCAGGGTGGCTGTACGCCCTTTGGCNAGACGCACGTTGTTGGNGTANGAGCCTTCGGGAGAGGCGTATCCCTTGATGAATATCGAGTCGACCTGAATATCCTTGTCATTCTTCACGGAGTCGATTGTGCCGATAATCTTTTTCAGCTCCGCGGGGTTGTTCATGTAATCGGGATAAAGCTCTATTCGGTTGACAGGGAAGTTGATATATGCCCTTCCGTCGATCTTGCGGGTCTTCGGACGCAGGGAGTCTATCCTGTTCTTCGGTTTTCCGAAATCGATAATCGGNACGAACTTCGGTTGCTCGATCTCCCCTACGGGNATCTTCGGGAGGGGGTAGTAGTTGCAGCAGTTGCGCATCCTCACATCGATCACGAGCCGGGCGGAGTCGAGCCATTCGGGAGCAGCGNNACGCTGGGAATAGCTGAGCACACCCACCTTTCCGGCGCGGTAGATAGGCTCAAACGCCATATCGCCGTGACGTTCATGGAGAAAGTAGAGATTCCTTCCCGCCACAGTGACAGGTTCAAGACTTACGGAATCAGTNCCCTCAGGGTTGTACAGGGTAGGGGTCAGGGTATACTCACGGTCCTTCCCCGGATGCANNTTGCCGGCATCGATAGTAAGGCGCACCTCCACTTCATCATCATGACGGTCGACGGCCACATTCCCGANGCTCACCTCGGGAGAGAGGGGATCCTTCTGCTGATTTGACGCAGCATTGGCCACGCCATACAAAGCTGCCAATGAGGCTATTGCCACATATATAAATCTCTTCATAGCTGTTCGGAGTGTTGTTGGTGCGTGAAATCAGAAGTTATAGATGATGTTGAGGGCGAGTTTTGTGGGGCCTACATAGTTATGTGGCCTGTTGTCGTCGAGTTTTGTGCCGCATACTGCGCAGGGGTACCTGTCATAGCGGGTATAAGCCCATCCGACACCGATCTCCGCTTCGAAAGTCCAGCGGCGGTTGATGATCCAGTCGTAGCCATATGCCACGCCGGCCCCCACAAACCAGCCTTGGGCCCGGGAGTCCTTGAGCACCGAGAAGTCGGTGCCGAGGAATTTGAAGTCAAGATTTACTTTGGCGATGTTGTATTGTCCGCCGAAGACGTGCATCCCGATGAAATGGCCGCTGAACTCATTACAGAACCAACGGCGGATTTCGGGTTGGAGCACCCAGTTGCGCCATTGTTTTGAGTCGGAGAATTTCCAGAGGTTGAGGTTCCCCGATAGTTCCATAGTCCAGAGAGGTGCCACTTTCGCCTCGACCGCGAGGTTGGCGTTGGCAGTCGCGTCGTAGAGGAGGTTGGTCTTCAAAGCGGGCTTCTGGGCAAATCCCGGCATNNTGAGCAGGACTGCCAGCAAAGGGAGCAGGAAGTATCTGATTTTCATAATGTCGGGATTGAGGTATATGCAGAATCGGCCGGCAATCTTTTGATTGTCGGCTTCGGGTGAATAAATACGTAAAAGCTAACTATTTGATTATTAATCAAATGGCAAATTCGGGGGGGGGGATTTTTGAAGTGTCCCTCCCTCGACTATAGAGTCGGGCGATGTTTGCATCAGGATATGATGATCCATAGTTGTAATGGCTCCGGCAGAGCCACGGNGTATCAAGTTAATATATAGTAGAAACGGCAATTAGTATGCCTGATATGACGTAATATTATAAAAGCTTCAGGAATTGCAGTATGGCAAATCTCGCTTTCAAGCGGCAAAATTAATAAATCTTTACAGTGATTACAATATCTTTATTGTTAAAATTCCGTTTTTAACAATAGTTAATACTGATTGATGCTGACGCAGTGAAGCGTGTTTGGGGTTATCACTGATTTTTGCAAATTATTGGTGTGTTTGTTCGCTTTTTATTGGGGAAGATTTGGTAACTTTGCAGATATACGATTTTCGTGCAAATACAATAGTTTATGAAGAGAATAGCATTAGGTTTTTTCGGTATGGCTGTGGCCCTTTGCGGTTCGGCCAAGTGGCTCCCGGCTGATACGGGGGGAGGAGCGGCGGTAGCCGGCAGTCCGGATGGATATACGGTCAGAACCCTCGACTGCCGATATGACGGTGCGCGCCTGTCAGAGGCCGGTCCTGTAGCCGACACCGGGAGATGGAGAGTGGAGCAGTCGGCCGACAGTGTCGACAATGGGGTGAGATACACCTTCAGATTCATAGCCCTCAAGCCTATGAGGGAGTCGGGNGTGGCTGTAGCCTTCGACCGCAGCAACTGGTCGAGCGACAATTATGTGATGATCCCCGCCTCCGTCTACAACGGCAACCGCCAGAGGATTGTCAACCGGTCGTATGCCACAGGTCTCGATCCGGCCGATTACCGCAATCCGGAGCTCGCCCTGACCTCCAATCCTATCCCGCAGCTCTCTCCCGATTTCGGCGCTCCCTCGATGGTGGAGGTGAGTGTCTGCAACGCCGCGACTCCCGCAATAGTGGTGCATGAGCGTGGGGCGCACACCGGACACATATTCCTCACGGAGCAGGGTATCGTGTCGGGCGACTCTATAGCCGACCACACACTTATCGTGGAGGAGACCCCCGACCGCTCGATGGCATCGATCGTGATCGGTGCGCCGGGGGTGAGGGAGCGTAAGGCGCAGTTCATCGGATTCACCGACAGCCCCGACCGAGGTATGGATTTCAATCCGGGGGATACGGTCACTGTAAGCGTCACTCATCTCACCTTTCCCGATCAGGAGGGGGTGACAGGTACGCTCGCCCGCTTCATGGCGACCCGCAAGGATGTGGCGCGAGGGCGCGACGTGCGTAATCTTATGCCGATGAGCAAGGTGCTTGAGATCATGAACGGCAATATCGACGGCAGATTCATGGTGGCGAGCGACACAGTGTCGTTCTATCGCCCCGAGGAGGCCGACTGGATGGCCTACGGCTGGATCGGCGGACTCATCAACACCTATCCGATGCTCGCGCTCGGCGATGCCGACCACCGCTCGCGTGTGGCCTCCACCTTCGATTTCGCCCTCCCGCAGGGGAAGGGTAAGAGCGGGTATTATTATGATGTGCTTCTTCCCGACGGGAAGGTGCTCAACCGCGACGCTGCCGCTGTGGTGCCCGGNATAGGACTGACGCGCAGNAACGGCGATGTGCTCTACTGGATGGTGAANCAGTTTGACCTTCTCGACNGTCAGGGGCATGGCGATGAGATCAAACCTATGTGGCGNGATGCGGTGANAGCTCTTGCCGACGCCTTCGTGAATACCTGGGATAAATATGGCACATGGGGTAACTATCTCGATGTGGAGAGCGGTGATGTGGCTGTGTTCCGCACCACGGGTGGCGCAAGCGCCGTGGGTGGCCTGGCCCTCGCCTCGCGNTATTTCGACAATCCACGTTATCTTGAGATTGCCCGTGAGGCGGCGCGCAGATATTACGATGAGTTTGCCGTGGTGGGCTTCACCTCCGGTGGGTGTGGCGACATCCTTCAGAATTCGGATTCAGAGACAGCCGTGGCCCTCTGCACCTCGCTGATGGCCCTTTATGAGACCACCGGGGAGGAGCGATACCTTAAGGAGGCGACTGACTTAGCCAACCTGTGCGCCACCTGGACAGTGTCGTGGGATTATATCCTCCCGCCGGAGACCCCTCTCGCGAAACTCGACGCGGTGCTCACCGGCGCTGTGTGGGCCAGCACTCAGAACAAGCATGGCGCTCCCGGCTTCTGCACTCTCTCCGGCGATGCCCTCTTCAAGATCTACCGTGCGACGGGCGACACCCTCTATGCCGATCTTCTGCGCGACATAATCCATGCCCATGCCGAGGGTATCCAGCCCAACGGGCGTATCACGGAGCGTCTCACTTACTGTGATGCCGACAGGCGCGGATCGCGTGCCGACGGATGGCTCACGGGATGGAACGAGACCAACGGTTCGCTGATGGCCCTTGAGATTCCCGGCATATATCTGCGCACCGACAATGGGGATATGTATGTGTTCGACCATGTGGAGGCGAAGGTGAAGCGGCGCACGGATAAATTCACGGAGCTCACCCTGCATAATCCCACAGCTTATCCGGCGGAGGTGACTATCTTCGCCGAGGATGGTGAGGCTGCCGCTGTGCCACTCGGGGAGAACGGCTTCCTCAACTGGAGGGATAAGGTGAAGGTAGCCCCCGGCAAGACGATCACAGCCAAGATACGCCATTGAAGAGCCGCATCTGAAACAGCACAATAAAAAAGGCCCGCGTTCCGGAACGCGGGCCTTTTTTATTGTGCTGTTTCAGAGAAGCATCTTGACTGTGGCGGCGTTGCCGGGGGTGGCTACACCGATAAGGTATATACCTTTCGAGAGGGGGAGGAGACCGGGCTCTCCATCATATACCTTTACTCCTGAAGCGGTGAAGATAGTGACCGANGCATCTTCGGGAGCTTCCACAAGAATGCCGTCGGATGTNCGCGTCACTGTGAATCCCGGCTCCGCGCCCATATCCTTCACACCTGTATCCTCCACAGTGAGGTTGCAGATGGTGAAGGGGCTTCCGGCATATGCCTGATCGAGGGTCTGCACTCCGATCGTGTACTCTCCGGGTCCGAAGGAGCTCATTGTGTACTCCGTGACCTTTGAGGAGAGGGAGGTCTGCAGGTCGGTGCCCACCTTAAGGAATCCGAGGAGGGGATCGGAGGGGATGAGTGTATACACCTCGCCGCTTGTGTCATTTCTCACCAGGAGGTTGTATCTCAGGGCCTCCTGCGCGGTCTCCGCGTCATCACCCGGCAGCCAGGAGATGGTGATCATGTCGCCGTCGGCTTCAGCCGTCACGGAGGCCGGAGAGAGGGGACGGGTGTTGCCGGCTATCCCTGCCGCCTCGGGGATATTCTCGTAGACACGCAGAGGGGAGGAGTATCTTGGGATATCTCCGTCGTTGGTGCCGAGATACCCTCCGACGATGAGGTCCATGTTGCCGTCGTTGTTCCAGTCGGCCATATTGATGCCGCCATCCTGATTGATACCGACGACAGGGAATGAGGAGTCGAGTGAGTAGCTTCCATCGGGAGTGCCGTAGTAGATGCGTGTGCGGTAGCCGGATCCGTCGGCCCCTTCGCCGTTCACCACGAGGTCAATGATTCCGTCGGCATTAAGGTCGGCAGCAAGGGGATTTGCTCTTGAGGCGCCGGTGATGCCGCTTTCACTCTCCGCCACATATCTCCAGCCCCCCTCAGGCTTCTGAAGGTAGATGGAGGAGAGGCGCACCCAGTTGTCGCCGTTGCCGCAACTTATTATGTCGAGCAGGCCGTCGCCGTTGAGGTCGGCTACTGTCGACTGCCCCTGGAACGCCCCTGTCACTTCCGCTTCGGAGATGTCGGTGACAGTGCCGTCGGTATTGTTGCGGTAGAGTTTGAGAGCTGTGGCGCTGCGGTCGCTGTAGCCGGAGTATTCGAGATCGAGCCATCCGTCATTGTCAATGTCGGCCAGCATTACCGAGCCGTTGGTGGCCCCTTCGAGCGGCAGACCCATCGGGGAGAAGCGGCCCGAACCCCTCTCGTTGAGGTATATCTCCACGTTGCGGCCGTTGTTCCAGGTCATGACAGCCACGTCGGTGTAGCCGTCATGGTTGAAGTCGCCCGTGCTGACGGGGTTGTAGTAACCCTCGTCGCAACTCTGCGGAAGTCCGGTGTCGGTCACCTTCTCGAATCTGTAATCCTCCTCCGGGCCGAGGTTGCGGTAAAGGAGGAGGAATTTCTGCGATGCCGGGAAATTCCAGTCGCCTCCGCTTCCCATTACAAGGAGGTCGAGGTGGCCGTCGTTGTTATAGTCCAGAAACACCGCATTGGTGTAGGTGGTGGGTTGGATGAAGCAGTATCTGTCGAGATCCCATGTGCCCGAGTCGTTGGGGCGTGCGAGTATGGCCATCTCATCCCATACNTGTGCGGAGAGCGGGAGAGCGGTGAGGGTGAGAAGGGCCGTTGCGAGTAGTCTGTTCATGACTCANTATATATTTAAAGGTGGAAGNGATCTCATCTTGATGTGAGGGAGCCGGGGCCATCCGTCTCGTAGATAAACTCATCGAAGAGGGGAGTTCCGGCAGTCTCAGGATCGCCGAAGGTATAGCTGTAGATACCTGTGCGGNCCCCTTTCCAGTCGCCGTCGCTCATCTCAAAGGGCTCGCCCACCTGATTGAATGTCTCACCGTCGAGGCTGTAGCTGAAGGTGAACCGGTTGTCGGTGGCGTTGGCATCCAGGCGGAGCCATACGCAGTCGGTCCCCTTGTTGTAGAGAGCCTTCTTGCTCTCGGTCTTGCCGTCGGTCTCGATATATAGCACCGGGTTGAGACGCCCCTCCACGGTGTTCACAAGCACACCGAGCCCCACATGCTTATTGCCGATGCACTCGAGGCCGGCGCGGTCGCCATCCTTCATTCCGGTGAAGTCGAGTTTGGCGGTGGCCACACTGTGATAGCCCATGAGTTTCTGGGTGAGCTGGTTGCGGGCGTCGCGGATCTTCTTTGCATACGAAGGCTTGAGGGAGAGCCATCCCTCTCTGTCGGAGAAGGAGAATTTCGACTTGTCGGGGTTGTGGTTGGTCTGCCACTGTATCCCGAGGCTGNCGTTGTTGAAATCNTCGCTTGTCTGCGGCGCGAAGGGCTCGACGTCAACACCGGTGGCCGGTTTGCGGCACACTTTCATCGGTTCGCCGATTCCGTTGCGGTCGTAGTCATANCCAATCACNGGGAATCCGTCGACCCACTCCACGGGCTGGAGATGCATCACACGGCCAAGCGCTCCGGCCGACTGGAAATGATAGAACCACCATTCACCGTCGGGAGTGTCGACAAGGGCACCCTGATGAGGGCCGTTCACTTTTGTGGAACCCATCTCGAGCACCCTCTTCCCCTCGTAGGGGCCATAGATATCCTTTGAGCGCAGCACAGTCTGCCATCCTGAGCCCACACCCCCCTCGGGTATGCTGAGATAATAGTAACCATCCTTCTTGAAGAGCTTTGTGCCCTCGGCTGTAGGGCCCTCATAGATTTTTCGTCCCTCGTCGAGGAGCTTTGTGCCGTCGGCCGACATCTTGTGGATATATATCGGGCCTCCGCCGAGCTGGCTTCTTCCGAGGAATGCGTCGCCGTTATCGTCCCAGAGGGGGCATGGATCCTCCCATCCGGATACGTTGCGCACATTGAGGAGAGGGCTCCAGGGACCGGCGGGGTCGGTGGCGTTGGCCATGAAGAGTCCTTCGCCGGGGGTGCAGACGTAGATCCAGAATTTCCCGTCGTGATAGCGGAGGGCGGGAGCCCAGCTTCCTGAGCCATATTTCTCCATAGAGTCGTAGCCGGGAAGGTCGATGGAGTCGAACACCTGGCCGATAATCCTCCAGTTGACCATATCGTCAGATTCGAGAATAGGCATACCCATGAAATGGAATTCGGAGCAAGTCATATAATACTTCGATCCTACCCGGATCACGTCGGGATCGGAATAGTCGGCATTTAGCACGGGGTTGGCGAAAGTGCCGTCGCCGAGATCACCCCAGCGGCTGTCGGCATACCATCCTGTGGATCCACCGAGGTCCTGACCTCCGGAGAAAACCCCCATGTTGTCGCCGGAGGCTGTGAAGGCGGCCATCACGGGGCGGGCGCGGTGTTCTCCGGGGAAGAATTCCTGTGTCGCTTCATCGCCATCGCCCACTTTCACGAAGGCAGTGGGGGAGGCTGCATAAGCTGTCGGCGCCATGATAGCTCCGGCCAGCATGATTCTCAGATATAGGTGCATAGTTGAACAGTATGATAATGATGAGTTGATATAGATAGTGTCGATAATGATAGGATTCCCTGTCAAGCTCGCGACAGGGGGATATAATAAGGGGGATGCATCTCCATGAGACTGCATCCCCCCGTATGAATCAATTCGTAACTTAGTCGCTTTTATTCCGGCTATTACTTAACGATCTTGGCAGAACCGGCAGCAGTAGCTACTACGAAGATGCCGTTCCCCTCTACTGCGATAGCCTCACCGGCAACACCGGCAGCCACTTTCTGACCGAGAGCGTTGTAAACGCTGACAGCCTCGCCGTTGCCGGCTACGAGGATACCGTTCTCAGTAACGTTCACCTTGAGAGTCTTAGCCTCAGCGGCTACGTTAGCTACGCCGGTGGTGGCAGCCTTAGCAAACTGGCTGTAGGTCTCATTCTTGAGGCTGATAGCCTGCACGCCTACCTCAGCATCCTGGAGATCTGTCTTGATAGAGTATTCCATCACGTTGGGACGGAGAGCTACATGTTTACCCTCAGCCACTTTGATGAAGCCGGTCTCGATGTCGGCGGGGAGGAGTGAGTAGATGCCGTTGGCATTCTTTACATACACGTTGTAAGCGATAGCGTCCTCGATAGCTGTAGCCTCGTCATATTCCCAGGCGATCTGGAGCTTGCCGTCGGCATATGTCACAGATACGTTCTCGGGAGCTGCGGGAGCCTCAACTGCCTCTGCAGTGTTGTAGTAGAGACGGTCGACAGCGTTATAGCCTGTCTGGAACACGTCGGTCATACCGTCGTTGTTGAAGTCGGCTGCGCAGCCGAAGATACCGTCGGCAGGGAGGTCTTCGTAGTGCTCAACAGTGAATGAACCGCTGTTGTCGCCCCAGTAGATGTCGATATGTCCCTCGTTGTCGTTATACCAGAGGTCGTAGATGCCGTCGCCGTTGAAGTCGCGGAATACGGGGTGGCAGTTCTCGTTACCTTTGATACCCTTGGTGTCGCCATCCAGGGGATCTGCGAAGATAGCGTTCTCATCCTCATCGTAGGGGAGGTTGTTGCTGTAGATGTAGCTGCCCCAGCCGCCGAATGAATCGCTGTATCCGGGGAAGAAGTAGTCGAGATAGCCGTCGGCATCATAGTCAAACACGGCAGTGCCGGCAGAACGGAGATTAGACATTGTAGCTGTGACATCCTCGAATTTCTCACCGTTGCGGTTGAGATAAACGATAGTGCGGGCGCCACCTACACGATCGCCCATATGGCAGTCGTCGGCCCAGCCTGAGTTGATGATGTCGAGCCAACCGTCGTTGTTGATGTCGGCGAAGATAACATTGCCGCTGATGGGAGCGAACCAGCCATCGAGCTGAGTGCGGGGAGTGATCACCTCATCGCCATCCTTAGCCTCGTTGGTCCATACGCCACCCTTCACGTCGGCGATGAGCATCTTCTCGAATTTGCCTGTTCCGTTGAGGTTGCGGTAGAGGTTTACAGCACGTCCGGGCATGAGCTCCTCACCCTCGGCTCTGTCAACGCTTGTAGCGCTCACGAGGATATCAACGAAACCGTCGCGGTCATAGTCGCCGATAGCGAGACCGATGGGTGTGCCGCTGTTGTCGGGACGCATATTGGGGAAACCGGCCTCGGTGATGAATGTGAATGTTCCGTCGCCGTTGTTCTTGTAGAGGCTCATGTGGGTAGTCTTCCACTCATCGCCCATGCCTGTCCAGTCGTCGGAGCTGTTCCAGCCGAACTGGATAAGGTCGAGAAGGCCGTCGTTATTGTAGTCGATAGCAGCGGTGGTGTTCTCTGAGGAGACGCGGATGTTGTGCTTGGGAGCAGCCATATGATAGCTGTACTCAGGATTACCCTCTGCGTCATAGATGATATTCCCCTCCTCATCCTTATTGGGCTCCTCGTTACGCTCAGCTGTCCACTTGTCGATGTCGAACATGTCGTCGCCAAGGTTGTAGATCATCGTGGAGGTCTGTGTCCAGCCCCAGATGCCCGGTTTGTCGAGATCCGGATCAAGCTGTCCGCCGTGGTATACGTCAAACTTGCCGTTGTTGCTGAAGTCGGCTGCGACGGGAGTCGTACGGTGGATCTGGGGGAAACCCTGGAAAGAGCTTCCTACGAACGGTGCCTGTGCCATGGCGGAGAAGCCGAGAGCGGAAACTCCGAAGGCCACGAAATACTTGGTAGAAGATTTCATAGATGAATGATATTAGTTAGATGATTATTGTTTGTTGATTTTGTTTATTCAATTTTACGATAATGTAGAAATGATGTAAGCCCGGGTGCGGGGATGATGAGCCTCTCATGATTTCACACCGCAAAGTTGGGATAAAAAATGAAAAAAATCGGGCGAGATTGCGCCAAAAAATGAAATATTTGGTGAAATCTCACCCGATTCGGGTCGGATTAAGCGATTTTTACAAATTTAACGGGGAATTTTTTCATTTTCCCGAAAAGCCGCTCAGAGGATAGTTTCATTATTTAAGCCACCATGAGGAGGAGTCGGAGAGGCGGGATGCGGCAGCCGCAGGGTCGGCGAAGCGGCGTGAAACCTTTGCCGCAAACCAAGCCTCGGGGGCACTCTGATGGCGGCTCATGCGAAGAAGGTCGAAGAAGCGGTTCCCCTCGAAGGCGGTCTCCGCAGCCATCTCGCGGAGGATCTGCTCCTCCACCCAGGCCACCTTCTCCTCAGTGGTCTCAAATTCCGGCATAGAGTAGTCGGCTGAGAAGGCCACTCCATATCCGAGGCCGCGAGTNGCCACGCCACGGTTGGAGTCGAAACGGCTATCCTCGAAGTTGAGCCATTCCTCGCGGTTCTCCCATTCCTCGGGGTCGATCTTGGGATCAACCTCGTTGTTGAGGACATCGTTGCGCAGACCATATTTGAGCACTGCAAACGCCATGGAGGGTTTACCGGCGCGGTTGATGGCCTCGGCATAGCGGAGATATACGTGAGGCACGCGATAGGTGACTACCGAACGGAGAATAGCCTGTCCACCGTTCTCGAAGATGGGATTGCCGGGATTCGTCACTTCGGAATATCCTACGGCATTGTTGTAGAACTTTGTGATGAGAGCCGGAGTGGTGTAGGTGGTCAATCCGGTGCTNAGGAATGCCGCAGGGCGTGCGGGGGTGCCGATGGTTGCGAATCTCACCTCTCCGCGTGTGTCACCCTCCAGAAGGGAGGTTGTGCCGGCAGTCTCGCTACGTGCGAAGAGATGCTGTGCGGTGTTCATCTCCCTCATCCACCAAGAGGCGGGGATTATGTAGGGCTCCGGAGAGTATGTNCGGTTGACGAGGTCGGTGTGGTATTCNGCTGCTGATGTGGCATAGGGNATCTGCACGATTGTCTCGTTGCGGTAAGCGTCGAAACCACCGGTCTGCGAGAGGTCGGTNGCCGAGGCGGTCGACCATACGATGCCGTTGCTCTGGGTGATAGTCAGATTCCTCTTCACCATATATGCATGGTAGAGGTTAGCCGCCGTCTCGTAGTTGTTCTTGTAGAGGTTGAGGTCGGCGAGNAGGAGCATCGGGGAGATGAAGAAACTTGAAGATGACTGCTCATCGACAGTGCCGTAGTCGGAGGTGTCGTGCCCTGCGAAGGGTGTGAGATCCTCGATGAGGAGGTCGACAAGACGGTCAAGCTCTACAGTGGGGTAGTTGGCCTCCGCATCGTTGAGCGATTCAAGCCCCTTCTCCGCAAGATCCTTCTCGGAGATCCAGATGGTCTTTCCGTAGGTGAGACCGAGCTGGAGATATGTCCAGTCGCGCANGGCGCGGATGCTCACATAATCTTTCAGAAGCACCGCACGGTTGTGTTCNGTGATGAGGGTGTCAAGACGGTTGAGGGCGATGTTGCAGTTGTTGATCACCCCGAAGTAGTCGTGGCGGGGGGAGAAGGAGTTGGCGGAGGTAGCCTTGAAATCGGAGATCTCCTGATAGTCGGTGGGAGCTGAGGCGGGGACCTCCACGAGGTCGCCGCGCANCTCNCCGAGCATCACATAGCGTTCGCCCAGCTTCTGNAGCTGGCTCACTACCCCCATTGCGGAGTAAACGGAGTCGTTGGCATTGTAGGAGGGGAGCCCGTCGAGGTCGACGAAGCTCTCCGTCTCTGTCTTGAGGATATCGGCGCAGGAGGGGAGAAGGAGGCCCGAGAGGNCTACTGCCGCCGCTGAGAATATATGATTAAGTTTCATTTTTTCTGATATTGGTAGGATTGATGTAGGATGGGCTTGTCAGAGGTTGATCTTCACGCCGAAGTTGTATTCACGCACCTGGGGGACAAGACCGGTGTCGACACCGAGCCAGAGGGGGGTGTTGCCGGCATAGCTTTCGGGATCGGGCCCGAGGTACTTTGTCCAGGTCTTGAGGTTGTTCATGGCGAACCATACCTCCACACCCTGAATGAAGGGGCTGTGGATAGGGATGTCGTAGCTCAGCTTGAGCGACTTCCATTTGAGGTAGGAGCCATCCTCAATCCAGCGGTCGGAGAAGCGGGAGTTGCCCATCGGGTCGCCGTAGACGGCACGCGGGATATCAGTCACCTGGCCTGCGGCCACCCAGCGGTTGGTCATAGCTGTCGACTGGTTGTAGATGTCGGAGCCATTCTCGAGGTTGGCGCGGAGGGCGTTGTAGACGTCGTTGCCCTGAGAGAAGGTGAAGAGGGATGAGAGGGTGAAGCCCTTCCATGAGAAACGGAGGTTGAAGTTGCCGTAGAAGTCGGGGTTGGGGTCGCCGATGATGGTGCGGTCGTTGAGGTCGATCACACCGTCGGCTTTCACATCGGAGAAGTGCATGTCGCCCGCCTGGAAAGCGGTGAGCGAGCCGTTGGCGTTTCTGATGGCGAGATTAGCCTGAGCGGCATCCTCGGCAGTGGAGAATACACCCTCGGTGCGATAGCCGTAGAAGACCCCGATAGGCTCCCCGACGGTGGTGAGCACCTGNCCGCCGGCAATGTCGGTGATGAAGTCGCCGTCGGAGAGTGATTTCACCTTGTTGCGGTAGTGGCCGATAGTGGCTCCGAGGTCGAACTTGAAGTCGCGGGTGTCGATCACACGCACGGTGGTCGAGAAGTTGACGCCGGTGTTCTCAAGTTTGCCGCCGTTGGTCCAGAATGTCTTGAGGCCTGTCTCGTCGTTGAGGGAGCGGGGCATGATGAGGTCGGAGGTCTGCGACTTGTAGAAGTCGAACTGCCACATCCAGCGGTTGGCAAACCAGTTCATGTCGAGACCCACGCGGAATGTGCGGGTAGTCTCCCATTTCAGTTTGTCGTTGCCGATATTGGCGAGGATCGGTCCGAAGGCATGACCTGCAAGCTTTGTGCTCGCGAGATACGACATAGTGGCGAGAGTGGGGATGCGGTCGTTGCCCGACACATCATAGCCCACACGGATCTTGGCCATGTCGACAGCCCTGAGCGAACGCATGAATTTCTCCGAAGAGATGAGCCATGCGGCGTTGACAGAGGGGTAGAGGCCCCATGCCACTCCGCCGATCTTGAGGGCGTCGGGAGCATTCTTGCCGAAGAGCGAGGAGCTCTCCATAGATGCCGCTGCCGAGAGGAAGTAGCGGTTGTAGAGGGAGTAGTCGCCGGTGAGGTACCATCCCATGCTGCGCCACTGAGTGTCGAGACCCTCCGACACACGGAGCTCGCTGCTCGTCTTGCCGAGAGAGTTGATATGGTCGGAGGGGGTGTTGTGACCCTCGCCGTAGCTCCAGTTGTAGGTGTCGTTCTGGAAACGCCATCCGAGACGGAACTTCAGGTTGTTGACATAGTCGCGCAGAGGGTGCCACTGACCGTTGACGTCGGCCGAGAAGAGGGTGTGGCGGCTCATCATCGTGCGCACGCAGTTGAGCGATGTGGCGTAGATCTCGCCGTTATTGTTGTAGAGGGGGGTATCCTCCACACCATAGTCGGGGGTGAAGTTGTTCTCCTTCTCCTTATCGAAAGTGTAACCTACGGTTCCACCCACCTTCCAGGCGTCGTTGAATACATATTCCGGAGAGGCGGCGAGGTTGAAGCGGTAGTTACGGTTGTCGGCTTTCCCGAGATCAAGGAGAGAGAGGGGGTTGCCCACGTTGAGCTCATCGACATCGGAGAGTTTCAGTGTTACGTCGCCCGATTTGCTGATCACGTTGGGATGATAGAGGGGGGATTTGATAAGGCCGAGGTATGTGGGCGACGACACGGAGTTGATACCGTCGTCAAAGAGCTTCCATGTGGCCTGGGCGAAAGCGATGTCGAAACGCAGCTTGAAACCCTTCCAGAGATTGATGTCGGAATTGAACCGGATGTTGAGGCGGTCGAAGCTTGTCTCCTTCACGGAGCCGTCGTTCTTTGTGTAGCCGAGCGAGAAACCGTAGAGTGCGCGGTCGTCGCCGCCACGTACGCTCACACCGTAGTTCATCAGTATCCCTCCTCGGGTGGAGAGTCCGAGCCAGTCGGTGTCGTTATGGTTTGCCTTGTAGCCGAGAGCTGTGGG
This sequence comes from Bacteroides sp., assembly GCA_014801605.1. Classification (GTDB taxonomy): domain Bacteria; phylum Bacteroidota; class Bacteroidia; order Bacteroidales; family Muribaculaceae; genus Lepagella. The sequence goes on from JAAVDU010000006.1 coordinate 22,391, forward strand.
ATCGTCGTTGAGGAAATCGAATTTATCAACGAACCCGGCCTTGTCGCTCATCCCTCCGATCACGTCGGAGACATATAGGCGATACTGAGAGGCATCCATCACCGGGATGGAGCGGAGTTTCTCGCGGAAACCTACCTCAGCCCAGGCCTCGATCTTTGTAGCCTCGTCGTGAGCGCGCTTTGTGGTGATATATACCACGCCGTTGCCACCCTTGGCGCCGTAGAGGGCTGTGCCGTTGCGTAGCACCTGTATGCTTTCGATATCGTTATGGTCGATCAGAGCGAGAGGGTTGTTGAAATGTCCGTCGACGATGCTCTCGTTGAAGCCGTCGGAGGTGGCCCATATCACACCATCCACCACATAAAGGGGCTGTGATGATGAATTGATAGAGTGGAGACCCTCTACAAAGACAGCATGTCCGGCGCCGGGCATGCCGGAGCGGTTGATGGTGTAGAGATCACCCTGAAGGTCGCCCACGCTATTGAGGGGCATGTCGTCGACAGTGGCGCGGAGGCGCACATCGAGTTCGGAGAGTCCGCGGAGAGGNACAATCACCGGATTGAATCCGGGAGCCTCCACACGGAGTGTGACGTTGCCGTCGGGTGCCTCAAGGGTATATTCACCCTCGCCGTTGGTCATTGCAGCCGCAGAGCCGTCGACGACGGTGATACGTGCGCCGGGGAGAGCCGCACCGTTGGCGGCGTTAGTGACACGTCCCTTCACCGGGGTCTCCCCCCAGGCGAGGCCCGGGAATGCAGCGGCCGAGAGAATCATTCCGGCGGCTGCCAGACGGTATTTCGATATATTGAGATATGATGATTTCATTTCTGTCAGGATTGCTTAGTCGGTGACGGGAATTAGGTAAATGCGGTCGATATTGAACCTGCGGATGAGCTCGCCGGCATTAAACTCCTTGGTGGTGACGTTTGGCTTCACCTCGATGGAGGTCTTGGGAGTGCGGGCAGCGGTTTCGTTGGCGGGGTCGAGGAGCCACATACGGTCGGTGAAATCGCTCACGGGGAATTCAAATGCGGAGGCCACCTTTATCACGGTAGGCTCGTCGGGCGATGTCAGGAAGTCGTCGTCGTTGAAATTCACCGAAGTGTTGCGACCGTTGGAGGGGTTGACATAAGTGAGGGTGAAAGCCATTCTCGTGTGGTTGGCCCCTTTGCCGTCAGACTCTGTGGGGATGAAGGAGGCATAGATGTCATATTTCCCTGAGAGCACCTCCGGCACCTTGAAAGATACCGAGGGAGTTGCCGCCGAAGAGCTTGGCGACACCTCCAGATAGCTGTGGCCCGATGTCTCGGCATAGAAGTCGTCGTCGCTTCCCATTATGACCGCATTGACGTTGGTGCGTTGTCCTACGGTGCGTCCGTCACTCTCCTCGGCCTCCACCTCGATCTCCTTATTGAATGTGGCCACAGGGTCGAGATTGAGCGACGATGTGAGATATATCATACCGTTGGAGGCTGTCTCCGCAGTGGTGTTGGCAAACATCGGTGCGATGTCGGGGATGATGCTGCCGGTAGTGGTTGTGAGGCGGCCGGAGGGGTTGGTGAGGCTGCCACGGAACACAAGGTCGCTGACAATGGCGAGCGATGTCTGGATGTCGGTGATGGAGTCGGCTTTCGCGGCGTCGGCATCATACACCTTGAAATAGGGTGATATTCTGTCGTAAGCCTCGGTCCAGGCCCGGTTGTCGGGGAGGAGCATGGTGAATACCGAATCCTCGGTCTCGATGGAGCCTATTCCGTAGAGCCTGCTCTGCAGGAGAGCATTGTAAGGGATGGTGACGGTGTCGTAGACGATGTTGCCGTTCTCATCGACATCGATAGCCTCGGAATTCTCAACGTCAAACTTATCCTCGTCGAAGCGGCTGAGGAAGTCGGAGAGGAGTGAATATTCCGGATGGGTGGAGATATACTCGCGGATGTTGTAGCGGTAGGGTATGGCTCCGTCAAGGATATGNAGCACGCCGTTGCCGCAGCGGATGTCGCCCTTTGCAATCTTCACGCCCCCGAAGGTGTCGCCATTGAAATGGCCTATCTTTCCGTTGAGCATGCGCACCCCCTTCGAGGGGAGGGTGGATGAGGGGATGTTGTGGCGGGCGATATGATTGTTGACGAGGCGGCGCACCTCGGCCTCATCGGAGAGGTCGACCGATGCGAGGGCCTCGTCGGTGGGGGCCCACACGGTGTATGTCTGAGTGGCGGAGAGGGTCTCCTCGAGTCCGGCGATCTCGATCATCTGCGCGAAGCGTGAGAGAGAGGGGGTCTGCTTTATGAGNGCGATNACACTCTCCGAAGAGGCCTCGTCGCCGGCGGGAGAGTAATGGGCGTCCCAGTCGTTTGAACAACCGGCCAGGGTAAGGAGGAGGCCCAGCGGGAGAGCTCTGCCAGCGCGATGTATTATATTAGAGGGTATCTTGTTCATGATAATTCTGAAGTTGAAATAGGTAAGTTTTCGGAGCTGTCTTCTCAATAGATGTCCTCACGGTCGATAAGGCTTGTGGGGATCAGCTCGATGTAGTCGCCATGGAATTCCATACCGGGGGAATATACATTCTTGCCACGGAGATAGTGGGGTGCATACTCCTGGAANTTGAACTGNCCCACCACGATGCGCAGACACTGAGGATCCTGCGGAGAGTGCGCCCTCCGGCCTGGTTGGTCCAGATAGATGCGGGAGCCTTCATGTATCCTCGGTTGCGCATAGCCTTGTCGTTCTCNGCGATTNCNGAGGGGGAGAGNTTNTCGTCGCTCACCCAGCCCACCATCGGGTCGGTGCCGGCGATACGGAGGTCGCGGGGTATGCCCTGGATCTCACCGTCGACAAAGAGCTGCGCGATTCCACGCCATGACTCCTGACGGTAGCCGATGCGGATCTCATANGAGCCGGGAGGCANAGGGAGCATACGGAGAGTGAAGTCATACCATCCGTTGAGCTTCAACTCGTCGGCCTCGAAATTGGTCCAGCCNCCGTCGGAAGCCCACATGGTGATCTCGGTTTCGTCGGAGAATTTAAGATGGTCGCCGCAGAAGTCATTGGGGATGACGTAGCCTGAATAGCCCGGCACATCCATCAGATGCCAGCGGATATTGTTGTTGGTGAGAGCCGGCGGGATGTTATAGAAGTCGAAACGGATGCGCTTGTTGAGCACGTCGGTGGTCATGACAGTCTCGTCGTAGACCAGCATGGANGTGAGGCCATGCACATATGCGTTGACAGCGCTGATACCGGCGCGGCTCTCGTTGATGCCTACATAAGAGCCGTTTTTCTGCTCGTTGATCTTATTGCCCGCCTTGATCTCCATGAGGCGGTAAGTGAGCATCGTCTCGTAATATTCCGTGCGCTTGTCGCGGTAGGAGGGGGCAGTGCAGACACCGTTGTAGTGAAACTCGTTGGTGTTCATGCGGCGGTCGAGAAGGTGGTAGGCCACAAACTTGTAGAGGGCGTTCTCCGGGTCGGAATAGTTACCCTTGGCGGCAGAGCCGTAGAATTTCTGTGCATAAGCCTCCAGAGAGGAGAGGTCGGTGATTCCGTTCTCTGCCATCACGTCGTCGGTCTCGGCGAATACTGTGTAGCCGTATCTTCTCACAGTAGGCACCTGGAATTTGGTCTCGCCTCGGGAGAGCTCACCGTTGGGGTAGGGGGCTACATANGAATCGTCGTAGAGCATCTCCAGCTTCTTGTCGAGTCCGGAGGCGCGCAGTGCGGAGGCGAAGATAGAGAAATCGCTGTTCTCCTCAGCCTCGAGGATATCGGTGGCGAAGTCGGTGGTGGGAACAATCACCCCACCGATGGTGTGTATNATACCGTTGTGGATCTCGATATCCTTCTCGACGACGGGGACAGTCTTGTTGATGAGCACTGTGAGGGCGCTCCCCGAGTCGTCGACACGGAAGGAGATGGTGATGTAGTTGTTGCTCATGGTAGGCTCGCCGAGCGAACCCTCCTCGAAGGTCTCCGACTTATAGTCGCGGCCGCCGCTCTTGATCACATGGTTCCATACGATCTCCTGCTTCTGCTCCGGGGTGAGGGCCTCATAGCTTCCGGCGAGGCTCTCGATATAGGGGAGAAGCACCTTGTCGGAGGGTAGGAACACGGTATAGTGTCCGTAAGAGGAGAGGAGGGCGTCGTTGCCGGTGTCGTCAAGGAGAGCTGCGAAGAGAGAATACCCCTCGGTGTCGTGTATATAGCTTGATGCTGTGTGTCCCGTGAAGGTATAGTAGGCACCTTCATCTACATCGTCGCCGCATGAGGAGAGAGCGGCTGCCGATGCCCCTGCGAGGAGCAGGAGGGCAAACTTCATTGATTTTCTGAAAAAAGACTGCTTCATGGTGTATGGTAGCATTAATTGAGGTTGATGTCGGAAGAGGTGCGGTAGAAGGGATTCTGCTTGAGCAGGAGGTTGCTTCGCATCTCAGTGTCGTTGATAGGCATGAAGAGGGCGTCGAAGGTAGAGAGCTTCGTAGTCACCGTCGTGCGGTCGAGGTCGGCATACTTCGGAATAAGAGTTGAGGAAATGATATTATTGAAATCAGAGCGGTGGTGGGAGATACGTCTGATCAGGTCGAAATATCGTTTACCCTCGAAGATAGTCTCACGCTGACGCTCCTTGAAGATGAATTCAATCACATTTGCCGAGTAGTCGGCATAATTGAGCTCCCCCTCTTCGAGCGAAAGATGAGCGCGTTCGTAGGTGCGGGCAGCCAGACGGAAAGCCTCCTCGAGGCGCGATCCGCTTTCGGCGAGCGCCTCGGCCTTGATGAAATAGATGTCGGGGAGGCGGTAGATGATCCAGTTGCGGTCGCCTACGTTGCTGTATGTGGTATAGTCCCATCTTCCGACGCTGGTGGCTGTGAGAGCTGTGGGATCGATAGCCATATTGTATTTGGCCATCATAGCGCCGTCGCTGTTGGAGTAGATGAATGCACGTCCGCGTATATCATCCTTATCATATATCGAAGTGTTGGTTCCCTCGAAGTCATANGGGCTCATCTGCATGGCATGGCCCATATCCTTCAGTCCGTAGGAGTCGCGGAGGGCACCGTTGTCGACAGTGTTGGAGCTCATCTGAAGCTCGAAGATGCTCTCCTTGGAGTTGCCGGCGATGAATACCGAACGGGCCAGGGCTGTAGCTGTCTCAAGAGCAAGGGGATTGTTGGTGTCGTTGAGAATGAGGTCGCAGTATTCCACGGCCTCGTCGTAGCGGCCTCTCCAGAGACACATATCGGCGATGATGGCACGAATGGCGGCCTGCGACATGCGTCCCTTTGTATAGGCGGTATTGCTCCATGTGGTGGTAGCGGTGGGCTCCACGGCCTTGAGGTCGTCGATCAGCCAGTCGATCAGGGTGTCGGGATCCTCCTGCGCCATCTGGAACTCCTGAGTGTCGTCGATGGTGGGGTTGGTGACGAAGGGGACATCGCGGAAAGCCCTCACCAGNGTGAAGTAGGTGTAGGCACGGATACCCTTCACTTCGGCGATGTAGCCGTTGAGCTGCGCGCGGGTGAAGTTGGGGTCGTTATCGCAGGCTATCGGTGCGAAATGCTCCACAGTGTTGCAGAGGTTGATCACATTGTAGAAGGCTGTCCAGGATGTATATCCGTTGGAGGGGAGGAGGTTGAGGTTGCCGATATAGGTGATGTTGCCGTCGCCGTTGCCCGGATCCACGATCACATTGTCGGAGCGGAGCTCACCCCATACGATGAGACGCTTGATATAGTCGTAGGAGGCCATGGCCCGGTAACATTCCATAGTGACCGCGAGCACGTCGCCCTCGCTCTGCCAGTACTCGTCGAGCACCATCTGGTCGGTGGGGCGCAGGTCGAAATAGTCGTTGCAGGAGGTGAGGGAGGCCACTCCCATCATCGCGGCTGCTATATATGTGAATATTTTCTTTGACATTTTTATCTGTTTTTAGAAGCCCACTGTCAGGCCGAAGGTGAAATACTGTGAGCGGGGGGTGTTGGAGCGGTCCTCCGCAATACCGTACTGGTTGGGTGAGATCTCCGGGTCGACACCCTTATACTTCGTGGCTGTGAAGATATTGTTGAGGGTGAGGTAGAGGTTGATCTGGTTGAGGTGTATCTTCTTCAGCATCTCCGAGGGGAAAGCGTAGTTGAAGGTGAGATACTTGAATCGGAGGAAAGAGCCATCCTCCACATATCGGTCGGATCCGAGCCAGTTGTAGCCGTAGTTGTAGAGTGCGCGGGGCATGTCGGTGACGTCACCCTCCTTGCGCCAGCGCCAGTTGACGGCGATCGACTGGTTGTTGTTGGTGTACATATTCTCGGCCCACATGCGTCCGTAGTTGACCACCTTGTTGCCTGTACGGAAGTTGAAGAAGGCGGTCACGGAGAATGTCTTCCATTTGGCTGTGAAGCCGAAGCCACCGTAGAGTTTCGGGTTGCAGTTGCCGAGATATACGATATCGAGCTCGTCGATTGTGCCGTCGTGGTTGACATCCTCATAGATGGCGTCGCCACCCTTGAACTTATAGTTGGTGGAGCCGTAGCCGAAATACATCGGGAGGGGATTGCCGTAGGAGTCCTTCACCACGTTGCCGTCGGCGTCGCGCACCACAGGGGATGTGCCTTCGCGTCCCTCTACATANTCGCTCCACTGATATACACCCTTGTAGCGGAAACCGTAGACAGAGCCATAGGCGTTGCCCACCTGCATACGGCTGAGGTATGAGCCGTTGTTGCCGTCAAACTGACCCTTCTTGAGCTCCTCGATGGCGGGGAGCAGCTCGGTGATCTTCGAGTTGTAGTTGGCGAGGTTGAAGTTGACGTCGAATGTCCAGGGGCCGGCCTTCACGAGATTGTTGGTGTAGAAGTTGAGCTCCCAGCCGTTCTTGACCATCGAACCGCCGTTGACATACTTCACGGAGCCGAAGCCGGATGATGAGGGGATGGTGAAATCCTCGAAGAGGAGGTCGCGGTTCTTCTCGTGGAACACGTTCATGTCGAAGTTGAAGGTATTGTTCCAGAAGTTGGCGTCGATACCGAAGTTGTAGCTGGTGTTGGTCTCCCACTTGAGGTTGCTGAGGCGCACCGAGCTCGGTTTCATNGTCGAGACGTCGATATATGTGCCGCCACCCTCGTAGCGTGAGAAGTGGAGATATTCATAGTCGGGNTGGCGACCGGTCTTTCCGTATCCGAGACGGAAGCCGAACATATCGAGCCATTCGCGGCTCCATTCCATGAATTTCTCGTCGCTCATGATCCACTTCACCGACACAGCGGGGAATGTGCCCCAGCGGTTCTTGGGACCGAANCGTGTGGAGCCGTCGCGGCGCACGGTGGCGTCGAGGATATATCTCGACTTGTAGGCGTAGTGTACGCGGCCGAGGTAGGCCATNGAGTGCCATTCGCTGCGGGTGCTCTCCATGGCATCCTTGTAGCCCTCCTGGGTGGGGTTGAGCACTCCGTTGGGCATGTTGTACTTACGGAATTCCTGATACTGCGAGTTGCCGGTGGTGAGCTCCCATGCTGCGAGGATGCTCAGGGAGTGGTCGTCGCCGAGACGGGGCACGAAGAGAAGGTCGTGCTTGGTCTGGATATTGAGCGACTCCGCCTCACGGCCGTAGTTGCGGTTGATGTTGCCGTCGTCCCAGTTGCGGGAGGTGAGCTCTCCGGGGAGATTCTTATCCTCCTTCTTGTTCTCGATGTCAAACTGCACATATCCCGAATAACGGAGACGNTGTTTCTCCGGGTTGAGGATATCGTAGTAGAGACGGAGAGTGGGGATGATTCGCATGTTGGTCTCGTCGTAGCGGGCGAGGTTGGCAAGAGCCACGGGATTGACCAGATACTTCTGGCTGTCGTCGAGGCGCGAGCTCATCGGGATGGTGTAATACTCGCTTGTGTTGTTGCCGAAGGGGTCCTGGCGATAAACCGACACGTTGGGCATCTTGCGGTAGGCGATGTCGAGGAGGCCTTCCGAACCCCAGTCCTCCTTATAGTTCTGCTTGTTCTTGGTGTGGGTGAGGGAGAACTCTGTGGAGAAACGGAGACGGTCGTTCACCTGATAGTCGAGGTTCATCAGAGTGGAGACACGGTCGAGATGCTGCTTGATGATAGTACCGCTCTGGTTGTAGTAGCCGAGGCTGACACGGTATTTCGCCTTGTCGCCGCCACCGGTGATGTTGATGGTGTTGTCGTGGGTGTAGCCATACTGTGTCACCTCATCCACCCAGTCGGTGTTGTTGTTGAACTGCTGATATTCCGAATAAGAGGGATCGTAGTTAAACTCCGGGATGTTGCCGGCGTTGACGTCCTGACGGGGGTTGAAGTAGGCCTGCTTCATGAGCATTGTGTAGTCGTCGCCGCTGAGCATCGTGCGNCCTTTGGGCTGGCGGCTCATGGAGAACTTGTAGAGATACTGCACCTTCGGGGGGCCCTTCACACCACGCTTGGTCTTGATCATGATAACGCCGTTTGCACCGCGCGAACCGTAGATTGCGGCCGACGCACCATCCTTGAGCACCGTGATCTCCTCGATATCCTCGGGGTTGATGGCAAGGAGGTTGGCAAACTGCTCGGAAGTGGCGTTGGCATAGTCGAAGGCTCCGTCGACATGGCTCTCGTAGGGGATGTCGTTGAGCACGATGAGCGGGGTGGCGTTGGAGTTGATGGTGCCCGTGCCTCGGATACGCATGGCCGAGCCGGAACCGAGGTCGCCGGAGGCGTTTACGATATCAAGACCTGCCATACGNCCCTGGAGGGCATCATCGACCGAGCTCACGGAGACACCCTCGAAAGCCTTGGTGTTGAGGGTCTGCACGGCGCCNGAGATCTCGCGCACCGGGATAGGCATGCCGCCGTCGTTGGTCATCTTCTGGGCCTGCACCACCACCTCCTGGAGCTCGCTCACGGGATTGAGCTGAACATTCACCTCCGGGGCGAAGTCGAGGGTGACCGGCTTACAGCCTACATACGACACTATGACCTTGTTTTTCTTATTCTTTAGGATGAGTGAGAACTCACCGTTGATGTCGGTGGCCGTGACGCTCATGACGCGGTTCTGGGCGTCGACCTCACGTACATTCGCTCCGATGACCGGTTCTTCGAAGTCATCGATGACGAGGCCGCGCATCAGATTGTCTGATTGGGCCAATGCCGAGGCATGGGCTATCCAGAGCAGGGCGGCCAGCAGGATGTATTGTATTCTTTGCATTGATGTCAGGGTGTATTATATAATGGTGAATCAGTAATTATTCGAAACGCAGGGCATGGTCGACGAGATGNATCACNGCGCGCGAGGAGGCTGTNATCTGGTTGGCCTCGCTGACCAGGGTGTTGTTGACGATGATATCCCTTGCCATGATGTTGTAGAGTCCGCCGTCGGTGATCACCTTGGCAGATGAGGCGGGATTGTCGACACTCGCCACTGTCATGCTTCGGCCGTCGGAGGAGATGCGGAGCTTGTGGAACTTGTCGTATTCATTACGTGCGCCTGTCTCGTAATCCAGAGGACCATAGGGGGTTCCGGAGATGAAGGCGGAGTTGTCCATGAAATGGAAACGGATGAACTTCAGCAGGTAGAGGGTCTTCTCTTTCTTTGAGGCCTCGTTGGTGTCGGCNGCGATCTGATCCCAGGTATAGAGCTTGGGGTCGTTGCGGAAAGCCTCCTCGATAGCCTCAGCCGTGGGCACGAACACCGTGTAGCGGAAGTTGTTGAAGGAGTTGACGAGATANCCGATACCTGTGGAGGATGTGGTCTTGCGGTCGGAGAAGATCTCCTCTATATCCTCATCATCCTGAAGGATGGTGAACACCAGGTCGTTGCCGTTGCAGAGGTCGAAGAAAGCCTTGAACTCCGGATGGGCCTGAAGCTGAGAGTAGACGTTGGCCGAGGCATCGTGGAGGATATGGTCGATGAAGAATGTGCGACCATTATCGGATGAGTAGCGGCTGGGGGTTCCGGTGGGTGATGTCACGATACCCGCTTCGGGGAGGAGGAGCTCCATGTCGCCCGCGCCGTTNGCAGTGAATGCGTTCTCACGTCCGGAGATGTGGATTGTGCCGCCACCCTTTGTGAGCACATAGCGGGCATCGGTCTGGTCGACGAAGCCGGAGAGGACACCATCCTCATTGTTTCCGATCACGATATGGAGGTCGAGGATGTCGCGCAGACGGTTGCGGATAATGCGCTTGCTTTCGCCCGAGGCACCGTTGATGGTGCGCTTGAACTCACCCTTCGAGCCATCTTCGTTGGCGGCGTAGATATCGGCGCTCACGGAGTTGGTGGCCTGTACATAGTTGAAGCTCCAGATCTCGCGGGCAGCCCCGCCACGCGCCCAGGAGATGGGGTCGCGGTAGTCCTGAAGGGCCTCATCGGTGGGGAGGAGCACATTATACATATTCTCCATAGAGCGGAGATACATATAGAAACGCATAGCCTCCGTGTCGCCGAGATCCGACCAGTCGTCGGTGATAGCCCACTTCATAACCTTCATGTTGTCGGCAGTGAGCACCGCGCCGTAGACACCCTGATAGTCGATAGGGGGGAGGACCGTATTGATGAAATACACGACACCGTTGTTGGTCACCTCCACGCGCTCGATGTTAGCCTCCGAGATATTGATCGGATAGCTCGACTCGTCGGTGAGGTTGGGCCATGCATGCGGCAGAGAGGCGGTGAACGATCTCTTCTGATGGTTCTTGATGAACATCGCGAGGATATCGGTGGGGACATTCTCCCAGCTTCCGTANGCATCGCGGAGATAAGAGCCCTTGCCGGTGTTGAAATATTCGTTGAGAGCCGCGTCGGTGGGGACGAACATCACACCCATATCCTGCTCGGCCGAGGAGGGGGAGTAGCCGGGGTCGGCGGGATCGTAATAGAGCAGACCGTAGCTTGAGAGCGATTCGTTGTTGGGGCCGGCGGAATGAGTGGTCTCGTTGAAATACCCCTTTATGAAGATAGAGTCGGACTGTGCGATGAGGGGGCGCAGCTCGGTAGAGCCGTCGTAGAAGTCATGCACGGCTTTGTCGACCGATTCGGAATAGTAGGGAGCGCAGAATTTGTTGAGCAGAGAACTGAAGGTCTTNGCCTCCGGAGCGGCATCGATGGCGTCGGCCATAGTGCCGGTGGGGAGGAGCACCTCCTCCATCACATGTATGTAGCCGTTCTTGCAGGTGATGTCGCGCTCGGCGATGCGCACGCTGTTGACGTAGATGTCGCCGCTCTCATACTGCTTGCCGGGATACATCACGGAGAAGTCGGAGGGGGTCATACCCTGAGTGGCCATCTGCGCCTCGGTGAAGTGAACGAGCATCGCACCGTTGTCGACAAGCACTATCCCCTTGTCGCGGAAACGCTCCCAGTAGGGGGAGTCGAACAGGGGAGACTCCGTGAGGCGGGTATAGTCGTCGAGATAAGTCACGGCCGAATTGCGTCGCACGGCCTGCCCGGGGTTGGCTCCGTCGGTGCCGGCGATGTTGGAGAGCATCTCGGCGAGATACGACATGTTGACCATGGCGGTGTTCATGATCATACGCTTCTGTCCGGGGGTGAGCTCTTCATAGGAATGGGCCCCGTAGGGATTGTCGAGGAAGAATTTCTCGAAAGCCTTGTCGTTGGCGGGGAAGAGGGTCTTGCTGCCGGTTCGGGCAAGGGTCTCGGCATATCCGAGATCGTCGATCAGGCGCAGCATGGTAGAGAAATCGCCTCTGCTTTTGAGCTCGGCATAGATACTCTCGCCGAGGTTGTCGGGGGCCTTGTCGTCGTAGACGTAGTCATCCTTGCAACCTGTCGGGATGGTGAGCAGGGCTGCCGGAATGAGGAGGGCCTTCAACGAGTGCCTCAGATTCGGTCTTAGCTTGAATTGCATTTGGTGTGTATTTAGTTTGTTCATGATTTCAGAGCGATCGGCATGAGCCTTTCATGTTTATGCCACAAAATTACAACAGCGCGCGATTACGCAGTGAAATGAATGAGTTAATAAATAGTACAAATGCTTTGATTTATCCTCGCGCGTAGCACGATAGCGCAAATGTGATGTTTTGTGACGCAAATTTTTCATTATGGAGGTTAAAACTGCTGATGATAAGGTTGATGGATAGACTCTCAGGAAATTAAAAGGGTCGAAATCCGTATGCAAATATAGTGGTGATTTTTTGAATTAGCAACAAAAATACAAAAAAATGCCCCATTCAAGGGGGAGCGGCATCGATATGATTTGTAATTTTGCAATGTCGGAAAGATACGGTTTTTTCCGGCTCCGCTACACTATACGACATTTTCAAACAACAGCATTATATCATATGAAACTCAACACAGCAATCAGAAATGCAATAGCCGTCCTGGCACTATCTGCCGGACCTGCTTTCGCGGGGGAGGCTCCCGTGATGTGGTATCAGCAACCGGCTCCCGAATGGATGGAGGCACTCCCTCTCGGCAACGGACGTATCGGCGCCTCTGTGTATGGCGGCATCGACACCGACCGAATCGCCCTTAATGAGATCACCATGTGGGCCGGACAGCGCGACGAGCAGCAGAACGACCATTGCGGACCCGAAAAACTCGCTGAGATCAGAAAGGCATTCTTCGCCGGCGACCTCGAGGAGGGTAACCGCCTTACCAACGAATATCTCCACGGACATTCCAAATCGTTCGGCACACACCTCCCCTTGGGCGACATGGTGATGAAATTCTCATATCCCGACCGTAAGATCACCGACTACCGCCGCCAACTTGACCTCAGCAACGCTGTGGCCACAACTACCTTCAAGAGCGGCGACGTGACATACACACGCGAATATATATGCGACTATCCCGACGACGTGATGGCTGTGCGCATAAAGGCCGACAAGCCGGGGATGGTCAGCATGACTCTCGCNACCGACCTTCTCCGCGCAAGCAAGCTTGATGTGGACAACGGCGGAATCCTTCTCACCGGAAAGGTGGACTATCCCATGTTCGGCCCCGGCGGCGTGAGCTTCGCCGGAAAGCTCGCTATCGACAGCAAGGGGGGGAAGATAAGCCACGACAAGGAGAGCGTGAAGGTAGAGGGTGCCGATGAGGTGACNATCCTCGTGGATATCCGCACCGATTTCGACAACCCCGATTATCTCAACACTGCCCTCAACACTGTGGAGAAGGCCAAGAAAACCGGCTTCGACCGCCTCAGAAGCAACCACACCTCCGACCACAACGCCCTCTTCTCGCGCATGGATGTGGATTTCGGCGACAGCGGCAACTCCCATCTCCCCACCGACACACGCCTCCATCTGGCGAAGAACGGAACGGTAGACCCCGGATTTGACGCCCTCTTCTTCCAGTATGGCCGATATATGCAGATAGCATCCTCACGTCCCAACTCACCCCTCTGCTCCAACCTGCAGGGGATATGGAACGACAACCTCGCCTGCCAGATGGCCTGGACATGCGACTATCACCTCGACATCAATATCAACCAGAACTACTGGAGCCCCAACAAGGCTAACCTCGCCGAATGTAACGAGCCCCTCTTCAAGTATGTGGCCCTTCTCGCCAAATATGGCTCCGAGACCGCTTCGAAGGTGTATGGCTCCCGAGGATGGTGTGCCCACACCATCACCAANCCCTGGGGTTACACAGCTCCCGGCGGCGATGTGAGCTGGGGCCTTAACGTGACCGGCGGCGCATGGCTCGCCACAGAGCTCTGGAGCCACTATCTCTATACGAANGATGACGAGTATCTGCGCAATACAGGATATCCTCTGCTGAAGAGCTGCGCGGAGTTCTTCCAGGATTATATGGTGGAGGATCCCAACACCGGNTATCTCGTGACCGGCCCNTCCATCTCTCCGGAGAACGGCTTCACCACACCTGAAGGGAAGCATTACTCCGCCTCCATGATGCCTACCCTCGACCGCTCGGTGGTGGAGCAGATCTACACCGCCTGCATCGAGAGTTCGAAAGTGCTCGGTGTAGACAAGAAATTCCGCCAGCAGCTCGAGAAGGATATCAAGCGGCTTCCCCCCTATGCCATAGACAACAACGGGCATGTGGCTGAATGGATGATGACCGACGTGAAGCGTTCCGACCCCTCCCACCGCCACTCCTCTCATATAATGGGGCTTTATCCCTTCGGACAGCTCTCATACACAAAGACTCCCGAACTGATGGATGCCGCCCGTCTGGCCCTCGAGACTCAGACCTCGGCTCCCGGATGGGAGAACACCGAGTGGAGCTGCGGCAACATGCTCGGTTTCTACTCCTTCCTCAAGGATGGCAACAAATGTCACGACTGGCTGATGGACCTCTTCCACAACTTCACCCGCGAGAACCTCATGACCGTGTCGCCCAAGGGTGTGGCCGGAGCTCCCGCCGATATCTTCAGCTTCGACGCAACGGAGGCAAGTGTGGCCGCAATGTGCGACATGATTCTCCAGAGCCATGACGGATTCATAGAGTTCCTCCCCGCACTTCCCGACGTGTGGAGCACCGGAAAGATGAACGGCGTGTGCGCCCAGGGTGGCCTCGTGGCCGATGTGGAGTGGAGCGACAAGCAGATGAAGAGCGCCGCCATCAGCGCCACCAAGGACCACACATTCAACATCCTCCTTCCGGAGAAAGCGGGAGTGACAATGACTCTCGACGGCGCCCCCATGGCCTACAAGGTGAAGGATGGAAAGGTGAACGTCAAGATGAAGGCCGGACAGCGTCTCGCCCTCGACTTCGCCCCCTCGATGGCCGCAAGATAATCTTTCCGGCTATAAGAAACCACTGATATTCAATCAAACCCAAACAATCCTGACATGAGATTTTTCAAATCAGCGATAGTTGCCCTCACGGGACTGGCGGCATGCATGGGCATGTCGGCAGCTCCCGTAAGCCGTAACCTTCACGACAACTGGCGGTTTCGTCAAGGCCGCTCCGAAAACTGGTATCCCGCCACTGTGCCCGGCACCGTACATACCGACCTGATGGCCAACGAGATCATCGAAGACCCCTTCTTCCGTCTCAACGAGCGTGGCGTGCAGTGGGTCGACAAGGAGGACTGGATGTATGAGACCACCTTCAAGGCCACTCCCGATGAGGTGAATGCCGAGAACCAGGAGATAGTGTTCTATGGCCTCGACACATATGCCGATGTCTACCTCAACCATCAGTGCATACTCCGCAGCGACAACATGCACCGCACATACCGCTGCAATGTAAAGGGTATTCTAAAGGAGGGTGACAACCTCTTCGAGGTGTATCTCAACTCCCCGATAAAGGTCGACCTCCCGAAGTATGACAAATATGACTACACCTTCAACACCGGCCCCGACCAGAGCCAGCAGGGTGGTCTCTTCAACAAGACACTGAGTATCTTCGCCCGTAAGGCCGGCTATCATTACGGCTGGGACTGGGGTCCGCGTCTTGTGACCTCCGGCATCTGGCGCCCTGTGGAGCTCCTCACCTGGAACGGCGCACGCATCTCCGACGTGCAGTATATCCAGAAAAACGTCAACGAGAAACGTGCCGACCTCACCACTATCGTGGAGGTGGAGAGCGACAAGGATATCCCCTCCGTGACTCTCGACATCACCGCCGACGGAAAGCGTGTGGCCCAGAAGCGCACATCTCTGAAGAAGGGTGTCAACAAGATCGAGGTTGACTATTCCATGAAGAATCCCCGCCTCTGGTGGACCAACGGTCTGGGGGAGCCCTATCTCTACAAATTCTCCGCCTCCCTTTCGGGCGACGACGGCAAGATCGACAGCCATGACAACGAGATCGGAGTGCGCTCCCTCAAGATGGTGGCTCAGGACGACCAGTGGGGACGTTCGCTCTACTTCGAGCTCAACGGCAAGCCGGTATTCGCCAAGGGTGTGGATATGATACCCCTCGACAACTTCCTGCCNCGTGTCACCCGTGAGAAATATGAGAAGCATGTGCTCGACGCTAAAAACGTCAACATGAATATGATCCGCGTATGGGGAGGNGGTGTGTATGAGGATGACTATTTCTATGAGCTCTGCGACNGGAACGGTATCCTCGTATGGCAGGACTTCATGTTTGCCTGCTCCACTTATCCCGCCGATGAGGCATTCCTCGCCAACATCCGTCAGGAGGCCATCGACAATGTGAAACGTATCCGCAACCATTGCTCGCTCGCTCTGTGGTGTGGCAACAACGAGTGTCAGGATGTATACTACGGCTGGGGCAACCGTTACAACTATTATAAGGAGAAGGGTGTGGAGGAACTCACCACCAAGCAGTTTAAGGATATCTATTTCAAGACTCTTCCGGAAGTGGTGGAGGAGTATGCCGGCGGCATATCCTACCGTCCCTCATCCCCCTTCGCTTTCGAGGATACCCCCTCCGACGGTATCCACGGCGACGCCCACTATTGGGGAGTATGGCACGGACGCGACTCTATCGGCCATTACAACAAGGAGAAGGCACGTTTCTTCTCCGAGTATGGCTTCCAGTCGTTCCCCGAATTCGAATCGGTGAAGATCTACGCTCCCCAGGAGCGCGACTGGGCNATCAACTCAGAGGTGATGATGGACCATCAGCGTGCCGGATCATATGCCAACAACCTCATCAAGCAGTATATGGATGAGGAGTTCCGCACACCGTCCGATTTCCCCACCTTCCTTTATGTGGGTTCGATACTTCAGGGTGATGCCATCAAGACCGCCGTTGAGGCCCACCGCCGCGATATGCCCCACTGCATGGGCACCCTCGTATGGCAGCACAACGACTGCTGGCCTGTGGCCTCTTGGGCCGGACGCGACTACTACGGCCGCTGGAAAGCACAGCAGTACTACTCAAAAGCCGCTTACGACGATATCCTTGTGTCGCCTGTAGCGATGGGTGACTCCCTCACAGTGAATATCGTGACCGACCGCCGCACTCCTGCCAAGGGTAAGTTTACCCTCACCGCCATGAAGCTTGACGGCACGCCGGTGATGACGAAGTCGTTTGACTACACTGCCAAGCCCCTGACCTCCGTGCAGGTGTTCGGCGACCGTATCGAGAATATTGTGAACGGCCTCAACCGTGGCGACGTGATATTCTACACCACCTTCGAGACCGGAGGGAAGACTTACGACAATGTGGGCTTCTCCACGAAGCAGAAGTATATGGACTATCAGGCACCGAAATACAACGTGGATATACGTCCGGCTGCCGATGGCTATGATGTGACTGTGGGAAGCGACGTCTTCGCCCGCGGAGTGTTCCTCTCCATCGACGGCATCGACAATTTCTTCTCCGACAACTACTTCAACATCATGCCCGGGAAGAGCCGCACAATCCATGTCACCACTCCTTTGGCTGAGAAGGATTTCCGCAAGCAGCTCAAGGTGGTGTCGATGGGTGATGTACACGAGGCCGTGGCCCTCTCCGAGTCGGGTGGAGTGAAACGTGGAGGTGCCTACAAGCCCCTCGGCGGAGATTGATAATGATGATAAGCAGGACTTTCGGCTATGTCTGAAGCTTTGGCCTATGCCTGAAGCCTTATGGCTGTAAGCATCCTCACAGGAGAGCCTTTGCTTCGGCGATGGCTCGGATAAACAGGATTCCCATCCCGGTTGCACGAACTGAACGTGCAGCCGGGATGTGTCGTTATATTCCCTTTATCAAGGCCGCGACGCAAGAGCCGCTCCATATTCACCCCTTGCAGGTCGATGTGTGGCTTCCCTGAATCGTATACCCTTACATGGGGAGCGAAACCGGCTTCGCTGAAGCGGTCGGCAAGATTCCGGTCAACTTCATAGAGTGGGAGACTGATGGATGCCCCGAAAACAGCCTTCATGACAGCCGGATCGGCGCCATGCTCCAGGAGGATGTCGAGAGTGTTGTCGACTATTCCCCCCAATGTGCCTTTCCATCCGGCATGTATGGCGGCGACAGCCTTTATATCGGGGGCGTAAAGAAGGATAGGGACACAGTCGGCTGTCACGACTCCGACAGTGACGGCAGGATCGAACGATATCAGGGCATCGGTGTCGGGGAATCTTCGGCCGGTGGGGTGAAGAGGGGAGCGGGCAGGGGAGGNCACTACCCCCACATTGCAGGTGTGGGTCTGTTCCGGCAGAAGAGCCACTTCCCGGTATTCCTCCTTGAAACTGTTTTCACCCTCGAGATCCTCCCCTACGGGATAGAGGCTGAATCCATACACCCCCTCAGCGGAGGTGAGAAGCACCTCCTCGACAAACTTATGTCTCACTTCGTGTCGCTTCATATATCAGTTTTTGTTGCGGTGTCGGCTACGGTGTCGGAGAGAGTTGCGGTGTCGTCCGGAGCGGTGCCGGAGAGGAGAGCTTCCATCAGTGCAAGGTCGCTTTTCACCTCACCTTGCAGAAGATAGTCATTCTCCCGGCGACGCAGGTTTTCGTATGTGGCCAGTGCCTTCTCCCGGTCGTTGTCCATAAGGAGATAGACGGCACACAGGATGCGTTCCTTGGATGACATCACTTTGCGATACATCTCGATATATTTCCTCAGCTCCGGGTCGAAGAGTTGTTTCGCTCCCTCGATATCCCCCTGCACGAGCCGCAGGAACAGTAGCTCGCAGGCGATCTCCTTGACATAAATGCCGACTATTTCATCTTTATGTGTATATATCTCCTCAAACATCTCCAGCGCCTCGGGATACCTCATCTCGTCGACAAGCCGCGAAGCGGCAAGAAGGGGGAGCGACACCTCAAGCTGGTTGGAATAGTCGATATCCTCCGGCACTACAAAGAGATGACCGGGCATATCCTTCGGTCTGACCCCGTTCTGGATCAGGGCATTAGTGCGGAGTGTGGTGAGCAGAGCGAGTTTGCTCAAAGGATTCTTTTTAAGTTTTGTCATATTGTAGGCATCGTTGCCGGCTCCTGAGATCTTCATCGGAATGCCGTTCATGACAATGATGATGAGATCGGCTATGATGAACATGGCGACGGCCTCGGTGAGCAGGGGATGCCCCTTTATCCACAGGAGCGGGAGAGCGGCAAACAGACATATCAGATTGGCGAGCACTCCTCCGAAGAGATACCACCATGCGGGGATTCTCTCCAGGGGTAGATCCGGAGGTAGAAGGAGACATTGCCCCCCTGTCCCCGCAATCGAGAAGCGTTTTATGCGTAGCTTCCCGTCAATTCTTATAAAGGTGAGGTTGAGCACTCTGAATGAAACGAATCGGTAGCCGGAAAGGAGTCCGCATACGAGATGACCCGCCTCGTGTACAGGAATAAGGATTATGTAAGAGATCACGAATCCGAAGATCGCTACCGCAAAGGCCATTATGCCCTCCGATATATTGAGACTGCTGAATTTGGCGAAGAATTCGGAGTAGGTCATATCGGTGAGGCACACCACAAATGTAGCGGCGATCATGAATCCTATAAGGAGGCCCGCTACCCCTCCTAAGATCCCTTTGATGAATCCCTTCAGCATTTCCATATAACGATAGTATAGATGATCAGATAAGTTAAATAAGCTTTGTATTATAGCTCAAAATTAGTCAATAATCCCGATATGACCAAATCCCGGCAATCGGATGCGATCACCCGGTTTTAACGCAAAAATTTCATTTTTTGCCCCATTGATNNCGGAAAGGTAAANTGAAAATCGCTAATTTTGCAATACATGAAACGTACCATCNATAACACTGTATCTACAATATGAAATTGAAAAACTTCAGAATCCAACATCTCGGGATTGCCGGTGTGATAGCNGCNACCGCTTTGGCCGGCTTCNGCNCGGAGGCTGCCACAAGAATNGCCCCGACCGGTATCCGGCCCGGAAANGCACCCGACGAGACACAGCGTCTGCTTCAGGAACGCGGATATGGAATGTTCATACATTTCGGNATGAACACCTTCATCGAGCAGGAATGGAGNGAGGGTGTGGANCCTGCCACNACATATAACCCTACCGGGCTCGATTGCGACCAATGGGTGCGCGTGGCCCGNGACGCNGGATTCCGTTATGTGCTTCTCGTCACCAAACATCATGACGGATTCTGTCTTTGGGACAGCAAGCTTACCGATTATGACGTGGCCTCTTCAGGCAACCCTACCGATGTGGTGGGTGCCGTGGCCGAGGCGTGCCGTAAGTATGGACTGAAATTCGGTATATATTATTCCCTCTGGGACCGTCACGAACCNACTTATACNGGGAAGAATTTCAATAAATATGTCGACTATATGTGCGGCCAGCTCACCGAACTCCTCACCAATTACGGNGATGTGTGCGAGCTGTGGCTTGACGGCGCTTGGGACAAACCGGGGGCGGAATGGGATATACCCCGGCTATATAATCTTGTCAAGAAGTATCAGCCGAACTGTGCNTTCGCAGTAAATGGCACTATCGGAACCTCCGAGGATGACAAAGGGGGCTTTGTGGAGGTGCTTCCCGACCGTATGACGGACGACAACATCTTCCATATGCGGTATTTCCCCGGCGATGTACGCCTCTGGGACCCCAAGATTGCCAGCCGGTATGANCANAAGCAATATCTTTACGGTGGAAATTCCTACTATCTCCCCTTCGAGCACACCATCTGCCTCAGCAAGGAGTGGAACTGGTTTCAGAAGGAGCAACCCAGGAGCGTGCGCGANCTTGACGAGCTGGAGGAGCTTTTCTACTGGACCACATCAAACGGCAANACNCTTGTGATCAATATCCCTCCCGACCGCCGCGGAAAGATAATGGAGCATGAGGCCCAGAGGGCGATAGAGTTGCGTCAGCGTCTCGGTATAGAACCGGGGAAGCCGTTGCCTACGGGTGGAAAATACCTTGACCTCCGGGCCACAGCCACCTCCCAATGGGACGGTAGCGGTGAATACTCACCGCAAAGGGCGTGCGACGGCGGTATGCAGACACGTTGGGCTTCGAATGAGCTGACTCCCTCGATAGAGTTCACTCTCGATCCGAAGGAATCTTTCGACAAGATAACGATATTCGAGTATTGCGATACGGAGCAGCTCGGCGACTTCTCCAACCGCCGTATCAACCGTATCCGGGAATTCAACATTCAATGTGAGAAGGATGGGAACTGGGAGACAATCTATGTATCGGATAGCCCGATAGGTGACTGCCGCACCATACGTCTTCCTTACAGCATGACTGCCGAGAAGATACGTATGAACGTCACCGCCGCCACAGCTCCCCCCTCGCTCTACGAATTCAGCGTAATCGACACAAAGAGCGCCCCGGCATCTCCGGTTAAGCGTGAACCCTCTTTGAGATCGGCCGAAGGAGTGAGTCTTTCGATGCCTTATTCCAATATGGCATTGTCAGGAGAGTTTGTAGGAGCGGCTGTCTCTGACAAAGACTGGTATATCTGGTGTTTCTCTCCGTTGATGTGTCCTGATGGTAAGGTACATGCCTTCTGTAGCCGCTGGCCGGCTGCCGAAGGGATGGAGGGGTGGATCGGTGAAAATGCGGAGATCGCCCATTACGTCTCTGATTCTCCGGAGGGCCCTTTTAAATATGTCGCCACCGTCATGAAGAGTTCGATGTTTCCTGACCGTAAGACAATGTCGGCCCCGCATAATCCGCGCCTTGAGATGGTGGATGGAAAATATGTGCTTCTATACATCTGTCAGGATCCTACCCCCGGTGGCCACAGACAGCGTACCGGTATGATGATTGCAGATTCAATAGATGGCCCCTGGCATTTTGCCGGAGAAAACGGCGGTATAATGGTCGAGGCACAGGATGATGACCCGTCACACTGGACCTATCAGGCGGCAATAGGGGCGGATAATCCGGCTTTCCTCAAGATCGGCGATAAATATTATATATATTATAAATGTGGCACTCCTGCACATATGGATGCTAAATATGGGTATGCAGTCGCTGACAGACTGGAGGGTCCCTATCATATGTGTGACGCCCCGATTACTGACAATATCTCCTATCTTGAGGATGCCCAGGCTTTCGAAGCGGATGGTAAATACTATCTACTGACTACTGACAATCTTGGCGGCAATACCGGGGGCTGGGGTTATCTTATCCTATGGGAATCGGAGGATGGCAAGGATTTCAGACGTGCTGATGCAAGCATAGCTATGGGCACTATTTTTGATTATTGGGGCACACCTTCCGACAAGGCGGAGCTCTTGAAGACTCCGGGATTGTTTGTAAGGTGCAACTCAGGGAAACTCGAGCGCCCCGCTATACTTAAAATCAATGGACGCCCGGCGTACCTGTATGCTGCCGGCGACGTCAATATCAACGGAGGTTCTGTATCAGAACCTTATATATTCCGGATTGACTGGAAGAAGAATCAAGATAAATGATTGTTTTGAAATAGAATGTAAGAATGAGAGGATATATAGCAGTAATCGGCGGAGCCGCTCTCTTATGGGGAGGATGCTCTCAGGCCGGAACGCGTCTGTCGGATTATGTGAATCCTATTATCGGCGCATCCACCAACACTACAATCGCTCATGCCGAGCATGGTCTGGGGAAGACATTCCCCGGAGCGGCCACACCGTGGGGTATGACCCAGGTGAGTCCGAACACCATCACCGGGGGTGACAACGGATCGGGTTATTCATCCGAGCATACCTCCATCGAGGGATTCGCCATGACCCAGATGAGCGGTATAGGATGGTATGGCGACATGGGAAACTTCCTTGTTATGCCCACTGTCGGACCATTGCACACCTGGAGAGGGGAGCTCGACAACCCTGATGCGGGCTATCGCTCACGCTACGACAAACAGTCGGAGAGGGCGAAAGCGGGGTATTACGGTGTGCATCTCACCGACTACGACATACAGGCCGA
This sequence comes from Bacteroides sp., assembly GCA_014801605.1. Taxonomy (GTDB): domain Bacteria; phylum Bacteroidota; class Bacteroidia; order Bacteroidales; family Muribaculaceae; genus Lepagella. The sequence goes on from JAAVDU010000006.1 coordinate 45,113, forward strand.
GGTGACAGCCACACCTCACGGTGGGGTGATGCGCTTCACATATCCGGAGTCGGACACCTCGCGGGTGCAGATCGACCTTGCCCGACGTGTGGGAGGCACCTCCACCCGCCAGTATGTGGAGGTGGTCAACGATTCCACGATACGCGGCTGGATGAAATGCCCTCCGGAAGGGGGAGGCTGGGGCGATGGTGCCGGAAAAGCTGACTATACCGTATATTTCTATTCCGTATTCTCACGTCCGATGACAGACTACGGGGTATGGAGCGCGACTGTGCCTGAAGGGGCCGACCGGCATCTTCAGTCGGTTACCTCCGAGGAATTCATCAACCGCACCTCCAACGCCGAGGTGATACGCGGCATAGAGTCGATGGAGGGTGACCATCTCGGTTTCTTCACGGAATTCCCTACAAAGAGAGGGGATGAGGTGACGCTGCGCACAGCCATCTCTTTCGTAAGCATGGATGGGGCGGAGGCTAATTACAAGGCGGAACTCGCCGGCTCTTCAGATTTCGATCATTACCGCGAGAAGGTGGCCGCGTTGTGGGACGATGCTCTCGCTAAGGTGACTGTGGAGGGGGGCACGGAGGATGACCGTGTGATATTCTACACCGCCCTCTACCATACGATGATCGATCCGCGATGCTTCACCGATGTCACCGGGGAGTATCCCGGCGCCGACGGACGTATTCATACCACCGACCGTTATACGCGGCGCACAGTGTTCAGCGGTTGGGATGTGTTCCGTAGCCAGTTCCCGCTACAGACCATCATCAATCCCGATGTGGTGAGCGACATGATCAACTCCTTTATAGATATGGCTGAGGAGAACGGCAGCGAGGTCTACGACCGTTGGGAGTTCCTCAACGCCTATTCCGGCTGTATGGTGGGTAACCCCGCCATTGCGGTGATATTGGATGCGGCTGTGAAGGGTATCACCGGTTTCGATATGGAGAAGGCCTATGCGCAGAGCCGCAACACCGCCGACCGTATCGGTCATCATGAGGTAGGGTATACCCCCGGTTCGATATCCGAGACCTTGGAGTATGGTTATTTCGACTGGTGTGTCGGGCAGCTGGCCAAGCTTATGGATGATGCCGAGGCAGCCCGGGAATATGACAGCCGCGGACAGGCTTACCGTAAGATCTTCGATCCGGAGAAGGGTTGGTTCCGTCCGCGCAATGCCGATGGCTCCTGGGTAGACTGGCCCGAGAAAGGACGAATGCAGGAATGGTATGGTTGTATCGAGAGCAATCCCTATCAGCAGGGTTGGTTTGTGCCCCATGATGTCGACGGTATGGTCGAGCTTATGGGTGGCAGAGAAGCAACTCTGGCCGATCTGGAGTCGATGTTCGAGAAGACTCCCATAGAGTTCTGGTGGAATGAATATTACAATCATGCCAATGAGCCTGTGCATCATGTCCCCTTCCTATTCAACAGACTTGGAGCACCCGAACTGACTCAGAAATGGACCAACCATATCTGCCGCAATGCCTACCGCAACACTGTAGACGGGCTTTGCGGCAACGAGGATGTCGGTCAGATGTCGGCGTGGTATATACTTGCCGCTTCTGGTTTCCATCCTTTGTGTCCCGGCACTACGGAATATGAGATCACCTCACCGATATTCGACCGGATCACCTATAATCTCCCCTCCGGGAAGAGATTTGTGGTCACCGTCGACCGTCCGTCGCCTGATGCCATCTATATCGACCGTGTGACGCTCAACGGAAAGCCCCTTGAAGGGACTGTACTTCCCCATAGTGCTATCGTAGACGGAGGCACCCTCCACTTTACCCTCAAGAAACTCTGAAATAGTTTCAAGATACTAAGCTTTAAATCATAAACCTGTACCGACGCGATTCATCGCGTCCACATAGACACTTCACTCATGCCGGCTGCTACCGACGCGATTAATCGACGTCTGTAACAGACCGGCAATATTTTATCTGCTACACGATATCGGAAGAATCATGTAGCTTCTTATTGCACGGTAGGGTGGGATAGATAATGATCGGTTTGGATATATCGGAATTGTTGACTAATTTTGGGCTGTTAATTGGATTGTGCCTGAAGATTACTTCATGACAGCCTCTAAATGACCTGAATATGGCAAAAAGAATCGCATATCCCGTGGGTATCCAGACATTCGAGAAGATAATCGACAAT
>JAAVDU010000007.1 GCA_014801605.1 Bacteroides sp.
TATATTACGAGAAAAAACAGATATTCGGATCATCTGAATGGCGTATTCCAAATGATGCTCAAAGACCAAGCTATTTGAATCAAGGGAAAATTGATTGGGAATATATAAACGAACCCATCATCGTTGGGTTTAATAACTTCATATCTCATGCGGCAGCTGTTGATCCGAAACGAGCGTCTGAACTAATCGAAAGATTGTTTATTCCCTGTTATGGTATCGCTACCTATAACGCATTGTTCCACAGAAGATGGCAACTTCCTTATGAAATTGATCCTCTCTATAAACGCCAACTCCGAGAGGCCAAATGGATTGAGCTCGCTACCCCATCTCTTCGGAAATGGCTCGACCTACCCGTTAAGGAACTGCAGGGAGAGGGACTTGACACTATCAAAAGCGCTCTTTCTGATTCCGGTATTGTATCTCAAGAGGATGTCGCAAGCCTTTTGGCATTCATGGAAGAACGTGGTGTCTTAAAAGATTTCCAGCTTAAACAGAGTATTGAAGAGCAAAGGACTATCGTATCGGCTGTCAACAAGTGCTCACTTCGTTGGTTCCTCGAGATTCTGGAACTACGCCTTAAGTATGTCGCATCCGGAGAGAAAAAGGATATCGAATTCCTGATTACCCGACTTAAAGAGGCTCTTGATACTGTTGAAGTCGATGAAGACACTGACCTTCGCGAAGTCTTACCCGACAATCTCAATATCATCTTCGGTCCTCCGGGTACAGGAAAGACTACCGAGATTGTCAATATCGTAGAGTCAACAATCAAGGAGAATCCAAACGCTGGTATACTGATTCTCACACCCACCAACGCGGCTGCGAAAGTAGTGGCAGAGCGTCTTAACAGCAAGGGGATTGAGGCAAGTCGAGGTGTCAATCCATCAAACAAAGAGATTTGCAACGAGTTGGCCGGTCTGGATATACCGGTCTACGATGCCATGACAGATACTGTACCTGCGGTCTTGGTGGCCACAGTGCATTACTATGTTCAGACCTACTCTTCACAGGAGGGATGCTACCTTCATGATTTGGATTGGGACGCTATCTTCATCGATGAAACATCTATGGTGACTTTGGACTATGTGATGTTTACACTGCTTAAAGGAAGCCAGACTAATCCTGACTGCAAGTATTATCTTGTGGGGGATCCGCTACAGCTCCCTCCAATCACCAATCTTGACCCAATGATTCTGGAGGAGGCTCAGCTTGACGAGTTCAACTTCTATTCATTTATAGGCCTCAATGAGTTCAATGAGGAACCTACAGAAGTTATAGACCGTCTCGGCGACAAGATCAACATACGTCTCCTCACCACTCAATATCGTAGCGAACGTCCACTTTGCGAGATAATGAGCAAATTCGCATACAATGGCAAAGTCAAATCTGGATTTGCAGGTGAGCCACTCCATCTTCCGGATAATGTCCCCTCCATTTTCAAGCGAAACCTTTCTATTGTAAAGTTCCCTGTTTCAAAACCGGGTATTGATCCGGAGAAAGTACAAATAACAGAACTTGATAAATTCAAAGGTAGCAATTACAATATCTACTCAGCATTGTTGGTGAAGGAAGCTCTGCAGAAACTCTTTTATACTTTAAGGGAGGAGGGCTACGAAAAATATCTGTCAATCGGTATCATCACCCCCTACACAGCTCAGAAGAAACTGATTGAAAAGCTTCTGAATACCAATCCGATTTCCCGAAATGTGAATATCGATGTGTTTGTGAATACAGTACATCAGTTTCAGGGAGATGAATTTGATATCGTACTTCTGCTTCTCAATCCGCCGAACCTCACCATGGAGCCTAAAAATAAGATACTTATCAACAAAAGGTATCTTATAAACGTGGCGACAAGTCGAGCCAAAAATTCACTGATTATCTTCTATCCAGATCATTCCTGCGCTACGCAAAACTTCCTGCATGTCAATAAAGAGGGGAATCCCAAAAATATAGAAGAGATTGCCGAGAAGGTATTGGATTGCAGAATCAGCAGAGTTACCCAGCACAGCAATGCGTTAGAGGAGGAACTCTTCGGCAGGTCAGGTTATCTAGAGAAAATATGCAAGATATCCTATCATGATGAAGTAAATCTTCATCAATCTGAAAGCGATGCTCTCTATAGGTTTGTAAAAGGTGGCGACACTATCGATATCATATACTCCGGTTCCGGAAGTGACAGGAAGTAGCTTCTCGCCAATCCATAAGGGCCTTTATCAAGTCGGTGAGTAATGCCGGTAGCAGTATACTATCCGGATTAATAGTGGAAAAGTCAAATAAGGCAAGGTAAAATCAGGAGATTTCACCTTGCCTTATTTGACTTTTCCACTATTAATTGTAATTTTGCAATTCAATTGAAGCATCGTATAAAATCACTGTTTGTAGTACAAGATAATGGCACACCTTTCTATTAAAAATATCGGACCTATAAAAGAGATTGATATTGAACTGAACCGTATTAATATCTTTATCGGTCCCCAAAGCAGCGGTAAGAGCACAGTAGCAAAAATTGTGAGCTTTTGTCAATGGCTGGAAAAGGATTGCTTCCTTCATCAGAGCGTAAGACATGTGGATACGGCCTATGTGAAGAGACACCTTTTCAACTACTTCAACATGTCAAGTTATGCCAATAGAAAAGATGCCATGTTTCATTATCTTGGAGATGGAATCGAAATCGAATATTCCAATGAGAATGTCATTGTAAAAATGAAACCCGGTTTCAAGACAATGCAAATCTCGAAAAACCTCTATCTTCCTTCCGAGCGTAATGTGCTGGCCATTCCCGGTATTTTCACAACAAAGATGCCTGATAACTACTTACTTGACTTTATAGACGACTGGCAAATCATCCGAACAAAATATACCTCTTTATCAGGACATCAAATACTTGATTTAAAGGAAAGTTATTTCTTCGACAGCCACAGCAACTCGGATAAGCTCCTGCTTCAGGATGGAGATCCCATACCTCTGAGTGAAAGTTCAAGCGGACTGCAGTCAGTGACGCCTCTTTGCATTTTAATTGATTACACCACCGACTGGATATACTCTCATGAAGAGGACAAATCAGCATATGCCCGGAAAAGATATAGGGAAGCGGCTATAATAAGATATCTTTCCAATAAGATGGATAATGTAGAAGCGCTTGTGGATGATATCAACCGGACAGAAACCACGAAACTTGAATTGCTTGAGTTGGAACATAATATGAGTATACCTGCGTTCTCTAACCTTATCGTAGAGGAACCTGAACAGAATCTGTTCCCGGATACACAGGTGAGATTGCTCTACTACATTCTTTCAAAAATCAATCACTCCCGCGATTCTCTGATCATCACCACACATAGCCCATATATTCTCTATGCCCTCAACAACTGCATGCTTGCATCAAAAGTCAGTGGAGAGGATGTGGCAGAGGTAGCTGAATCTATCGACATCCCTAAAGCAGCCTGGACTGACACAGCCGACGTATCTGTATGGGAATTAGATAACGGTGTCATAAGGGGTAACGCCACCATACAGGATGATAAAGGGCTGATCCGTGGTAACTATTTTGACAGAGTCATGCATAATGTCATGGCTGATTTTCATATCCTTATTGACTACTCTGAATGAAAACTTTAAAAGAGTATTTCCATGATATAATGGAACTGGATTCTGATTGTTACGTAGCTGACTTCACAGAATATACCAAGTTAAGCGGGACTAAAAGAGGGGTGGAGATCTCCGTCATACCGTTCAGCGCTATGCGGAAGCTCCTACCTAAGGGCTTACCGGAAGACTTCAGTTATTTCCACTTGAAGAAATCATCACATGGCAATATCAGATACATTGCAATCAATCTGGAAGCCAACCCACATTTCACTAAGAATGTAAATAACTGCGAATGTCTGTTTGAATCCATGGCCGACTGTAGATTACCTTGGCTTATGTTTCTGGAAATGAAATATTGCGCTGAGAAAAATACGGATAATTGGACAAACAAGGCATGCAGACAAATGAAGGAGACTTATGAAAAACTTGAAAGAGAATCACTTCTGATTCCGAATACACGACGTGTTTACTTCGTTTATTCAGCCCCCATGAATAGACACGAACCGTTCGGATCTTTCGAAACCACTCAAAGTGATGTACTCTCATTTTTGGAGAACAAGCACATACATCCATTAGGCTACAATACGGTACTGATTGCCACAGCTTCACGCTTACAACCACCGAAGCAACCGGTGTGAATCACACCTACTTCTCAGAGATTAGTCTCCTCCATACTGAAAAAATTTAAAATTGTAGGAGATAAATTTGTTAGAGTCAGAGAAATTTTATAATTTTGCACTCTGAAAATCGGAAATAAAAAAATTCAATATAAAAATGAAAAGAACGTTCCAGCCCTCTAACCGTCGCAGAGTGAACAAGCACGGTTTCCGCGAGAGAATGGCCACTAAAGATGGTCGCAAAGTGTTGTCCCGTCGTCGCGCTAAAGGTCGCGCTTCACTGACTGTATCCGACAGCATCTCCGGCAAGTAATTCTAACCGAATATACGGCCTGTTTCCAATGGAAACAGGCCGTAATTTTATTATATCCATTTTTTTACCTGATACCTTCTTTTCCTTATTATCTTCTTTCTCTTTCTACCTCCATCACCATTACGACAAGGCATTATATGAAAAAAGATCCCCCGAAGTTAATTCGGAGGATCGGTTCCCGGTCAGATTTCAATAATGTGTAACCCTTTATAAGGACTTTGAATGGCCGGGTATACGTTTTCAGTTTCCATTAATATAGCCGTCTGCGCTCTCGAAGAGATCAATTGAGAACAGCCAATAAACAAGAATGGCTATCAAAAGTATCACTCCTACCCACATCCAGACTTTGTTGGAGTTCTTATTGCTCATATAATTTTTTGATAATTGTCAAAGCTAATTGTTTATCCTCAGTTAGCACTCTGCATTGTGCTGAAAAGACCGAAGCTGAAGAGACAATACAGAAGTATTGCTACCAGCACCAGAATACCGAGCCACAACCACAGACGATTGTTCTTCGATATGGTTTCCTGAGTACGTTTCTTTGCGTCCACTCTAAGTGAGTTCGCGATCTGATCGGCATTCACCTGATCATTCTGATTTTTTTCCTTGCTGTCCATAACCTTTTGTTTTGAGTTTTTATGTTTTGTTAATAAAACACTCCTCACCGCAAAAGAGTTCACTCCTACTCAAAGAAGTTATCAAAGAATGTTGCCGGAATCGTGATAGCTGTAGTAGGCGGCGGAGGTCACTATCACATGGTCGAGAAAGCGCAACCGCATGAACCGGCACGCCTCCAGAAGCTCGCGTGTGATCTTGTTGTCGCTCTCGCTCGGCTGTGTCCCCCCGGAGGGATGGTTGTGGGCCAGAATTAAACCCTCCGCCTGCTCAAGCAACGCATGACGGATAGTAGCCTTCACATCGAAAAGAGAAGCCGTGGAGGTACCTTTCGACAGACATATCTCCTTGATGACCATATTACGCCTGTTGACGAGCAGAAGCCATATCTCCTCATGCGGAAGATTGCCGATGTTGTATTTCAAACGGTCGAAGATCTGCTGGGATGAGACAATCGGGCGCTCACGATACGGCTCCTCTGCGGCATAGCGCCTCATCAGCTCCATCACCGCCTCGATCTGTATGCTTTTCGTATCCCCTATCCCCTTGATGGAACGCAGCTCCTTGCGCGACCGACGCTCAAGATTATGAAGCCTTCCGTCGTTCTGGTGCATCATTTCACGACACAAACGGGTGATGGGCACACCGGGCACACCGGTGCGCAGGATAAGTGCCCAGAGATCGGGCACAGATAGAACTCCGCAACCATATTTCTCAGCTTTCTCACGCGGCTGATCCTCGGGATCCAGCTCCTTTACAGTCAAAGGCTTATTATCCATGGTATTTAGTTTTGGATATGGGAAAAGTCACTGGCGTGAACGCCGTCTTATCTCATCATCAATGTCACGGCCGTGGCCAAGCAGGATTTTCCAGACATAGGCACGTATGAAACCTGTGCCATATCCTACAAGCTGCACCATGGCGGCTCCTACGCCCATTGTCCCGACCTTAAGACTGCGGGTGGATATGATTCCCCAGATCCAGAGCGCCAGTATATAGGCCACAAGCGGAAGTATCAGCCACCATCGGAAGAAAGAACCGATTATCATCGCCGTAGCACCTATCACAAACACTGCCGGAAGCCAGTGCACCGCTTTCATAGAGCCGGGATAAAGCAACTGAAGGGTGATGCGCGACATACCGAACACATGCACCTGCTTCCAGAATTTACGGAAATTGCCGCGACGCTTATGATAGACGGCTACATCCGGAAAGAGGGCGATCGAGAAGCCGGCGAGACGTATGCGTGTGCTCATGTCGATATCTTCGCTGAACATCTCGCGGAAGCCCCCTACCCTTTCATACACCTCACGGGAATAGCCCATGTTGAAAGTGCGTGGTGTGAATTTCTCCATGCTCCGCTTGCCGCCCCGTATTCCTCCGGTGGTGAGGAAAGTGGTCATGGCATAATTGATCGCTTTCTGGGTATCGGTGAAAGAATCGTGGGCGGCATCGGGGCCTCCGAAGCAGTCCACAGGATTGGCGGCAAGCGCCTTCCTCAGGCCGGCGATATAGCCGGGGGGTAAAATACAGTCAGAGTCGACGAAGACAAAATAGTCTCCGCCGGCTCTGTCAAGTCCGTAATTACGGGCGATGCTCCGCCCCTCATTATCCTTATAATAGTATTTCACGCGGGCCTTCTCTCCGAATGCCTCGCATTGACTCCGGCAATCCACAGTGGATCCATCCTCCACTATCACTGTCTCGAATCCATGGTCGGTCTGCGCCGCCAGGCTTTCAAGAAGGTCAGCCACCTCGTCGGGCCGGTTGTAGACCGGGACGATTATCGAGAAGAGGATATGCTCCGGAGACTTCATAGTCTTTTGAAAGTTTAAGCTTTCCGACTTAAGATCAAGCCTTGACGCGGCCTACATACTCGCCTGTGCGGGTATCGACCTCGATGAGCTCACCCTCGTTGACGAAGAGGGGCACACGTACTGTGGCGCCTGACTCAACAGTAGCGGGCTTGAGTGTGTTGGTGGCTGTGTCGCCTTTCAGACCCGGCTCGGTGTATGTGATCTTGAGAACGGTCTTAACGGGCATCTCGGCATAGAGCACAGTGTCGGTAGAGGCATCGCTCACAACCTCCACAGTGTCGCCCTCCTTCATGAAGGCTGCGCCTGTCACGAGCTCCTTGTTGATAGGCACCTGCTCGAAAGTCTCGTTGTTCATGAAGATGTCGTCGCCGCCATCTGCATAGAGATACTGGTAGGGACGACGCTCCACGCGTACATCCTCAAGCTTCTCACCGATGTTGAAGCGACGCTCCAGCACACGGCCGTCGACTACGTCTTTGAGCTTGGTGCGCATGAATGTGTTCCCCTTGCCGGGTTTTACATGAAGGAATTCAACCACGAAGTAGAGACGGCCGTCCATACGGATGCATGTGCCGTTCTTGATGTCTTGTGCGTTCATCATATGCTTAAAATATTCTTTTGATTTTATCTTTCTGACGTTACGAAGGGGGATGGCTCAATGCCTTGACGGCTGCCGTTGCCCCTATCCAAGTGCAAAATTACAAAAAAAATTTGATATTTATATGATGCGGAGGCTATGTAAAGCCACTTATCAGGCACATNACACCCTTTTTAATCTCCNCNGCCACCTTCGAGAAGCCGGCGCACATGCTCCGAACCGCGTCTCACATCCTCCCTCAGATTCCCCAAAGCAATCCCTCCCTGCTCCGATATTGCCAGCAATGCCAGTTCCTTATAGAAAAGTATCCTCCGGCANCGATCGGCAAGTAGGCTGTCGGNNAGTTCCCCGCTCTCCACGGCCCTGACCACAGCAGCCACCTCGGCGGCTGTGTCGGCCGGTCCGATCACGATGTCGGCTCCCGCAGNGATAGCCGACACTCCGCCGTAGCCTTTCACGCCCCCCATGTTGAGGGCATCGGTGAGCACAAGGCCCCGGAAGCCGAGCTCTCCCCGCAGTAAATCCTGAATCACTACCGGCGANACNGCTGCGGGGAGACCTTCGGGATCTATGGCCGGAACNGATAGATGACCTACCATGACTGCCGACAATCCGNCATCCACATACCGGCGGAAGGGATAGAGGTCGATGCTGTCGAGCTGATGCAGCGAACGCCTGATNACAGGAAGCATCCGATGACTGTCNCCCTCCGGACTGCCATGNCCNGGGAAATGCTTCGCGACACTCATCACACCCCCCGACTCAAGACCTAAGGCATACGCCACTCCCATCTCGGCCACCTTCANAGGATCACCCCCGAAGGAGCGCGAGCCTATNACTCCCCCCGCTCCCGACACTACATCNACCACCGGGCCAAGCACCATGTTGATACCTATGCGACGGGCCTCACGCGCTACCTCCGCACCATAATCGAACATNAGCTGCTCGTCGGTNGCGTCGGCGAGATGGCCGTTGCGTGGGAAAGAGGGGGCNTCGGCAAGGCGCATCCCGAGTCCCCATTCGGCATCTATGGCCATAAACATCGGCACCGGCGACGACTCACTCTCCCTGCACATCGCGGCCGCTCCTTCGATATCCCCTTTCAGGAGCACTACACCACCTACCCCGAGTTCCTCTATATAATACTGAAGTTGCTCCGTCTCCCGGCCGCTCCCTCTGGCAAAGAGTGTGGGCATAAAACATTGGCCGGCCCGCCTGGCAAGCGACATTGTCGCAAGCAGCGAGTCGGCCTTATGCCATGCCATGGCTGTCATATCAGATTCCTTGAGCTCTACGCCAATGGAGTCAGCGCCGTGGGTAAGGGTGTCGCCTGCGCCCTCCGAGCCGCGCCCGGAGCATCCTACGCACGACAGCAACCCCGCCAAAGCGACAGCGACAGCCGGAAGCAAACGTAACCGGGGAATCATTCCACCATCTTTACGAAACGCGGGTTCTGGTCGGGAGCCACCGGAAGTCCCAGTTCCCTCTGATGCTCAAACCAGCGCAGCATCGGTGCCGCCACCTCTACCTCGTCGGTCCAGATGAGCTCATGATTGGCAAGGGGAAGCATGTCGTCGTTCCCCTCGGCGGCATAGTTGATAGTGCCGAAGAGGTATCTCTTCTCCGGATCCATCTCCTCGCCGTCGATCACCACTCTGACCAGATTATTGTCGGCATCGGTCACGACGCGCACATTGCCGCTTATCCCCTCTCCCCCCTTCCGGGCGGCGATAGCGAGAGTCTCGATGATATCGCTCCCTTTGAGCGAGATGATTACAAAATGGTTTGAGAAGGGATAGGTGGAGAGGATCTGCCCCTCGGTGATATCCCCCTCGGGCATGTCATGACGTATTCCTCCCACATTCATAAGCGACATATCGAGGCGTCCGATATCCATTCCGGCGTTTCTCAATGAATCGGCCTTATGCGAGAGATACTGATGGGTGATGTCGGAGGTGAGATTGGCGAGCCCCCCAACCCTCAGACCGCTCTCCATGGAATAGACCGACTTTCCGATCACACGGTTGTCGGCGGAGTCGACGGCTATACTGTAAGGCTTCAGGAATTCAATCATCCGCTTGTCGAGCTGCGACTCGGGGAAACGGTCGGTCACGGCAATCAGCTCATATTCTATATCGGAGCCATCGACACGGCCATCCTTGAGACGGTCAAGATCAATAGTCATCTTTCCGATATACTTACCGTATTTACCGGTCTGCCCCACTCTCACCATACGCCCGTCGGCATTGGCCACAAGCGAGGGGAAAAGCTCGGGATGAGCCGGATCGATAAGGGTGTGTGAATGGCCCCCTATCACGAGATCTATATCCTTGCTGGCCTCGATCATCTGAACGTCGGTGGTCTTCTCATTCTCCACCTCATATCCTATATGGGTGAGGGCCACTACAAGATCGCATTTCTTCTTATTCTTGAGAAACGATGCCATCTCATTGGCCACCGGAATCACCTCGTTGAATTTCACATCGATGCATCGGTCGGAGATAAGGCTCTTCGGGTCGACATTCAGTCCGAAGAAACCTATCTTCTTACCCTTTACCTTCTTTATATAGTAAGGCTTGAGCACACCCTCCATCACAGTGCCGGTGAAATCATAGTTCGACGAAAGCGGGACAGCCTCCATATTGCGGTAATGCCGGGCGAGATCATCCATGCCGTTGTCAAACTCATGGTTGCCGAGTATGCGTATGTCGTAGCCGGTCATGTTCATGAGAGGATACTCCACCTCACCTCTGAAATACTTGAAATAGAGGGAGCCCTGAACCATATCGCCCACATCCACCAGAATGACGTTCTTCTCGGCGGCACGCACGGAGTCGATCACGGCCTTACGCTGGAGCACACCCCCGCGCCCCTCCTTGTCGACCTCGATGGCCGAGTGGGTGTCGTTGGTGTGCAGTATCACAAGTTTCTCGGCCGACAGTGTGGCCGGGAAACACAAGGCGGCGAGTCCCGCAAGGGATGCCGCCGCCTTGATGATCAGTTTACTATTGAATATCATTTATCTTGTAAATGAGAGTATATCAACCTATGAGGTTCTCGCCTGTCATCTCCTTGGGCTGGGGCAGACCGAGGATGTGGAGCAGTGAGGGAGCCACGTCGGCCAGACGGCCATCCTTCACATGTGCGCTCTTGTCGCCTATATAGATGAAGGGGACAGGATTGAGCGAGTGGGCGGTGTTGGGAGTGCCGTCGTCGTTGAGGGCATGGTCGGCATTGCCGTGGTCGGCGATGATGATAGCCTCGTAGCCGTGGGCCTTGGCAGCCTCAACCACCTTCTCCACACATTTGTCGAGAGTGGCCACAGCCTTCTCGATAGCCTCATACACACCGGTGTGGCCCACCATATCGCCGTTGGCGAAGTTGACAACGATGAAGTCATACTTCTCGGTGTCGATGGCGGCTACAAGTTTCTCGGTCACCTCAGGAGCGCTCATCTCGGGCTGGAGGTCGTAGGTAGCCACCTTGGGAGAGGCCACGAGGATACGGTCCTCACCCTCGAAGGGGGCTTCGCGTCCGCCGTTGAAGAAGAATGTCACATGGGCATACTTCTCGGTCTCAGCGATATGGAGCTGTTTCTTATGGTTGTCGGAAAGATATTCCGCAAGAGTCATCTGCACATCCTGCTTGGGGAAGATGATATGCACATCCTTGAAGGAGTCGTCGTAGGGGGTCATGCAGTAGTACTGCAGGTCGGGAATAGGNTTCATGCCATCCTCGCTGTGCTGGGTGAGCACAGTAGTGAGCTCTTTGGCACGGTCGTTGCGGTAGTTGAAGAAGATCACCACATGTCCGGCGCCGATACGGCCATCCACCTTGTCGTTGACGATAGGCTTTACAAACTCGTCGGTCACACCCTCGGCATATGATTCCTCAAGGGCGCTTACCACGTTGTCGGTGTGCTTTCCCTCGCCATACACGAGCATGTTGTAAGCCTCTTTGAGACGCTCCCAACGGTGGTCGCGGTCCATGGCATAATAGCGTCCGATCACAGAAGCGATCACTCCGGCGCTCTTGTCGCAGTGGTTCTTGATATCCTGGAGGAAACCTGCGCCGCTCTTGGGGTCGGTGTCACGTCCATCCATGAAGCAGTGGAGATACACTCTCTGGAGATCGTATGCCTTTGCGGTGTCGCAGAGGGCATAGAGATGGTCGAGGCTTGAGTGAACGCCGCCGGTAGAGGCAAGGCCCATGAAATGGATGGGCACATTGTTCTTGGCCGCATATTCGAATGCGCTCTTGATCTCGGGGTTCTGGGAGAAGGAGCCGTCGGCTATCGCACGGTTGATCTTCACGAGGTCCTGATATACCACACGGCCGCCGCCGATGTTGAGGTGTCCCACCTCGGAGTTGCCCATCTGACCGTCGGGCAGACCTACGTTCTCGCCGCTTGCCTGAAGCTTTGAATGAGGATACTCAGCCACGAGGCTGTCCATGTAAGGTGTGGGGGTGTTGAAAATAACGTCATCCTTGCCATGGTCGCCAAGGCCATAACCGTCAAGGATAATGAGTAATGCTTTCTTTGACATATGTCTATAAATATGTTTGTTATGTTTTTCCTTTCGTTTTTACAATCTCCCTCGCCCCGGAGGGTAGCGCCCCTCTCCCGGCAGGAGGGGGGAACAGGGAGACAATCCAACTGCAAAAATACTCAAAAAAATCGAAATATACCGAGTGATATGATAAAAAAACGCCCGGCACACTATGTGTCAGGCGTTTTTATAGATTTTTGTGATAAAGCCTTTATGCCTTATCTCTTCCCAGAGGGGAGAGATGATCATTTGTCGGCCTTCTTCACGTAGCGCTCTTTGATGCGGGCCTTCTTGCCGGTGAGGTTACGCAGATAGTAAAGTTTAGCACGACGCACTTTACCGAGCTTGTTGACGGTGATTGCCTCGATGAAGGGGCTCTCGATGGGGAAAATTCTCTCCACACCGATTCCGTCGGAGATCTTGCGTACTGTGAAGCGCTTCTTGTCGCCGTGGCCGTTGATACGGATCACTACGCCGCGATACTGCTGGATACGCTCCTTGTTACCCTCTTTGATACGGTAAGACACTGTGATGGTGTCGCCGGGGCCGAATTCATCAAACTGCTTTTTGGGAGTGGCGAAAGCCTCTTCCGCGATTTTAATCAAATCCATTGTAGTATTGTGATTTTTAGTGAGTTTGCAATTTAACAAGCTTCCATGTCTTGCCAGAGATTACAAATTTGACTGCAAAATTAGTAAAATTTCCCGACATCCGAAAATCTTTCACCCTTTCTACCGCGATTTTTCAGCGTTTTCCACCCTTTTTTCACATTCTCTCACGCTCCGGAGGGTAGATTCTCACCTTTTTATCTCGCGCAGAGATAAAAGATACCACACTCAGAGATCCAATGCGATATTGAGAAGAAGAGTGGAGGCCGACTTGTGGGGCATGGCGTAGGCCGCACTTATCGAGAAGGCCCGGGCTCTGAATCCCAACCCTGCGGAGAAGCCTGAAAAGAAGTTACGCTGGTAGGAGCTCATATCGCTGCGCGTGCGGTAGTTGTAGCCTAAATCTATATAGAAGCTCTCGCTGGGGAGATATTCTATGCCGAACACAAGATGGCGGAAGAGATTGCTGCCGAAATTCGACTTCCTCTCGCTCTCTTTCTCCCCGGAGTCGGAATAGGAATAATAAGGAAGATCCCATTTGGTGAGATGCCAGGCTGTGATGCTGAAGGAGAAGCTCTCGCCCAATCCTTTCGTAAGACCGAGCTGCACATCGAAGGGGAGACGGTCGTAGGTCTCGTTGAAGCGCTTGAGCTGTCCGCCCATATTCTTCAGGGTAGCCGAGAAGGAGAGATCATGCTCATCATCGTAATAGTTGACTCCGAGATCGGCCGCCATGGCGAATGCCGAATACTGCTCATAATTGCTGTAGATCATCTTCATGGTGATACCTCCACGCAGCCTGTCGGTGAAATCGTGGGAGTATGTACCCTCCACCACAAGGTCGGAGGGGGTGAAGGTACCAAGCATGGATCCGGTCTCGTCGTATCCGGTCATCTCCCCATAATTGAGGTAACGTATTCCGGCCGCCCATGCGCCCCGTTCCCCGGCGGAATGGCCGAAACGGGCCCCTGCGAAATTGGCTCCTCCGAAATAATGCATGTAGCTCACCCCGAGCTGGCTTCCGATCTCAGCCCCGAGAAGGGCCGGATTCTGCTCTGAGAGGGTGACGTCGGCCCCGATTACGGATATGTTGCACCCTCCCAGACCGTATACACGGGCCGAGGTAGGGATCTCCAGGAAATCATATGTGGAGCGTGGCGTCTGTGCCTGTGAGGCCAGTGTGGCGCACATCGCCAGTGCAGTATATGCCGATACGGTTAGTCTCATACAATCTATTAACGCAGAATGTTTTTTTCTATTGTAATTGCATTGTCATTCCGCTTCCATCCTCTGTGGGTAGCATTACTCACACCGGCTGAGGGGGCCTGAAATGTGAATAAATGTAAAACTATTTTAAAATTAGCCGCTTGAGGGCTTCAGCTATTGCATAATCGCGGCAGACGCCTTATATTTGCAGGTGAAAAACGGAATCAACACCATGACCGCATGAGAATATTCAAGACCACATACTCCATAATATTCGGGACAGCCCTCTCCGCCCTGCTTCCCCAGATGGCTTCGGCACAGACCTGCCGGGTGAACTGNGGAATGCACCGCGACGGATATGCCGAATATCGCACGGTATATGAGTTTGACTATGTGGAGGTGAAGCCGGAGTTTCCCGGAGGGGGATCGAAGCTGGTGAATTACATCAACGGCCAGCGTCGTTATCCTACCGACGCCTACGCCCGGGGAGTGGAAGGGCGTGTGATGTGCTCTTTCGTGGTGAATCCGGATGGAAGTGTCTCAGATGTCACCGTCCTGAAGGGTGTGGAAAGCTCTCTCAACAGAGAGGCTGTCAGGATTCTCTCGGAGATGCCTGACTGGAATCCGGGAAAGATCAACGGGGAGCGTGTCCCGGTAAGGGTGATATGCGCCGTACCTTTCAGAAAGTAAAAGCCCCCTCTTCCCGAAGCCCACAGGCCTCACGAAGACGGGACGAAACATANAGGGACCGTATAGGTTGGATAATTGGAAAAGATATTGAATAGTTTTGATTTTTAGCACAGAAAAAAAGGACTGGCCGTGAGGTTAGTCCTTTTTTATGAATCATCTGTATTGATATACCTTTCTGTTTGCAGAGCCCTTTACACAAGAGTGACGACGATATCCTCATCGACCATTGTGATGGCTATCTTACCCTCGCGGCCGAGCCAGCCGAGGGCTGCCATGATTTCATCTTTCTTGAGTTTTGTGGCCTTCTTGATGAGTTTGAGGCCAAGTGTGCGGGTGTCGGAAGTCTCAAGTGCTTTGTAGACCTCTCCGGCCCAGGTTCCAATTGATTCGAGTGTCATCTTTACTTATTTTTTATAGTTAAACTTGAATTTTGCTTCGTAAACAACTAACTTTTAGTTATCCGAACATATTACTTAACTGCCTTTTCAAATTTGAAGCCGCAAAGTTAATAAAAATTTCTTAATTAACTTCATTTTTTGTCGGCTCTCGTTATTTTTAACAAAATATCAGGCGCTTTTGTTAAGTAGATAGCGAGGTTTTGTAAGGAATTCATTAATTTTGCAGATATGAGTAAGAAGAAAGCATCGCCGGCCGCTCCCTCCACAATCCTCGGTGAGGGACGCGTGATAAAGAATACCGGCTCGTCATATATCGTAAGGCTCGGCGACGGAACTGAACTCCCCTGCCGAATCAAAGGTAATTTCCGCATCAAAGGGATACGGACCACCAATCCCGTGGCCGTAGGCGACATCGTGACTGTGGCTGAGGCCGCCGACGATGCCGACTATATCACAGAGATAGCNCCACGNAAGAACTATATTATCCGAAGGGCCTCCAATCTCTCGAAAGAGAGCCATATCCTCGCTTCAAATATCGACCTCGCCCTCCTGGTGGCCACCCTGCGCGACCCTGTCACCCCCACCACGTTCATCGACCGGTTTATGGCTACTGCGGAGGCTTATTCCGTCACCGCCGCTCTGGTGCTGAATAAATCCGACCTCTGGGACGAGGATGACCGTGAACTCGCGGCCGCCCTCACCAATCTATATGAATCGATAGGATATAAGGTGTATGCCGTTTCAGCCGCCACCGGAGATGGTCTTGACAATCTTCTGGGGGAGATNGCGGGAAAGATCACTCTGCTCGCAGGCAACAGCGGCGTCGGAAAGTCGTCGCTNATAAATGCGCTCGTGCCGGGAGCCGGCCTCCGCACCGGAGAGATCTCCGACATACATCACACCGGAATGCACACCACCACTTTCTCCGAGATGATAGATCTGCCGGAGGGGGGTGCGCTGATAGATATACCCGGTGTAAGGGGATTCGGCACAATCGATTTCCAGCCGGAGGAGGTGGGCCACTTCTTCCCGGAGATTTTCCGTATGTCGAGGGAATGCAGATACAGCGACTGCAAGCATACCGGCGAACCGGGATGTGCCGTGATTCCGGCCGTGGAGAAGCATTACATATCGGAGAGCCGCTATGCCTCATATCTCTCAATCCTTGAGGAGGCTATGGAGAAGGATGGTGCCGATAAATACCGCAAACCCTTCTGAGCTGCGGATTCTCCTGTTCACTTTCAAGCTCATATCCCTATACTCACCGTGAGGCCACGTCCCGGATGGTCGGCGATACGTATGTCGCCCCCGTGCAGACGTATAAGCTGACGGGTGAGGAAAAGNCCTATCCCGCTCCCACCCTCCTTAGTGGTGACAAAGGGCTGAAAGGGATCTGCGGCCATTGACGGAGGTAATCCCCCGCCGTTGTCATCTATTATTATGGCTATACCCTCGCCGCTGCGGGTGACTTTCATCTCTACCGACGGCGACGCGCTCCCGCACTCCGCCACCGACTCCAAGGAATTCTTCACNATATTCACGAGCGCCTGCGAGAGGAGGGCCGGATCTGCCTCAAACCTTATCCCCTCGGCAAGTCTGAAAGAGAGTGTACCCTCCGGAAGGGAGAGATTGCGGCGGAATACATCGCAGGAGGCGTAAAGCTGCCGGAAAAATGGAGCCCCCTCCAGCACTACCTTCTCGGGAACGGGGAGATGAGTGAGAGTACGGTAGCTATCAAGAAAACGGTTTATGCCGGCACTGCTGTCGCGTATTATTCCGATCGCTTCATGGAGATCCTCGGCCGAATAAGCTTCCGGATGCTCGGCGATATCTGCCGAGAGTGAAGCCACGGGAGCTATCGAATTGCGCATCTCATGGGTCATCACCCGCAGGATGCGGTCGTAATACAGTTTGCGCGTCTCAAGGTCGCGACGGTTTCGGAAATAGGTCTCGGCTATGCGGTTCATGCTTTCAGCCATCTCTCTGATATCGGAGTCGAAGCGATCCCCCTCTATCCTCATCGAGGAGTCTTCCATCTCAAGCCCTGCCATATAATCAGCCATAATACCGATCAGCCTCTTTATCCTCATTCCCAGCGCTACCCCGGCGCCGGCAGCCACAGAGGCCACCGGCAACGCGAGAGCATATCTCCCCCCTGCATAGAGGATGCCCGCCCACGCCGAAAACAGGGCGAGAGCGAGCATGAGCGCTATGATGTATAACCTGAAATTTCGCATATTCTGTCAGATATCACCTCCGGATCATGAAAGCTTACTGTTTTTTCCGGAGAAAGTTGTACAATGTCTGACGGTTGACACCGAGGCGTTCGGCCGCGAGTGAGATATTCCCTCCACACCGTTCTATCATGGAGCTGACATGCGACATCTTCATCTCCTCGAGAGTCATGTTTTCTCTCTCCTCTTCGTGGCGTTCAATCTCCCGTGCTCTCTCCACAGATGCTGTAGCCCTTCTGGAACTACGGTTCCTCTCCACAGCCCGCAGAATTTTCGCCTTCAGTTCCTCGTTGTCCCAGGGTTTCGACACAAAATCTTCAGCCCCGATCTTCATGGCCTCCACAGCCAGCGGGATATCCCCGAAAGCCGTTATCACCACCACTGCGGGAGCATCTGCCATCTCCTTGATGCGCGACAGCCAGAACAGTCCCTCGGAGCCGTCGAGAGTGTCGGAGGTGAAATTCATGTCGAGAAGCACCGCATCCACATCCCCCTCCCGCAAAAGGGCCGGGATAAGCTTGGGATCGCCCACAGCCGTCACCTCCCCGAAGCTTCGCCGGAGAAGCATACGGAGAGTGGTGCGCACAGCGGCGTTATCATCAATTACAAGCAGTTTCATTCCGCAAATTTAACAATGAAGCCCGACATTGGCAAATCGATCGGCTATAACANCAGATCGATTTCTCCTACAATCTGTCCGTCAAAGAGATTGATGATCCTGTCGGCTATCGCCGCGTCTCTCTGGGAGTGGGTCACCATCACGATTGTGGCGCCATCCTTATGCAGGTCGGAAAGGAGCGACATCACCTCCGCTCCATTTCTGGAGTCAAGATTTCCGGTGGGCTCGTCGGCAAGTATGAGTCCGGGGTTGCTCACTATGGCCCGCGCTATGGCCACCCTCTGCTGCTGGCCTCCGGAGAGCTGTGAGGGATAATGACGCGAACGGTGGGCAATACCCATCCTCCTCAACGCCTCATCCACACGGGTGTGCTTCTCCTCGCGCGAAAGCTTGAGGTTGTTGAGGGGAAGCATGATATTGTCGCGCACGTTCATTCCGTCGATAAGATTAAACGACTGGAATATGAATCCTATCCGTCCCTTGCGGTAATCGGTGCGCTGGCTCTCGCGTAGCCCGGCCACCTCTCTGCCGTCGAGGAGATAGCTCCCGGAGGTAGGATTGTCAAGCAGCCCGAGAATATTCAGAAGCGTTGATTTCCCACATCCCGANGGGCCCATGATGGCCACAAACTCNCCGTCGGCGATGTCGAGTGATATATTGTTGAGGGCTACGGTCTGTACGGTATCGGTGCGGAACACCTTGCTGAGTTCCTTGATCTCTATACTCATATCTGTAGTTTATATTGTGTATCTGTAGTTTATATTGTGTTTTAAAATTTCCGGCTTTCCGGGGTCATTCCGAGCGNAGATACTCCACAGGGTTGCTGCGCGACACTCTGAGACAGTTGGCCACCACCACTACGGTGATGATCACCAGCAGGGTGAGGATCACTGCGGANAACGATAGCGGNGAGAGATCGACACGGTCGGTGAACTGTGCCAGCCAGCGTCGCCCTATCACTGCCNCCGCTATCCCTCCGAGAATAAGNGAAGGAAGGGCCACTCTCAGGATATCCGTGCAGAAAAGACGCACTATCATCAGCGAGGAGGTGCCGTTCACCTTGCGTATCGCAATCTCCTTGGCGCGGCGGTTGACCTCATCGGCCACATACCCCACAAGGCCGATCAGCGAGATTATCAGAATCGCAACCCCTACTATCATGACCGATGTGCCGAACCTGCGTATCGGCTCACGCAGCTGCCTGATATCATCCCTATGGAAGCTTATGAATGTATGATGGCCACCTGCCACATTGTCGATCACATCCTGCGCCGCACGGCGTGTCTCGGGTGTGAGCTCGGTAAACCGTATGAAGAGCCGGTCCATAAGATTGCGGGAGGGGAACAACACTGCCGCGCGGGTGTCGGTATTGTCGCGCTCGTAACCCCCGCGACGCATATTGCCCACTACTCCGACTATGGTGAACAGCTGGTTCTGATAGCCGTGGCCGGTGATATGGAGCTGCTGTCCCACTATGCTTTCGCTCTTCACCTCGAAGATATTCCGAAGCAGATCCACCATTCTCTCCTCCACCAGAATCTCTCCATTATCGGTGTCGGCACTTTCGCTGAAACCCTCACCCTCAAGGATTCTCACCCCCATCACGTCGATCATCTCCGGATTCATATATTCAAGGTCGGCTATGTTGACCTGCCGGTCGTACATCCCCTCTGTCCACATCATATTGCCTGACGCAACCTGACTGAAAGCATATGTGTTATATGTGGCCACCCCCTCTACACAGGGTAGTTTGCGCAGCTCCTGGAGGAGAGCCGACCGCTTGTCGAGAGGCATGTCGTTGAGGGAGCACACCCCGATATTCTCATAGTGAAAGCCCATTCCCAGCCCGGCCACATAGTAATACTGACGCTCTACAAGCACAAGGAGAGAAAGAAGGAGGGCGGTGGAGAAAAACTGGACGGCGAGCAAAGCCAGTTTCCAACCGCGTCTTCCGGAGGAGGGGCGGAAAGCGGATGTGACAGGAGTGCGTGCATATATCACGGAGGGCACGATGCCGGTAAGTATCAGAAGCACTACTATCACTGTGGCGATTACGATCCATATGCGGGGAGTGGAGAGAAGCTGGGCCGGAGTGTAGCCGATAAGCTCCCCGATCAGATCTGACAATGAGAACAGAAGCACCACCGCAAGCCCCAACGAAATCATCAGGAAGAAGAGGCTCTCCCCCATCACCCTGGCGAAGAGGCACGGAAACCCGGTGCCGAAACATTTTCGCACCGCCATCTCCTTCCCCCTNTTGGCCAATTGCCCCACAACTATCAGCAGATAATTGAGCGCCGCCCCCATGAGCATTACAATAGCCAGAAGTCCGAGCATCCACGACATCGTGCGCACTCCCGGCCTCGATGAGTATGATCCGGCAAGCGGGCGGAACCATACCTTGTAATGAGATATCTTGAAGGCATCNTCGGGCACATTGGCCTCAAGTATNTCCATCACCTGTGTGCCTATATCCTCAGGCGCCACACCTTTCGCAAGACGCACGAATCCCGTGTAACGGTCGTTGCCTATCCAGTTGTCGGTGCCGTCCCAGGTGTATTTCCCGATTGTGGGCATACTGAGGTATACCGCATTGAGAATGGTGGAGTTCAATGGAAAATCTTCATNTACCCCTCCGATGGTCNTCATAGCCTCCTCNCCGAAGGCGGTGTTGTACATTCTCAGGCCTATTACGTCACCCCCGATCTTCTCAGCGAGTGAGCGCGGTATCATGCACTGATCTNTCACGGAGAGCACCGTGTGAGGATCACCGGCTATGATCGGGGTTTTAAGCACNTCGAAAAAGGTGCTGTCGGCCAGATTTGTACCCTCCACTTCAACCATCCTCCCATCGGTAAGCTTCATTATAGTCTTCCCCGTGAGCCAGGTGTAGCGTGTAGCCGCCTCTATCTGGGCAATCCGNCGACCGAGCCCTACGGCTGTGGCTCCGGGAGTCTGGGGATACTCACGGTATTCCCCGTTTTCTTCAACACTCTCCGTCACACGGTAAAGGCGCTCGATGTCGGGAAAAAAGCTGTCGTAGGTCTGCTCGAAATATACCTTCGCTATCAGCAGAAAGCCCACGGAGAGTCCTAATGTAAGGCAGAGTATCTTGATGAGATTCCGCCTGAAATCATTGGTGAGGAACTTAAGCATATGATATTATTCTTAACGGTTGATGTTTCAGTTGTTGATTTTTATGATATCGGCATCGCCGAATGTGGNGTAGGAGCTTACGATCACCCTCTCCCCGGGCTCCACTCCATCGATTATTTCATAATAACGTGGATTCTGGCGCCCTATGCGGATCTCGCGGCGCTCGGCCGAATTNCCGTCGCCTGCCACGACATAGACATATCTACCACCCGACTGGAAAAACTGTCCGCGCGGAAGCATGAGGGCCTCTGCGGGAGCCCCGAGCTGAAGATCTACAGGATAGCTCTGCCCCACCCTCAGCTGAACGGAGTCGGCGTCGAGAATACGCAGATCGGCCTTGAACTGACCGTCGACCACCTCGGGATAGACCTTTCCGAGCATGACATTGAAGCTNACACCCTGACGGTCGACCGTTCCCTCAAGCCCCGTCACCACACGGTTGATGTAGTGCTCGTCGATATTGACGGTAAGTTTGTAGTTGTCGAGTATGTTTATCTGTCCCACCTGCTCCCCGGCGGCAATGTTCTGGCCGAGTTCCGCAGTCAGCGATCCGAGCTGGCCGGCATGGGTGGCGCGGATATCGAGATTATCTGCCCTCTGGCGCACNAGTGCGAAATTCTCCCTCATGTTGTCAAGACTCTCCCTCATCATCGAAAGCTGCACCTGTCGGTAGATGGAATCCTGCCTGAGACGGTCTTCCAGGAGAAGAAGATTCTCACGCGAAAGCCTGAGGTCCTCCTGGGCCTTGAGATACTCCTCGCGCGATGTCAGNTGCTCATCGTAGAGGGTTTTCTGTCGGTCGGCCGCGCGCTGCAGNCGGTTTAGCTCAGTNCGNGCGGCGAGGATATCACGACGCAGTTGCAGACGTTCCCTCTCCATGGTGAGTTCGGTGTCGCGGAGCATNTTCTGCTTCTCGGCCAGTTGCGACTCGGAGTCAAGTATCTGCTGTCGCAGATTGGGGTTGCGCAGCGTCAGTATCAGGTCGCCGGGCNTCAGCATAGCCCCCTCCTCAACCCATTTCCTCTCCACCACACCGGTCTCGAGAGCGGAGATACGGACTATCGTGCCTGTCTCCACCTTTCCGTTGAGACTCACGAAATCCTTAAACGTATCCTTCACCACCTCCGCGATGATCAGATCGGAAGCATTCACGCTGAAGGTTTTACGGGTGGTCTGATGCCATCCCCACACTCCGGCGGCAATTATCGCCACTGCGGCTATCCCCCAGGGAAGATATTTCTTCAACCGCGGGTGTCTGACTTTTATCTCTGTATCCATGAGCTGTTGTGATATTTATAATTAGAAGGAAAACTTCACTTTCATTTCATAGGGAGTTGCATCAGGGGCTCCCCCAGACAGTATCGCCATGCCTTGTAACTGATTATCTTCTGTATGCGCTTCCCTTCGGCCGCCCCTCGCGCTGCTGCCAGTTTTCCGCCCGCCGTATATAGGTCGATGGCGGAGGCGTCGCCGAGTTCATATTTGCGTCGAGTGGCCTTGAAGGCCGTCTCCTCGGCCTCCACCCTTCTTTGGGCCGAGCGCGATTCCTCACATGCCGATTCATAGTCAAGGCGTGCGTCGAGTGTCTCCTGCTCAAGTTCATACTGTGTCTGTTCGAGCCGGAGCTCGTTCTCTTTCAATAATATCCGTGCATGCTTCACACGGTTGGTCGTTGACAGACCGTTGAAAAGGGGGAGGCTCACCGACAGGCCCAGATACTCACCCATATTGTCGCGCATCTGTCGTGCAAACGATGGATATGCCGCTGTGGTGTTGAGCATCTTGTAGTATGATGTGGATANGCCGCCGCTCAACGAGATGGAGGGGAAATACTCCCCTTTGGCCGCAAGCAGTTCGTAGCGGCTCCCCTTCACTGCCAGAGCAGCCTCCTCAAGTCGCGGATGGAGTGATGTCGTGGCCGGTGTCGCGGCAGAATATTCCATGGGTGTCTCTATCAGGATGAGGCTATCCCCCTCCAAAGGCATACCCATCGCCCCTCTCAACGAAAGCTCGGCTTTTGAGAGAAGGTTGCGCTGATTGAGCAGTTCGAACTCATCGGCCGCTACCAGCGCCTCAAGCTCGGCAACATCCGCGCCGCTCTTCTCCCCCAGTTCGTATCCTCTCCGGGTGGCCCTCAGGTCGGTGGAATCACGCCTCAGCTGCTCGGCCATCACATTGACCATGGTCTTGCAGTAGGCCACCTGATAGAACTCCCTTATCACCTCCATCGAAACCTCATCCTGCTCCATGCGTTCACGGCTGACAGCCCGCAGCTTACCCACCCGTGAGGCCCGCAGATTGTTGAATCTCACAAGTCCGTCAAACACCGGAAGCGAGAGCTGCACTCCAAACCCTGTGGAGAGTGTCTGCTTATTGTCGTAGGTGTTGGTAGCGGGATCGATGTTACGGCCGAAACTTATATTTCCGTTGCCGTACACCCCTAACTGTGGCATCATGGATGATGCCGTGATACGCACCTCCGTGGAGGCCCGCTGAGTTTCAAGCCGGGCCGTCATGTTGCGGTGTGAATGTTGCAGAGCATATAGCAGACAGTCGTCGAGGGTCATCTCCCGGCTTTCGGACTCAGCCCCACGGCTGCCGACCGCGGCTATGAGCATCAGGTATGTCAGAAGTATCCGTTTCATATTCTTCAGGGGTTTCTGTTTCATGCCGCAAAGTTAAATCCGATTCCATCCCTTTCCNATATACTTTTCCCGGAAACCCCTTTTCCGCCCCCCGTTTTGTATAAAAATTAGACACCTATCGCAAAAAGAAGTCTCCCCCTGCGGTTAATTCCACAAGGGAATTCCGCAGGGGGAGACTGAGTGATATATGTTAAAGCCTATTATTTCGCGATCTTCAGAGTCTTCACTCCGTTAGAGAGGAGATAGATGCCGGAGGGAAGATCCACAAGGCTGTTCTCGCCGGCGGCGAAAGTAGCCACGAGCTGGCCGGCGGCATTGTACACCTTCACATCGCTTGAAGAGCTGAGGGTAGATGTAGCGGCATTGAAGCTCATGGTGCTCTCGGCTACAACACCCTCGACGCCTACTGACTCTATCTTGCCTACCTTGGCGCTGATCTCAATCACGTTGCCGAATGCCACATCGTCAGGATTTACGATATAGGTGCATGCACCGGTGGCAGGATCAACCGTATAGCTGAAAGGTGCATCGGGATTATTGAACAGGCAGAACGACTTGCACTCATACTCCTCAGGATCGAATTCATCGATATTCATCCAGAACTGGAGATCGACACTCTCACCTGCGGCTGCAAGCACATGATCCTTCCCATCGACGCGAACTATACCCATGAGCAGATCATCCTCATCGGTGCCTACGCCGTAATAAACGCTCTCACCCCAGATAAGGTAGACGGGATTCTCCTCATCAACTACAAACACGCCATGGAAGTAGATGTTCTCCTTATCGAAGTCTTCGGGAATAACGAAATGATATGAACCGTCTGCCTCCGGACCCTCGATCTCGAAGGGATAAGGCACTTCCTGAACTCCGTCGGTGTTGTAGAAACGGTCAAACTTATATCCCCTTTCGGCTACAGGGTAGAGAGTGACAGTGTCGCCGGGACGGGCCTCTTCGCTCATCTGGCCAATCTGATTCACAAACACAGTACCGATCCAGATGCCTGACCCNGTCATCGCGTCAATCGTTTCGGAACCTGCAATCGAAATCAGTCTTTCCTTCTCGGCTACATTCACCTTCACCACAGTTCTGCCATCAACCTTGATAAG
Organism: Bacteroides sp.; assembly: GCA_014801605.1. GTDB lineage: Bacteria > Bacteroidota > Bacteroidia > Bacteroidales > Muribaculaceae > Lepagella. The sequence goes on from JAAVDU010000007.1 coordinate 24,767, forward strand.
ATCCGACACAGAGACATCCTCACCTTCGAATTCAGTCACTACTCCATTCACATCTATCGAGGTGATATAGTAGTTGCGGAACAATGTGGAGACTCTGAACTGATCACCGATCTCAACCTTAGCAGTGCGACCGCTATAGATATTGTCGGTGTTTTCATCTATGACACTATACTTACGGTTGCCATCCTTATCATAAACAACAAGATAGTAGAATTCATTGTTGCACTCGAAGCCAAGGAATGTCTCATTCTCAGCAGCCTTCACAAACTCCACGCTGATCATATTCGTGCCGTTGGTGAATTTCACTGTGTAGGTGTTGGCCTTCTCGTTGTAGGTTACCTTATTACCCTGTGTATCCCACACTGAATTGATGATATAACCAAGTTTTGCGGCTATGGTGATCTCATCGCCGGTCACCACCAACAGGTCGGGATTGTACTCAACCACCTCTCCATCTTTTGTGATTACAAGGTCGTCTACATCCCCGTTAAGAGTAAAGAGATTCACCATGAAAGGCTTNTCGGCCTCGCGTGTGGTGATAGTAAGAGTGGAGCCTTTGAGAAGTTCTACGGTGTAGCCGCCATTCTCCTCCGNCACAGCCTCGCCGTCGAGAACCACAGATGTGATCATATAGCCTTCATTGGCTGTAACCTTCAGAGGATTCTGAACTGATTCCAGCTTGTTCTCNCCATTTACGAGCTCAACTACCTTACCGTCGCCGTTACGCCCTGTGACAGTCACAGCATCCTTATTGTCGATATTGACAATCATATCGGTCATCTGCTTTGCAAGAAGCTGCACTGAGCCGGATGCAGTGATCATCACACTCTGCACAGCTCCGCTTGTGGTGATGGNGTTAAAGCAATCCACTCCGGAAATCGCATTGTAGGCATAAAGCTCATATCCGCGGGCTGCAGATACGGTGACGATGTCGCCGATACGTACCTTAACGGTTTCCTCCTCCGCACCCTCGGTGAAATTGACCGTATTGTCGCCTACCTTCACTACAAACGCGGAAGCAAGCGACATCGGGCTCCATGTCTCACAGTCAAGACCCTTGAAAGTGATATCTACCTGCGGACCTTCAGCCTCGATTTCAAACGAATCGCCGAATGCCAATGCAGAGCGNCAGCCCCCTTGTCCGCTGTTGTTAACGGTGCTTTCCGTGCCGTCGGCGGCAATTCTCTTGATTGAGAAGATNGTGCCATCTTCGGGGGCGCTGAATGTGAGCGAAGTGGCTGAAAGAGGAGCCGTAGCGCTNTAAGGCGACCTGTCGCCGGAAAGCACCACNGTGCCGAGNTCCTCATTNGAGGCATCAATAGCATTGATTATCACATTGGCCGCCACATTGATATTGACATTGAAGTCGATACCCTCAGGTTTGGTGTTGAGGGAGATATAGCCGTTATCAGCAGGCATGAAATCAATTGTGCCGTCAGTGTTCTCAACAATATCATATATGAAATACTGAGAGAATGAATCTATCACATATCCCTCTTTGGGNGCGATTCTGGCATACTCTCCGGCCTTCACTGCAAATGTGCCGGAAGTGATGTCGAAGGTCTCACCATTNGTNGTGAGGGTGGCTGTGCCGGGATTGTTGATATAGAAATAGGTGTCGATTGCNTCAATNATATCACCGCTGTTGGCGATCTTCACCGTCATCCCTTCCGAGATGGGCAACTGGTAGAAAGGACGCATCCCTTTATCCTGGGCTACGCCGTTAAGAGTCACGACAGGTTCGAATCCATCAGACGGAATCACAAAACAATTGGTGCCGGGCTCTCCGGAGAGTGTGTTCTCTCCTGCCACCAGAGGCTCCGCGGTGGCTCCTCCATACGGGGGAAGAGGCGACCCCACACTGACACTCGCACTCTCCACATCGTCGATATCGACTGTAAAGGTCACAGCTCCTTTTGACGTGACCGATCCAATCAACATGACGAAGAGAAGCATAAGTAGATTTCTCTTCATAATGAAAAATGTTATTGAAGTTAATAAATAAGGATTTACATTACAATATCACCTTACGTGTGCGACCCTCTGAATCGCGTGCTATATAGATGCCGGGAGTAAGATTACCGGCCGACACACGCATCCCCTGAAGGGTGAAGTATTCCACAGCGTCGCCACTCTCCTCCGCCCCGATTCCGGCAATACCGGAGTCCTGCATGAAATCGAAGAGTATGGTGCCATCCTCAAGTTCACGGATATTGGTGACGGGCATTCCTACAGGTATCTTCTTGCCGGCTGCCTTCCAGACAGCCGCCGGAGCAGTGTTGTCGGTGAATTCCGTCACCCCCTTTGTGCCGGGGAATGGATCGCCCGCCTCATGGTTGACAGCCGATGTAGTGGTATTCAGTATAGGTGAATTATCGGCACACACCATACCTACATGGTCGTAACCTGCCATAAGGGTATTCACAGTGTTCTTAGCCCAGTGGTTGCGGTCGTAGTGTACATATGAAATCACAAGTCCGTGGCCGGGAAGGCCTGCATCAAAGCCTATCAGCTGACGATTCTCAAGTGTGTAATACTCATCTCTGTTGTCGGGATTGACAAGGAAAATGCAGTCATTGTCGGTAGAGAGGGGTTTCAGCTCTACATCTTTCTGCGGGCCGTCGAGCAGACGGGGCTCAATCCAACCGAGTGTGTATTTATCCATTGCCGTGTACCCCGAGGGAGTGCGTTGGTCGTCGTTATATGAGCCATAGCACATCATGTCGTAGTGGAGCATACCGAGCGAGCCGGTGTTCTGGGCATCATAGATATCGGGGAGGCCGAGGATATGGCTGAACTCATGGCACACTGTGCCGACACCATCCTGATCAGCCCCTGTGCCCCCCTTGAGCTCGCATGAGCATGCGGCCACACTGAGATACATCCCGTCGAAAATGTCGTAGACATAGTTGGAGATATCCTTCATCGCCGGCCATATGGATTCAACCGGACCACCCTGCGCCTCGCCGTGGCCCGCGTAGATCACGAAGAAGAAGTCGACGAAACCGTCGTCATTGACGTCATATTGAGTGTAGTCCACTCCTGCCTCGTCGGCAAGGATAGCCGCGTCGCGGAAAAGCCCGTCGAGATCCTCGTTGCGGCCATAATCGGCACGCGTCTTGGGGAGGGTCACAGGGCCTACCACATCAAAATGGGGAGTGAACTGACCCTGCGATTGCTCCAGAAAATAATCAACGGCACTTCCGTTGGCCTCTTCCGACTGATAGCCTACCTGATTCAGTTTTGTAGAGACACTCTCGAGAGTTGTGGCCTCCTGAAATTTCACATCCTGAAATTCGGCAAGCACAATCAGCCCTTTCACCACTCCCGTAGTAGGAAATTTCTTCTTGATTACATTAGGCTCGACAGCCGCGCGGGTCTCTTTGGCAATAGCCTCCGCCTCGCGGCGTTCGAGCTCAGCCATACGCNGCTCTTCAATCTTATCCATCGTGGTCTGACGAAGAAAGCCGGTAGCGATATCGGCCATCATGAGGGAGCCGTCGCGGAGTTCGTAATAATGGAAATTGCGGTCGCCTATTATGCGGGCCTCTACGGTTGATCCGTCCGGCTGGGCGATATTGACAAAACCCGGAATCGGGGGCACAGCCATTGCCGAAAACGTACAAAATGCCATTCCGGCTGTAAGTATTAAATCACGTGCGAAAGTAACTATTCTCATATTTGCTGATTCATGATTTGATGGTCGGAGTAAATATTTACTTCGATTTCTACTGATTTACGTTCCTGTTTCAGAAAACCTACAATTCAAATTTTACGCAAAATTCTAAAAAAAATTTCATATTCCTATACATAAATCTATCTCTTTCTTAAAATTTAATATATTTTAACATTTATAGTGCTAATTTTTCCTAATGCACTTATTAATTTTGCACCCTGAAACACATTGTAATCCAATCCGGCATTTTCCGGACACATCTACCACAATAAACAAAGATTGAAATTCATTAATACTAATTTTGAAACGGATGATTAATCGTTACAGATTTTTGACTCTGGGAGCCGCGGCCTTGATGACTGTCTCCGCATTCGGCGAATTCAACCCCGCTCCCGGTGAACGTGTGATCTATGGATATTCCATGGGTTCGGCAGAATTCAATACCGAAAAAGGATATGACACAGGGTTTGTTATGTATCCGTTCGANCCCTCTGAATCGAATGGATATTTTGAAGGCGAGATGCTTGAATCCTATCTCGACACCCCCTATGTGGGCGTGTATGCAGGAACGGGTGTAGAGGGTCTGCTCTACGCCGTGGAGTATGAATTCTCTACTTCACTCACTCAGCCTTTGGCCACAAATCTCGTTTGCTACAATGTGTTCAACGGCTCAAAGGAGGTGATCGGACAATGGAATCCGGGCCAGACCGACTTCAAACCGCAGGATATGTCTTACAACGAGAAGGATGGCAAGATCTACGCGGTAGGTTTCGAGGAAAGCAGATCCGGCCTCTATACTCTTGACCTGAACTCTGCCACATTCACCCTTGTCTGCAATCTGCAGAGGACAATGGCTACCCTCGCCATCGACAGCAACGGCAACTTCTATGGATTGGACTCCGAATGTATCCTCTATTCAATCGACCCGGAGAACGGCAACACCACAAAATTGATGGAAACCGAGCTGGGAACCATGTATTCCAATCAGTCGATGACCTTCGACAAGGCTTCCGGCCTTCTATACTGGGCTTCAGTCACATATACNTATGAAAACGGCTGGGCAGTAGGATATGATGACTGCTATCTGCAGGAAATCGACATCGAGAAGGGCTCTATCCGCGAGATAGGATGTCTCGGCATCAGCAACCGTATGGCCGGGCTATATATCCCCTCTGCACAAAATCTTCTCGCCCCCAATGCTCCGGTGGTGGCTGTAACTCCCGCCGAAGATGGATCGCTTAAAGCTACTCTTTCAATCACGGCTCCCACCGTCACTCTCGACGGCAGCGATCAGATCGGCACTATCTATGGATATGTAGTGGTGCGTAACGGTGAGAAAGTCTATGTCTCCGAAGAGGATGAGATCACTCCCGGGAAAGTATATACATGGGTTGACGAGACTATCCCCTCATATGGAGAATATCGCTACGACGTTTACTTCCAGAATGGCAAGGGCGACGGCGCAAAGGGCACTTACTATCAGTGGATCGGCCCGGACGCTCCCGGGAAAGTCTCCAACATCAAGAGCGACGTGATCAACAATATGACAGCCGTCACACTCTCTTGGGACGCACCCACCGCAGGGCGTCACCTCGGAGCTTATGACCCGGCTGCCACTACCTACACCATACTCCGCTCACCCGACAACGTAAAATTTGAAAACATCAAGGAGACGACATTCACCGATACATCTATCCGTCGTCTGCTTAACTATAGCTATACTATCATCGCGAAGAATGAAGTAGGTGAGTCGCCTGATGCCTTCTCCGGCAACCACATCCTCGGGCCCGCTATGGAACTCCCCTACGATCAGTCGTTTGAGGATGCTGCTCAGGTGCTCAACCGATGGACTCCTATCGATGGCAACAATGACGGCTTCACATGGCTTTTCAACACCACACTCGGTCAGACTGCCTTCGGCGATGCTGAGTCGTGCGTTGANTATGTGGTCTCTCCCGGCCTCGGCAACAGCATGGAAGGAAGCGCCGACGACTGGCTCATATCTCCCCCTATGAAGTTTGAAGCCGGAAAGGAATATGAGATTACTCTCAGCATGCGTTCCTATACCTCTGATGAAGTGGAAATCTATATGGGCGACCTCAACACTGCCGATGCGATGACAGAGAAAGCCGGCGAAATAAAAGTTGTGAACGATCCCGACAATCCGGAGATCAACCCTGTGACCGGAACCCAGACCTTCAAGCTTCACTCTGTAGCCCTTCCCAAAGTGGATGAGGATGCCGTACGTTGNGTCGGCATTCATCTTGTGACGAAGCATCTAAGTCACAACTTCCTTCAGATTAACGAAATCATTGTAGGCGACGCCAGCAGCGGAGTTGCTGAAATCGAGGCTACCGGCAAGAACGTGAAGCTTCACGTCAATAATAAGGTGATCAGCGTGATCGGTGATTTCCGTCAGGCAGATGTTTACGATCTGAGTGGCAGAAAAGTTGTCACATCATCCTCTGCTTCAATCGATATGACTGATTTTGCAGATGGTGTCTACGTGCTTGTAATAGACGGCCGCAGCTTCAAGCTTGCTCTCTGACCTACAATCCTTATGGAAGGAAATTGACTCATCCATAATCATACTCTGCAAAGCGGGGGGATTTTTCCTTGAGGAAGATCCCCCGCTTTTTTATCGCTCAAAACTGCCACCCTGTATTGTCATGCTCAGGACATAGACCCCTCACTGCTATTTTGACAGCTATTTCTACTTTATCATGAAAAATTTTTACACTATTATTGGTCACTCTGAGAAAAAGCGTTAAATTCGCACTTGTTATGAAAAGACTCTACCTTATCGTCATATCACTTTGCACNCTGCTGTCGGCCCGGGCCTCGGAGCCGACTCAAACGATNGAGGAGCCGGTTGAGACGCAACCTGCTTCACGACGCATATACCCTCTGCTTGGCGTGGACTTCCGCCCCTCTTATATATTCTCATCCTATCGCGACGATTATCTGGAAGACCGCCTGGATATGGACAACGCCACCTCCACTCATCTGAATTCCGCGATCAACCTGAAAGCGGGATTCCGTTTCTCTCCCGATTCTCCGCAAGGGAAGTTCTTTCCGGGAGTATGGCAGGGGATCGGCGCAGGGCTCAATCTCTTCAATCATCCTAAAGGGATCGGCACACCTGTGACCCTCTACGTGTTCCAAGGGGCTCCGGTATGGGATATCACCCCGCGTTTGTCACTCTTCTATGAATGGAACTTCGGTGCTTCATTCGGATGGAAACCGAGCGATGGCCTCATGGGTCAATCAAATCTTATCGTAGGATCCAAGGTCAATGCTTACATCAATCTTGGAGCGGGGCTGCTATGGCATATCGACCGTAGATGGAGCCTCACTGCCGGAATCGACCTTACCCACTTCTCCAACGGCAACACCTCCTTCCCGAATCCCGGTGTCAACTCCGCCGGACTGCGTATAGGTGTGACCCGCTCTTTCGGTCCGGACTACAATTCAGCAACTGTCGCCCCATATATTGGAGGGAGNGATCTCACGTCGCAACAACGTCATAAGATAAGCTACGATCTCACCCTCTATGGAGCGTGGAGGAAAAGGGTGTACAGGGGTGATGACCATCCGGCTCTTCTGCGCGGACATTTCCCTGTGGCCGGACTNAACTTCGCCCCGATGTGGGAAGTGGCGAGAATATTCCGCACNGGTATCTCGGCCGATTTTCAATGGGATCAGAGTACCGACCTGAAGCACCACAGGGTGGAGGGCACTCCCGACGACAATCCCCTNTTCTATCGCCCACCCTTCTTCAGCCAGGTAAGCGCCGGNCTCTCTGCGCGTGCCGAGCTTGTAATGCCGATATTCTCCGTAAATCTCGGAATCGGCTATAACTTCATCAGTCCTTCGGAGTCAAGGGCAAGCTATGAGATGGCNAATCTGAAAGTGCATCTCATAAAAGGGCTGTACCTCAACGTAGGATACCAGCTCCTCAACTTCAGCCGCCAGAACAACCTCATGCTNGGCCTCGGCTACACCTTCCACGGCAACCGCTGACCGACAGCACAAAAAACCGCGTCCCATACTTCAACGGGACGCGGTTTTTATATTTTATGCGGNTTTATGCCGTATGTGTGTATCTTTCCGATCAATAATTTTCGGGACGAAGCTCGAAGAATGCCTGCGGATGCTTGCATACGGGGCATATCTCGGGAGCCTTCTTGCCGATATGGATNTGGCCACACTCACGGCACATCCACATACGGTCGCCATCGCGTGAGAACACCAGACCATCCTCGATATTCTTCAGAAGAGTGCGGTAACGCTCCATGTGGGTACGCTCGATCTCACCTACCATCTCGAAAAGACGGGCTATCTGTGTGAAACCCTCCTCCTTCGCTACGGCAGCGAATTCCTTGTACATATCCTCCCACTCATACTCCTCGCCGGCTGCGGCATCCTTGAGATTCTCGGGGGTGCCGGGCACGTCGCCTCCATGAAGAAGTTTGAACCATAGCTTGGCGTGGGTGTGCTCGTTGTGTGCTGTCTCGGTGAAGATGGCTCCTATCTGCTGATAGCCATCCTGCTGGGCTTTCTTCGCATAGAATGAATACTTCACTGCGGCCTGCGANTCACCCGCAAACGCCATTTTCAGACACTCTTCTGTCTTGCTTCCTTTAAGTTCTTTCATAACGCTTAGTTAAGATATAGGTTTATGTTTACAAAANTCTAACATCACGCTCTTCAAAAAGGTTCACAGAAAAGTTCCTGCCCCCGCAAAAAAATAACATGTCACACGTCTACAAGCGTCGAGGAGAGGATATGCTCCAGATCGGGAGCCGAAATCCGCTCGGTGATCACCCCGTCGTGAGCCACGGATATATTGCCGGTCTCCTCGCTCACTATGACACACACGGCATCCGTCTCCTGACACATGCCGAGGGCGGCACGATGCCGCAGTCCGAGATGCTTGGGGATATTCATGTCNTGGCTCACGGGAAGTATGCACCCTACGGAATTGATGCGGTGGTCGGCTATGATCATCGCCCCGTCGTGCAGTGGAGAGTTCTTGAAGAAGATATTCTCTATCAGGCGCACGTTTACATTGGCGTCGATTATATCCCCCGTCTTCTCATAATCGGCAAGCGGCATCTTCCGCTGAAACACTATCAGAGCCCCGGTCTTCGACTTGCTCATGCTCATGCAGGCATACACCACGGCCATAACCCGCGCATGGCCACCCTCATCCTTCTTCTGATGGCGGAAAAGACGCTTGAAATAGCTCAGTTTGCCGTGTGAGCCTATCTCTATGAGGAAGCGCTTTATCTGGTCCTGAAAAAGAATCACGAGCACTATCAGGCCGATGCTCATGAATTTGTCGAGTATCGAGCCGGTAAGCCTCAGATCGAGTATCTCCGAGGCTATCACCCAGATCACAAAAAACACCAGCACACCATAGAACAGCGACAGAGTGCCGCTGCTCTTCATCATCCGGTAGATATAGAAGAGTATCAGAGATATGATAAGGATGTCGATGACATCCTTAAACCCCGGGGTGATTATCGCGAGAATGTTTATGAAGTCGGGCATGGCTGATATGATTTTTTCTGTAAGGAAAGGTTAAAGCTTGAACTCAACGACGGGATGTAACTTCCCTATAAGGCTTACAAGCTGTCGGGCGGGACGCACGTCGTGTACTCTAAGTATGGAGGCTCCACGGTCGAGCGCGATGGCATTAAGCCCGATTGTCCCCTCCAGACTCTCCTCCGGAGTGATGCCGAGTGTGCGCCAGATCATGCTCTTTCTCGAGAGGCCGGCCAGCACCGGCATTCCCATCTTGCAGAATTCATCAAGCTCGTCAAGCATCCGGAAATTCTGATCGACGGTCTTGGCGAAGCCGAATCCGGGATCTATGATTATGTCACACACCCCGAGTCCGCGCAACTCGTAGACCTTCCTGGAGAGGTCGGTGATCACGTCGGCCGTGACATCATTGTAGTCGGTGAGGGTATTCATCGTGGCGGGAGTGCCGCGCATATGCATCAATACGTATGCCACTCTCAGCTCAGCCACGGTGGGCCACATCTCAGGGTCGAGGGTGCCCCCGCCGACGTCGTTGATGATATCGGCACCCCATTCCTCCACACAGCGGCGCGCCACGGATGCCCGGAAGGTATCGACACTCACCGGCACCTCCGGCCAGAGCTCCTTCACGGCCTCCAGCCCGATGGCAAGACGGGAATACTCCTCATCTTCTGTCACCGGATCTGCTCCGGGGCGCGTGGAATAGCCTCCGAAATCAAGCATATCCGCCCCCTCCTCACGCAGTCTGAGGATACGTTCCCTCACCTCGGCACGTCCTGCCGTACGGCTTCCTGAATAAAAACTGTCGGGCGTCACATTGACTATACCCATCACTTTTGGTGTGGATAAGTCAAGCAGACGCCCGCGTATATTGAGAGTCATCGACATTCTATGATATCTTTTTTGACTGTTGAAGACTTTTGCAATACGTGCTTACGATCTGTTGGCACGCTTACGCTCGTTCTCGTCAAGGATTATCTTGCGTAGACGGATATGATTGGGGGTCACCTCCACATACTCATCCTCCTTGATATATTCGAGAGCCTCCTCAAGGGAGAACACCACCGGAGGCACAATCTTCGCCTTGTCGTCGGCACCGGAGGCACGCATGTTGGTAAGCTTCTTCGACTTGGTGACGTTGACAACGATATCGCTATCCTTGGCATTCTCTCCTACCACCTGTCCGGCGTAGACCTCCTCCTGCGGGAAGATGAAGAATTTGCCACGGTCCTGAAGCTTGTCGATGGCATAGGCATAGGCTGTGCCCGCCTCCATAGCTATCAGCGAGCCGTTGGTGCGTCGCTCGATAGGCCCCTTCCAGGGCTGGTATTCAAGGAAACGGTGGGCCATGATAGCCTCGCCGGCGGTAGCGGTGAGCACATTGTTGCGCAGACCGATGATACCTCTCGACGGAATCTGGAACTCTATGTTGACACGGTCGTTCTGAGTCTCCATCGANAGGATGTCCCCCTTGCGGCGTGTCACCATATCCACCATCTTGGAGCTGTATTCCTCGGGCACATTGATTGTAAGGGCCTCGACAGGCTCACATTTCACGCCGTCGATCTCTTTGATGATCACCTGCGGCTGCCCNACCTGAAGCTCGTAGCCCTCGCGCCTCATGGTCTCGATAAGGATGGAGAGATGCAGCACGCCACGCCCGAACACCGTCCACTTATCCTCNTTATCCCCTTTCTTCACTCGCAGGGCGAGATTTCGGTCAAGCTCCTTCTCAAGACGGTCGGCGATATGACGGGAGGTCACAAACTTACCATCTTTTCCGAAGAAGGGTGAGTCATTGATGGTGAAGGTCATCGACATCGTGGGCTCGTCGATGGCTATGCGGGGAAGGGGCTCGGGATTCTCCACGGCCGATACGGTGTCGCCGATCTCGAAGCCCTCCAGGCCCACTATGGCGCAGATNTCGCCTGAGCTCACCTCGCTCACCTTCTTGCGCCCCATACCCTCGAATGTATGAAGCTCCTTTATGCGCTGTTTGGAGATTGTGCCGTCTTTCTTGCAGAGNGCTATATCCATACCCTCGCGGAGTGTGCCGCGATGCACGCGCCCTACGGCGATACGCCCTACATAGCTGCTGAAGTCAAGGCTGGTGATCAGCATCTGGGGGTCGCCCTCTATCTGTGTCGGAGCCGGGATATAGTCGATNATGGCGTCGAGCACTGCNGTGATATCCTCTTTGGGCTCACGCCAGTCGGTCGACATCCAGTTGTTCTTGGCCGATCCGTAGATTGTGGGGAAATCGAGCTGTTCCTCGGTAGCGTTCAGATTGAACATGAGGTCGAACACCATCTCGTTGACCTCATCGGGGCGGCAGTTGGGTTTGTCTACCTTGTTGATCACCACCACCGGCTTCAACCCCATCTGAATAGCCTTCTGGAGCACGAAACGGGTCTGCGGCATCGGACCCTCGAAAGCGTCCACAAGGAGAAGACATCCGTCAGCCATATTGAGCACTCTCTCCACCTCGCCGCCGAAATCGGCGTGTCCCGGGGTGTCGATGATGTTTATCTTTGTTCCCTTGTAGTTGATGGATACATTCTTCGAGAGAATCGTTATTCCACGCTCGCGCTCAAGGTCGTTGTTGTCGAGAATCAGTTCGCCGGTCGACTGGTTGTCACGGAAAAGATGTCCGGCGAGAAGCATCTTGTCGACCAGCGTAGTCTTGCCGTGGTCGACGTGTGCTATAATAGCTATATTGCGGATGTCTTGCATAAATCACTACGTCTTTTTACACCGCAAAGTTACAAAAAAATATTGAATGTAGAAAACCGGTGTTACTCCCGGCTTAAGAATTGTTAATTAGGGGTATTTAATGAACCTGCGCCACAGTCCCGATGTTATAAAGACAAAGAGGGATGAAAGCCTCTTCAACAGGAAAAATGAAAGGAGCCGCTCCCCCGGGAGCCTCCGGTGCAATAATTGAATTTGTCTGACGACCGCGGAACGGGTCGGTGTCTTTAGCGCAGACACCCGATGTCTCCAAGGTATCGAAGGCGGGTCTCACTCCTTCGGCGCGAAGCCGCTTGCAGTCAGGGCGCAAGAGATGCCATCGGGCGACACGGAACCAAACAGTTTCTTCCCCACCGCTATTATCAACAACAACACAGGCGACCTCGGGAAGGTCGCCTTATTTCTGCTCTGCTCTTTCTCTCTCCTTACTGACGAAACATCCCCTGCCGGAGAANTCTCCTGCAGGGGATGTTTTTTCGTTCTCTTTCTCTGCCGACGGATTCTCGCCGGCGTGCTTCCGAGATTACTTGCGGATACCGAGCTCTTTCTTAGCGATGATGGCGCGGTAGCGGTTGATGTCCTTGCGGATCAGATAGTCGAGAAGTGAACGACGCTGGCCTACGAGCATCTTGAGCGCACGTGCTGTAGCGTAGTCCTTGTGGTTGTTCTTCAGATGCTCGGTGAGGTGCTTGATACGTACCGAGAAAAGTGCGATCTGGCTTTCGGGGCTGCCTGTGTCGTTCTTGCCCTGGCCATATTTCTCGAAGATGGCCTGCTTCTCTTCTGTTGAAAGATGCATAGTTGTGAGAGTTTAATNTGTTGATTAAAATATAGAATACTTTTGTTTGAAAAGCTATAGGCCGCGGATCTCTCCCCCGCGACTCACCTTTCGCGAAAAGCGTTGCAAAGTTAATAAAAATTTCCCACTCCCGCAAATCGCTGCCCACATTCATATATTTTAATTATTTTTGATTCGTTTTTTGAACCGACAGTGTATGTCGCCCCCACTTTTTTACGTTATCTAAATGAGATAACATCTCTTCCGGCATGCGATGACCGACCATCCTCCGGAATCGAAAAGACTCTTTTTTGCATCAACTTTTTATTCTTACATGTTTTTTGCATGAAACTCAAAAATATTTCAGGCTTTATGTCGGCGGCCATCCTGGCTTCCGGTGCGATTGCCGCCTCCTCTTCCGTCATGGCGCAAAGCACGTATGACTCTCAGTTTGTGGAATATCCCACTTATAACGGCGATGACCTCGAACTGCTCGTAGACAATTCAGGCACACACTTCCGTCTATGGAGCCCAAAGGCTCAGGAGGCGCGTGTAAATCTATATGACTCCGGACATACCGGCTCTCCATATGAGACAATAAATATGAAAGCCGACCCCGCTACCGGCACATGGACCGCTTCTGTCCCTCAGAAACTATATGGGAAGTTCTACACTTTCCAGATAAAATGGGACGGCAAATGGAAAGATGAGACCCCGGGAGTCTGGGCAAAGGCCGTAGGGGTGAACGGTAAACGTGCCGCCATCATAGATTTCGCCAAAACCAACCCCGCGGGATGGGACTCCGACAAGGGACCCGAGGTAAAGAATTTCTCTGACGTCATCGTATATGAGATGCACCACCGCGACATGTCGATGGATCCCTCTTCCGGTATCGCCAATAAGGGTAAGTTTCTCGCCCTCACAGAGGAGGGAACCGTCACTCCGCTTGGTGAGAAGACAGGAATCGACCATCTCAAGGAGTTGGGAGTCACTCATGTGCATATCCTCCCCTCTTACGACTACAACTCTGTGGATGAGATGAATCTGCAGCAGAATACTTATAACTGGGGCTACGACCCCCTCAACTATAATGCACCCGAGGGCTCCTACTCCACCAATCCCTCCGATCCCGCCACCCGTGTGAAGGAGATGAAGGAGATGGTGAAGGCTCTCCACGATGCCGGAATCGGCGTAATCATGGATGTGGTGTATAACCATACCGCCGACAACGACGGCTCGAACTTCGAACTCACCGCTCCCGGATATTACCACCGCCATTGGGACGACGGCAGATATTCCGACGCATCCGGATGNGGCAACGAGACTGCATCCGACCTTCAGCAGATGCGCGATTATATCATCAACTCCACAAAATACTGGGCTGATGAATACCATATCGACGGATTCCGTTTCGACCTCATGGCTATTCACGACACCGAGACCATGAATCAGGTGGCCGAGGAACTGAAGAAGNTCAATCCCTCGATATTCGTATATGGTGAGGGGTGGACAGCCGGCGATTCCCCTCTCGCTGTCGACCGCAGGGCCTTGAAGGAGAATGTAAGCAANATGACCGACATCGCCGTATTCTCCGACGATCTCCGCGATGCCGTGAAGGGACATTACACTAATGCCGCCGACCGTGGGTTTGCCACCGGCAAACCGGGCAATGAGGAGACTGTGAAAATCGGCATAGTGGCCGCCACAGCCCATCCGCAGGTGGACTATTCAAAGGGGAACAATTCCAAATTNCCTTATGCGAAGTCGCCTGAGATGATTGTCAACTATGTGTCGTGTCACGACGACCTCACTCTCACCGACAAGCTCCGCAANTCGATGGAGGGGGAGCCGGAGAAGAATATGCTCGATGCCGCCAAACTGGCGCAGACCATAGTCTTCACATCTCAGGGCACACCTTTCATGTTTGCCGGCGAGGAGGTGTTCCGCGACAAGCAGGGGGTACACAACTCTTACAAGAGTCCTGACTCCATCAACGCGATCAACTGGGAGAATAAGTCGAAATACCGCGACCAGTTTGACTATTACAANGGGCTTATCGAGCTGCGNAAGAGCCATCCCGCTTTCCGCATGACCACAGCGGAGGATATCGCCAAAAACTTGAAATTCGACAAGATCGATTCCTCCAAGACCCCCAATNTGATCTCNTATTCTCTTAAAAACCATGCNAACGGCGACGAATGGGAGGAGATTAAGGTGGTATTCAACGGTGCCTCCGAGGCTCAGACTGTGAATGTGGCCAAAGGCGACTGGATGATTGTGGCCCGGGATGGNAAGATCTCTCCCACCGGAGGACTCGGCACCTCAAAAGGGGGTAAGATTACTCTCGCCCCCTACTCNGCCCTCATCCTTGCCAAACCNTGACCNATACACATTACGATAAAAAAGGGAAGCGTCCGCATCAGCCAGATACGGACGCTTCCCTTTTTTGCGTTTCATATATATAATCTCATGTATATAAGTTATTGCAGATGAAATAATGGGTAGAGTGATTGTGACACGCTGGATGAGAAAAGGATATTGCCTGAATCTGTTCGGGCTTTATTTCACGAGAGATGCCTCGTGGATCGATCGCTTTGTCATCAATCATGAGCGCATCCACGATGCCCAGCAGCGTGAGCTTCTCTATCTCCCCTTCTATCTGCTCTATATCATTGAATGGCTGTTTCGCCTTCTGCAATACCGCAATCAGCAAATGGCCTACGAGAACATCTCCTTCGAACGTGAGGCTTATGCCCGCGGACACGATCTCGGCTATCTGTCGCGCCGTCGGAGATTCGCATGGATACACTATTTAAGAAAATGATTATGAATGAAATGACAAATGAAGAGATCTGGGAGGCCATGCTTTCAGGCAAGGAATATTATGCCTCTCACCCCGCACTGATTC
Source organism: Bacteroides sp. (assembly GCA_014801605.1). GTDB lineage: Bacteria > Bacteroidota > Bacteroidia > Bacteroidales > Muribaculaceae > Lepagella. The sequence goes on from JAAVDU010000007.1 coordinate 40,430, forward strand.
GCGGGCTTGAAATCACCCGCGAAAAACTTTGGGAATTCAATAATGCCCGCCCGTCGGACAATGAAAGAATGAGGGCTATCATCCACGATCTGCTTGGCGCCCATGGCGACCGGTTTCATTTCAATCAGCCCTTCAGATGCGACTACGGCTGCAACATATATATTGGAGAAAATTTCTTTGCCAATTTCAATCTCACTATCCTTGATGAAGCCGAAGTCCGTATGGGCGACAATGTATTTATCGGGCCTAACGTAAGCATCTACACAGCCTGTCATCCCCTTGAGGCTATACCTCGCAACGAATTGATAGAATGGGCCGAACCTGTCACCATAGGCAACAATGTATGGATTGGCGGCTCATCCACGATATTGCCGGGTGTGACCATAGGCGACAATGTGGTGGTAGGAGCCGGAAGTGTAGTCACAAAGGATATCCCCTCCGATGTGGTGGTGGCAGGCAATCCGGCCCGTATCATCAAGCACATCGACAATACACCCCGCTCCTGACAAAAGGCCTGACGATATCTACTGATAACGTCAGGCCTGAATATGTCTTGCAGTGGCAGATGATTATTGATACGACGTCTCTACGTCGACATATGTGTCTACCGACGGAGCTCCGAACTCTATCGCTCCCATATCCTCGTTGGAATTGATTATGAGATTGTAGACATAGTGATAACCGGCTTTCCACTCATGGAAGGCACTTGTGGAGAGAGGAAATTTCAGGATTCCGTCGCCGAATGTACTCCCCTCCACTATATTCTCCTTGGGAGTATTCTCATTAGGCCATAGTTTGCTGCCGGTGTCGGCATCATAGACAGAACACATCATGGCGATGTATGTATCGGCTACACCTCCGTTGTTACGCCATGTAAGTTCCTGCGGAATCAGGTAACGTGAGCCCGGAATGGTTGTTGTCCCCATATCGGTGGCGGTGGAGGTCAGGGTGATAATATCTTCNGGACTCTGGCTCATGTGCAGAATGTATGGTGAGGGTGAATTCTGGTCGCTCCACGTTCCGACAGTCTCGGCCGACATCGGGTCGGCAGTCGACTCAGCCGGGAAGTGGAAATTCCCTTTCGTCATAATATATGAGAGCGCCACATTGGTGACCTTCACCAATAGATGTGTGTTGGTCGAACTCATCTTGACGGTGATTTTCGACAGAGCATGGCGGAAGTTGAAAAGGACCTGTGCATTGGCCATACCGGCAGAACCGGAAAGGTCGGGGCTGACGGCATATATCAGATCCTGCACCCCCGGAGAGGCGGTATAGGGCACCCCGCCGAGTGGGGTGAAGCCATCGAGCCACCATGCGGGTGCGAACGCATAGAAATCCACCTTTATATTTGATGGCCAGTATTTTATCGGCGAATAGGTCCAGGTGTTCGAAGTTGTCTTGTTCACCACCACATTGTTCATGAAGATATTGGGCGTNGTGCTGTCGCCTGTATAGGCATATACATTGAAGGAGTTGAGGTTATTGGTGGTGATATCGCCGGCACGCGAGAACTCGGTGTTGGCCGCAAAACGGATTGCATTGTCGGAAACGGATTCAGGGGCTTCCGGATCGGCGTTCTCGGAACATGAGGCCAATGCCAGAAATGAGGCGGCTGTAAGGAGAGCTGTCGCAGCAATAGCGTGGGAGTGTGTTTTCATATCAGTGATTGTTTAGAATGTTTTTCTCTTGTCAAGCCTCACGTAAATGTGAAGCAATCTTATTCAGGGAGGAGTTTAAGAATAGGTTATTTCTATTACCTGCCAGCCGTCTACACCAACGTTTATACCAACATCGGGATCTCCCGACGGAGGATCGGCTGCCGGAATATTGATACCGCTTATATGGATATAAACATTCCGGTTGTTGCCACTGTTCAACACCTGCCCGGTAACATCAAAGTTTTTTTCGTACACCGCGTGGGNGGTGGTCACCACGATTNTGAGGGTAAACTGCGGAGTCGGTATGTCAGGGACACCGAAAGCAGCCTCGGAGGTAGTCAANGTTGTGGAGGTGGCACCTCCGGTCAGGGGGATTGCGAAATCTGCGGCGCAGCTTGCTGAGGAATTGGCACACGATGATATCGCCACAGAGGCTGCCACTCCGCAAAGCACTGCCCGCGCCGAGCGTATACGTTCAGCTCCGCTCACAGAATCGATGCGGATATGATAGACCGTCGCGAGGGAATCCGGAAAAGCCCGGATTATACCCTCCGGCGATGTGACATTCCTGCCTGAACTATCGGTATAATCAACTCCGCTGTAGCCCACCCTCACCGAGGGAAAGGATGCCGCATAGAGCATACCTGTGGATAGTGTGAGTGTGTCGGCGGCATATGGGCGTGCGTTAGCCTGCAGAAGAGAATAACTATCTGTGCCACTGAAAGTGACGCCCCGCAAGTCATTGTTGACAGCTATCAGGCTGTAGTGTCCCGGAGGTAGTTCCAAAGGGCCCCCTTTACCACCCGCTATGTCGAAGCGCCATAGCTTGGAATGATTGTCGGCAGGGAAGAAATAAAGGGTCATGCCATCCACCTCCGCTCCGGAAGCGCGCCCCCAATCGAATTCCACGGATAGATGTGTTGTCGAAGGCCACTCTATATCTTTATGGACACACGAGGAAAAAACCATCATACAAAAGAANGCCGCTGTGATCGACAGCAGCATGACGAGTCGGAATAATTGGCTACGGTAAATGTACATGGTTTTTCGGTGTGTTGCATTTTAAACAATCGCGTAGCCGCTATAGTTCGGCTGTACTACCCTTTGCCATTATATAAAGAAACTCTTAATCTCCCTTCGGCAGGCAGATTAAGAGTTTGGACTGTATCTCCATAGGGAGTCGAACCCTAATCGTCGGAACCGGAATCCGATATTCTATCCATTGAACTATGGAGACCTCTTTTTATGACTCAACAGACTCTCCGGTCATATTGATATTGCAAAGTTAAATATTTTTTACGAACTTTGCAACTCAAGATTCTAAAAAAGTTATATGCAGCTGTCGCTCCCCGCTTTTCACGGGAATAAACAGCTGTCACAAACAATATTGTCACTGATGAATGTAAAGATTGAGGAGGGTTGGAAACAACATCTCCAAAGTGAATTTGATAAAGATTACTTCAAGGCTCTCACCGACAGAGTCCGACAGGATTATGCCGATCCGACGATCAACGTCTATCCTCCGGGCAACAAGATCTTCGCAGCTTTCGACGCCTCCCCTTTCGACGATACAAAAGTGGTGATCATAGGTCAGGACCCCTATCATGGGCCGGGACAGGCCAACGGTCTATGTTTCTCGGTATCCCCCGGTGTGACACCTCCCCCCTCTCTCGTAAACATCTTCAAGGAGGTGGCAGCCGATACCGGGGCCCCGATTCCTCCTGACGGCGACCTCTCAAGATGGGCCGCTCAGGGGGTGCTGCTTCTCAATTCAGCTCTCACCGTCAAGGAACATCAGCCTAAATCTCATTCCGGAATCGGATGGGAGAGATTCACCGATGCCGCCGTGAGAGCGCTNGCCTCAAGCCGCGACAATCTTGTATTTCTCCTTTGGGGGAGCGANGCNATCAGAAAGGGAGCCGGCATCGACCGCAACCGACATCTNGTGCTGACATCACCCCACCCCTCCCCACTCTCAGCCCACAGGGGGTTCTTCGGCAACCATCATTTCACTCAGGCCAACGATTATCTCGTGGCCCACGGCAAATCCCCTATCATATGGTGAAAAAGATATTACCCCTCCTCTCCATCTTTTTATCATACTCGGGAATAGTCCGGGCCGCAACCGACACTACCGAACGGATNTTNGATCCTGATGTTAAGACGGTCAGCGTGAGGAATCCCGACGATTTCATGGCTCCCCCCGTGATCAGACCGGCAAGCGACGATATGCTGGTGGTCAGTTTCGACATTATCGGCGATGCCCACCGTTATCTCCGGTATCGCCTGCTGCATTGCAANGCCGACTGGCAACCCTCCCGCCTTCTCGAATCGGAATATGTGGATGGTTTCAACGAAGCATCAATCACGGATTTCGCCTATTCCTCAAATACTTATGTGCATTATGTCAACTACAGGATTGTCATTCCCAATGATGATCTCAGAATAATCGCCGGCGGCAATTATCTTCTACAGGTGTTTGAGGAGGATAATCCGGACGATCTGCTTTTTCAGACTCGTTTCAGTGTCACTGAGAACTCCGCCGTTATAAATCCACGCATGACTACCCGTACCGACCGNGGCTACAATACGGAATGGCAGCAGATCGACCTTGACATCGATCTCTCAGCCCTGTCGGTTAAGAATCCCTATCAGGATCTGATCGTGACGGTGACTCAGAACAACCGGCCCGAGACCATGCGCAGNGTAACTCACCCTCTGAGAGTGGATGGGCAGCATGTCATCTTCGAGCATGATCCTAATCTTATTTTCGGTGGGGGAAATGAATACCGGAGGTTTGAGACAGTGAGAGTGGACTACCCCGGAATGCATGTCGATTCCGTTCGCTTCGGAGGTAGCAACTGGCACGCCTATCTCAGTGTGGATGAGAATAGGAACGAGACCGCCTATTCATACGACCGCACACAGCAGGGGCGTTATATGATAGATGAATATAATGCCACCGACCCTGACCTGGGAGCGGATTATGTCACTGTTCATTTCACACTTGATGCTCCCGAAGCCATAGGTGGGGATGTATATGTCGACGGAGATTTCACCCTTCACCGCTTTGACGAACGCAACAAAATGACTTACGACTATACATCGCGCCAATATACTGCAGAGATTCCTCTGAAGCAGGGGAGCTACAACTATCAATATGCAGTATTGCCGAAATCCGGCTCCGGGACTCCCGACATATCCCTCGTGGAGGGAAACCATCACGAGACACGCAATGAATATCAGGTGAAGGTGTTCTGGTGCCCTCCGGGAGCGAGAGCCGACCGCCTCATAGGCTCGACATCGTTTATCGCTCCCTGACCCCTCTCTCTCCGTCGGTAGCTGCTACCCTCGTTAAATCGGGATCGAAGACTCCCGGGAATAACTGAAAAGATAGTTTAACTATATTTAACAATTAATCTTACATGAATATGCCGCATGTTAACAAATTTTGTTGTAACTTTGCAGAGAAATATAGGTATCTATTACCCTAACATGTAAGAATTTATTTAGTTAAGCAAAAAGATTGAGTGAGCTGATTGTGAAATTAGTTCACTTTTTCGTTTATTATAAGCCGGGGGTTTATCCGGAGATCCGGCCTTATGAAGAGGAAATAGATACCTCAGACTATAATGTTAAACATCAAAGAAACAATATGCTTGTAATTAAGAATACATTGGTTTCGCTTGACCTTATCGAGCGATTTTTTGTCTGCGATCTTGATGTGTGTCTCGGTCAATGCTGTATAGACGGAGATGCCGGAGCTCCTCTCTTAGAGGAGGAACGCCGCGAAATCGACAGCCACATGAATGAAATTCTCCCTTTATTGAATCCTCAGGCCCGGCTTACCATAAAGGAGGAGGGTTCGGCCTACACCGACCCCGACGGCGATCTCGTCACCCAGATTGTAGAGGGACGTGATTGCGTCTACACTTGTTATGCTGAAGGTGGTAAATGTCTTTGTGCGCTTGAAAAGGCTTTTCGCGAGGGTAAACTCCCGCAGCTCAAACCCTCCTCCTGCCATCTTTATCCGGTAAGGCTTAAGAAACTCGGGGGAGATATGATTGCCGTAAACCTTCACCGGTGGAAAATCTGCAAATGTGCCGAGATTAAAGGGCGTAAGGAGGGTGTGCGCGCTTATCAGTTTCTCAAGGAGCCCCTTATCCGGAAATTCGGTGAGGAATGGTATAATGAACTCTCCCTTACCGCCGAGGAGTGGCTCCGTCAGAATAACGACCGCTGATANTNNGGTCAGAGAATCGGANGTTACGAGGATCGGTCAGAGAATCGGGGCTACAAGNCGAAGCACTGATTCAAGAAATCTCTGCGTGATGCGTCGCTTCTTCCATTCCGGNAGGGTGAGCTTNCGGCACTGACCAAGATCCTTGAAGAAGATGTCGCGCATTTTNCNGTTCTGCTCCCGGTCGTAGATCATCAGGTTGCACTCGAAATTGTTCTCAAAACTTCTGAAATCGAAATTAGTGGAGCCGGCNGTTACAAAAGCGTCGTCAATGATCATGACTTTGGCGTGAAGCATACCGGGTTCGTAAAGATATACCTTTATTCCGGCCTTAAGGCATTGTGTGATGTAGGAGAAGGAGGCGTAGTGAAGAAGGACGCTGTCGGTCTTTTGCGGCATCATGATCCTCACATCCACTTTTGCCAAGGCGGCTGCCTGAAGAGCGGCAAGCAACGCATCCGTAGGCAGGAAATAGGGAGTCTGTATGTATATCGACCGTTTTGCCGAGGCTATGGCTCTGAGAAAAACCAATGAAAGATTGTTCCAGCTCTCGGTCGGTCCGCTCGTCACAAGCTGCATTCCGGCACCATGCACCTCCCCGGTGGGGACGGAAATATGCTTCGGAAGCTCCGGTTGCTTCTTCAGGAAGTTCCAATCTATTGTAAAGGAGTAGATGAGCGATTCCACAATATCCCCCTTCACCCTGAAATGCGTATCACGCCATACCTCACCGTTGGCAGGACCCTCAAGATACCTGTCGGCGATATTCATACCCCCTATATAACCGATCTCGGAATCTATCACCACTATCTTCCTGTGNTTNCGCCAGTTTATGCGGTTGGCAAGCTGAGGGAAGGTCACTTTAAAGAAGGGGTGNGTGTCTACTCCCGCNTCNTTCATACGTTTGAAAAAACGGTTTCTGGCCGAGAAACTCCCCACATGGTCATATATCACCTTTACTGTCAATCCCTCCTTGGCCTTCCTCTTCAGGATATCCGCTATGCGGTTGCCGATGTTATCATCAAGGAAAATATAATATTGAAAGAGTATTGATGTCCGGGCGTTTTCAAGATCTCTTATAAGCGAATCGAATTTCTCNCTTCCNGTGGTGAACACCGCAATCTCATTATTGGCAGAGAAAGGTGCGCGGCAGAGAGTGTGTGCCAATTTCACAATNGTTCTATGCTCTGAAGGCATCTCAAGGGCATTTATATCCACCTTNCGCGGNGTGTGGTCGTGCATCAGCCTGCGCTTGTTGTGGCGCGATATCATATGTAGCCCTTTAAGGCTNCGGCCGAAAAAGAGATAGAATACAAGTCCTACACCCGGNAGGAAAATCAAAGCCATCACCCAGGCCATAGCCCTGATAGGATTGCGGTTTTCCCGAAGCACCACCACAACGGAGGCGATGATCATAGTGGCATATAAAGCCACTATCAANGCTGCCAGCCAAGCGCTCAAGTGTATTGTCTCCGGAATCGACATATTCAGGGTATTTAAGTAAAACAGGTTATAGGATTTGTGGGAGAGAGNCTTGAATTGAACACGCGACGACGAGTCGTTATATATAGGCAAAATTAATAAAAAAATGAGAAAAAAACAAACGCGACTGCCGAAATGACAATCGCGTTTGCTTTCTGATATTTTGTATGGCTAAATATTACTCTGCCTTGGGCTCTTCGGCGGGTGCCTCTGTTGCCGGAGCTTCAGCTGCGGGAGCCTCTGCTGCGGGAGCTGCGCTCNTCTTGCGACGGCTGCGGCGTGTGGATTTCTCCTTCTTGCCACCGTTGTTCTCAAGAAGTGCCTCGTTGAAGTCTACGAGCTCNATCATTGCCATCTCGGCGTTATCGCCAAGACGGTGACCGGTCTTGAGGATGCGGGTGTAACCGCCGGGACGGTCAGCGACTTTATCGGCAACCACGCCGAAAATCTCCTTAACCGCTTCCTTGTTCTGAAGATAGCTGAAGACAAGGTGGCGGTTTGACATGTCGTCTTTCTTCGACATGGTGATGATAGGCTCAACATAGACGCGCAATGCCTTAGCCTTGGCCAGAGTCGTGAAAATTCTCTTATGCATGATAAGAGAAATTCCAAGGTTGCGGAGAAGGGCCTCGCGGTGACCTTTTTTACGACCGAGGTGGTTGAATTTTTTATTGTGTCTCATCGTTGTTTAGTCTTTATCTAATTTATATTTTGAAATATCCATCCCAAAGGAGAGGTTCAGGCTTGCGAGAAGCTCATCGAGTTCTGTAAGCGACTTCTTGCCGAAGTTTCTGAACTTAAGCAGGTCGTTCTTATTGAACACCACGAGTTCACCAAGTGTCTCAACCTCGGCGCTCTTAAGGCAGTTGAGGGCTCGTACGGAAAGGTCCATATCGGTGAGCTTGCTCTTGAGGAGCTGGCGCATATGAAGCACTTCCTCGTCAAACTCATCGACCTCATTCTCTTTCGGAGTCTCGAGTGCGATCTTCTCATCGCTGAAGAGCATGAAGTGGTGGATGAGGATTTTTGCTGCCTCCTTAAGTGCATCCTGAGGCTTGATTGAGCCGTCGGTAAGCACCTCGATTATCAGCTTCTCATAGTCGGTCTTCTGCTCTACGCGATAATTCTCCACTGCATACTTCACGTTCTTGACGGGAGTATAGATGGAGTCGATTGCGATCACACTGGGGTCGGCATCCGTGAGGAGCTCACGGTTCTCATCTGCCGGCACCCAACCACGCCCCTTGTTGATGGTGAATTCCATCTGGAATCCATAAGCGGGGTCAAGCTCGCAGATTACAAGTTCCGGATTGAGCACCTCGAATCCTGACAATACCTTGCCCAGATCGCCTGCCTTAAGCACATCCGTACCCGACACTGTGACAACTGCCTTTTCAGTTTCAAGATCTTCGGTGAGCTGCTTGAATCTAACCTGTTTGAGGTTGAGGATGATGTTGGTCACATCCTGTTTTACACCCGGGATGGTGTCTAATTCATGGGCAACACCGTCGATTCTGATCGAGCAGATTGCGAAGCCATTCAACGACGACAGCAGAATTCTGCGCAATGCGTTGCCTATGGTCTGGCCGTAGCCGGGCTCCAGAGGCCGGAATTCAAACTTGCCGAATCTATTGTCGGCCTCAAGCATGATGACCTTGTCGGGTTTCTGAAATGCTAATATTGGCATGGGTTTCTATTGTTTATTATTTAGAATACAACTCAACGATCAACTGTTCCTTGATTGTCTCGGGAATGTCTTCACGCTGGGGGACATGGAGGAAACGGCCATTCTTCTTGCTCTCATCCCATTCGATCCAGGGATATTTGCTGTGGTTGAAGCCGGCCAGACAGTCAGCGATGACCTCCAGAGACTTTGACTTCTCGCGAACACCTACGATATCGCCCGGCTTAACGTGGTAAGAGGGGATATTGACAACGCTTCCGTTGACTGTGATGTGTTTGTGAAGCACGAGCTGACGGGCTGCGGGACGGCTGGGTGCGATGCCCAGACGGTATACCACATTGTCAAGACGGCTTTCGAGAAGCTGAAGAAGTACCTCACCGGTGATACCCTTGGTGCGTGCTGCCTTCTCGAAGAGGTTGCGGAACTGACGCTCGAGCACACCGTACATGTATTTAGCCTTCTGTTTCTCTTTGAGCTGGTTGCCATACTCCGAAGTCTTTCTGCGACGGTTGGCGCCATGCTGTCCCGGTGGATAGTTCTTCTTTGCCAGAACCTTATCCTCACCATAAATAGCCTCGCCGAATTTGCGGGCGATTTTTGTCTTTGGGCCTGTATATCTTGCCATTTCTGATTATTCTGATGTTTAATTAAAGTGGGCCTTCCGGTCCTGCCCCTTAGCGCAGCCGCGACCACCGAGAGAAAGATACAGGGGTGGTCTATTCGCATTCAGGGCAGGGCGTGAGGGTCTTTTTGTAAAATATTATACTCTACGTCTTTTGGGAGGACGACATCCGTTGTGCGGAAGCGGTGTTACGTCAACGATCTCTGTCACCTCGATGCCGGCGCCGTGTACGGTGCGGATTGCACTCTCACGTCCGTTGCCGGGACCCTTCACATAGGCTTTCACCTTGCGCAGGCCAAGGTCGTATGCCACCTTGGCACAATCCTGTGCGGCCATCTGNGCAGCATANGGNGTGTTCTTCTTGCTGCCTCTGAAGCCCATCTTGCCTGCGGAGCTCCAGGAGATAACCTGACCCTCGCNGTTGGCAAGGCAAACGATAATGTTGTTGAAAGAGCTATGCACATGAAGCTGACCGTTGGCGTCAACNTTGACATTCCTCTTTTTAGCTGCGACTGTCTTCTTTGCCATACTTTAATTTTATTTAGTAGCTTTCTTCTTGTTAGCNACTGTTTTCTTNCGGCCCTTGCGGGTACGNGCGTTGTTCTTGGTGCTCTGGCCTCTTACNGGAAGTCCGATACGNTGACGGATGCCNCNNTAGCAACCGATATCCATNAGACGCTTGATGTTGAGCTGGATCTCNGAACGGAGGTCACCCTCTACCTTATATTCTGTCTGGATC